>JAFXFR010000023.1 GCA_017513475.1 Clostridia bacterium
CCGCTCAGCGGACTGGTCGATCAGGGTGTGCTCATAGCTCTTGAGCTTGATGCGGATCTTCTGGATGGCCATTGATTTACCTCCTAGTTTCGTCTCGCTGGCGCCGTCACGTTGCTCACTGCAGGTGCAAGCCCCGTCGCGCCGCAAGTCCGTCGCCCGATTGACGGGCTGGTCCATGATAATTACCCGCCTGGCCTGGCGGCAACTTACCACTTCATCCCTAAACAGACAACAGACACATTATACAGTATGTCTCAGAATAAATCAAGGGGTTTTTCAAAGTTTTTTCAAGAAATTTTCAAGATATTTTGCCCACCACCCCTGCAAAATGCGCGTTTTCCTTGACTTTGCCAGTTTTGCATTTATACACGGTTTCCGGCGTGTCTATATTTGCGCATGTAAACGCTTTCCTTACGGGCCAGATTTTCATTTTGCTCACTCCCATTTGTCAATCCCTTGATATCACTGCATTTGACATTATTTTTATACACACGTTTATGGGTGTATCTATATCAAAACCGATTCCAGCCCCATTTTTCGAACAATTAGATACGCCGATTACCGTGTTCTACTCCCCGATTGCACAAAAAAGCACCCGACCGTTCGGTCAGGTGCAGAATATCCGAATTATCCCTCCGCCTCCATGGCTTCCCATTCGGCATACAGGCGGTCGATCTCCTCTTTCTTCAGCTGATAAGCCTTCGCGAGGGCCGCAGCCTTGTCCGGATCGGCATAAGTCGCCGGATCCGCCAGCTGCATTTCCAGGTCTGCCGCCTCATCCTCCGCCGCGGCGATGGCCTTTTCCGCGTTTTGCAGGGCGAGTTTGCGTTCCTTGAGGCGCTTTTCCTCCTCGCGGGACTTGCGCTTCTCCTTCTCCATCGCGGTGCGGGTCATACCGGCGTACTCACTGTCAGGGGCCTGCTCGCGGTTGATCTTCTCAAAATAGTCGTCGTAATTACCCAGGTACTCCTTCACGCCGTCGGTTTCCAGCACGCAGACCTTGTCCGCAAAGCGGTTGATGAAGTAGCGGTCGTGGCTGATGGCCAGGATCGTGCCGGGGAAATTCTCCAACGCATCCTCCAGCACCTCGCGGGAGTCCATATCGAGGTGGTTGGTGGGCTCGTCCAGCAGGAGGACGTTGTCCTTGCGGAGCATGAGCTTGGTCAGCGCCACGCGGCCCTTTTCGCCGCCGGAGAGGGTGCTGATGGGCATGAGCACCTCATCCCCCGTGAAGAGGAAGAGGCCCAGCGCGCCGCGCACCTCGGTCTGATCCAGGCGGAAGAAATCGTCCCAGACCTCGTCCAGCACAGTCTTTTCCTCATGCAGATGGGCCTGGTGCTGGTCGTAATAGCCCAGATCCACGCCCGCGCCGAAGCGGATCGTACCCGCATCCTGCTTCTGCTCGCCCACGATGCACTTGAACAGCGTCGATTTGCCCACGCCGTTGTCACCAATGATGGCGATGCGGTCGCCCGCGCGGACGTGCATCTTCACATGCTCAAACAGCGTCCGGCCGTCGAAGCCCTTCGACAGCTCGTCGATCATCAGCACGTCGTCGCCGGTGCGGCGGCGGGTTTCGAAGCGGAAGCGGATGGCACTTTCGTCCTGGGGCTTTTCCAGGCGCTCGATCTTTTCCAGCCGCTTCTCGCGGCTCTCGGCCAGCTTGATGGACTTCTCCCGGTTGAACTGGCGGTACCTGGCGATGATGGCCTCCTGCCGGGCGATCTCCTTCTGCTGAAGCTCGTAGGCCTTCATGCGGATCTCGAAGCGCTCCGTGCGCTGGGCCATATAAGATGTATAGTTGCCGTCGTAGCACTCGGTGGTTCCCAAAAGGAGCTCGCACATCCGGTCGCAGACGTGATCCATGAAGTAGCGGTCATGGCTGATGAGCAGCACCGCGCCCTTGTAGGTGCGCAGGTATTCCTCCAGCCAGGCGATGGACTTGAGGTCGAGGTGGTTGGTGGGCTCGTCCAGCAGGAGCAGGTCGGGCTCGGTCAGCAGCATGCGGCCCAGGCACAGCCGGGTGCGCTCGCCGCCGGAAAGAAGACTCGCCAGCTGATTCTGCTGCTCCTTGCGGAAGCCAAGACCCGCCAGCACGCCCTGCACGGTGGATTTCCAGCCGTAGCCGTTGCGGCGCTCGAACTCCAGCGTCAGCGCATCGTACTGGCTGCCCAGGCGGCTGAGGCGGGTCATGTCATCGCCGCACTCGGCCATCTGCTCCTCCATGCGGCGGAGCTGCTTTTCCATTTCCACCACCGGCTCGAAGACAGATTCGAGCTCCTCTAGCACGGTGCGGTCCTCGCCTACCTCGCCCTGCTGGGCAAGATACCCCAGGCGGAGGCCCTTCTGCATGGTGATCGTGCCGCCGTCGGAGGTTTCCACGCCGGCGATGATCTTCATCAGCGTGGACTTGCCGCAGCCATTCACGCCCACCAGGCCCATACGCTGGCCGTCCTGGAGGACAAGGGAGGCGTCGCGCAGCACCTCATTGGTGCCGAAACTCTTCTGGACGCCCTGCAGGGAAAGGAGAATCATGGTATCCCTCCGGTATCAGAGTAAGTACAGTGCCGTCAGCACGATGAGCGCCGCGGCGGCGATCAGCCCGTCCGCCTTCTTCATCGGCGGATGAGCCATTTTCGGCTGACGGAGGATGATGCACGCTATCAACCCGATCAACGCTGCGCTGCAAAGGAGGCTC
>JAFXFR010000024.1 GCA_017513475.1 Clostridia bacterium
GCGGTGCCGTTGTTGTCCTTGGCCAGGCCAATGGACACGCCCAGCACGAACAGCTCAGCCATGGCGCCGATCAGAGCATTACCGGCGGTGATCATCAACCAGCCGATTGTGTGAGCAACGCCGGAAGTAGCGTGACCCAGGCTGGCAGCCCATTCAGCGCCCATCATGAAAGCGGGGCAGAGCACGTAGCCCAGACCCATCAGGATGCCAGCGATTGGCAGAACCGCAACAGGAAGCATCAGGGCAGAGCCCAGCTTCTGAAGCTTCTTCATCATAGTGATGAACCTCCTAAAATATTCTCTTGTGTCTCTCTATACAGAGCTGTCGGCCCACGACAGCCGTGTACCAGTGTTGGGTGGGATTCAGCCCGATCTGTGATAATCAGGCCTCATTCCCAGGAACAATAGGATGGAACTTACAGATTCGCGGTGAGGAAAGCCTGCAGCTCGGCAGCGGCCTTCTCTTCGTCAGCGCCTTCGATGGTGATGGTCAGTTCCATACCCTGCTTGGCAGCCAGGCGCATCAGGGCCATCAGGCGCTTTGCGTCGGCAGTGCCGGTGGGGGCGGTCACGGTGATCTTGGAAGCAAAGGGCGCAACCGCCTTCACCAGCATGCCGGCGGGACGGGCATGCATGCCCAGGGGATCGTTAATGACGTGCTTGATCTCTTTCATTGGAATCTACCTCACTTTCGTGATATATAGTTAAACATTGGACTCACAGACCAGCTTCCTGGATTCCAGGATGCGCCCCGCGGCCATGCTCAGCTCAGAATAGCCCATCTCGATGAACTTCTCCTGCATCTTGGGATCAGCGCCCAGCTCGCCGCAGATGCCCGCCCAAATGCCGTTGTCGTTGGCGGCCTTGGCGATATGGGCCAGCAGCGCCATCAGCGCAGGATGGTAGGGATCGTAGAACTCGCCCAGCTTGGCGTTCTGGCGATCCACCGCCAGGGTGTACTGGGTCAGATCGTTTGTGCCCACGGAGAAGAAGGCGGCTTCCTTGGCCAGCTCATTGGCCAGCACAGCGGCGGCGGGGGTCTCCACCATCACGCCGATGGGCACGTCCTTGGTGGGATAGCCCTCTTCCTCCAGTTCCTTGCGGACGCGCGCGCACAGCGCCTTGGCAGCCTTCAGCTCCCAGACGGAAGCAACCATCGGGAACATCACATGCAGATTGCCGTAGGCGGACGCACGGTAAATGGCGCGCAGCTGGGGCCGGAAAATTTCCTCGTTGGTCAGGCAGATACGCAGGCCGCGCAGACCCAGGGCAGGATTCTCCTCGGCCTCAAGACCCAGGTAGCTGACCTGCTTGTCCGCGCCGATATCCAGCGTGCGGATAACCACAGGACGGTGCGCCATGGTCTCGGCGACCTTCTTGTAGGCTTCGTACAGTTCTTCCTCGGTGGGCAGGGAATCACGGCCCAGGTAGAGGAACTCGCTGCGCATCAGGCCAACGCCCTCAGCATCTGCCTTGAGGGCATCCACAGCGTCCTCGGGGCAGCCGATGTTTGCCACCAGCAGCACCTTCTTGCCGGATTTGGTGATGCTCTCCTTGCCGCGGAAGGCCTCCAGCGCATTGCGGGCTTCAGCCGCTTCCGCCTGCTTGACGCGCAGCATGGCCAGTGTTTCCTCATCGGGATCGGCGTACCAGGTACCGGTAAAGCCGTCCACCGCCAGAATCTGGCAGTCATCAGCCGCATCAAAGGTAATGTCAGACTGCACCAGAGACGGAATGTTCAGCGTTCTTGCCAGAATCGCGGTATGGCTGGAGGAAGAGCCCTGGCGGGTGACAAAGGCCATAATCCGCTCGCGGGGCAGCTGAATGGTCTCGCTGGGAGCGAGATCCTCGGCGACCAGCAGGAAGGAACCCTCCGGCAGCTGGAAGCCGGTGTTGCCGCAGAGAATATCGTACAGCCGGTGGGACATATCCCGGATGTCGGCGCTGCGGGCGTTCATATACTCGTCATCCATGGCAGCGAAGATCTGCGCAAAGGATTCGCCCGTATCCAGCGCTGCAATGGCAGCCGCAGCGCCATCTTCGATGGCCATGTTGACGCCGTCCAGGTAGTCCAGATCGTCCAGCATCAGCAGCTGCACTTCCACGATCGCGGCCTGCTCTTCGCCGATCTCAACCTTGGCCTTCTCAAACAGGGCGGTCAGCTGCTCACGGGCAGTCTCCAGCGCTGCAGCGAACTTGGCCTTCTCCACCGCAGGATCCCCGGAAGAAACCGGCAGTGTGCGCTGGGCCTTGCGGTACACCACCGCAGGACCGATGGCTACGCCGGGAAATACCGGCAAACCAATACCTTTCTTCATAGGACGCTCCTTACTTGCCCAGTTCGATTACCACATCGGCATTGGTCACAGCCTTGCCAACATGGGTATTGAAAGTGGGATAAGCATCAGTGTTGCAGATCACCATGGGGGTAATGATGGGCAGGCCGGCAGCCTTGATGGCATCCAGATCCGCCTCGATCAGCAGCTGACCCTTCTTGACCTTGTCGCCGTCCTTCACATGCACAGTGAAGGGCTTGCCCTCCAGGCCGACGGTCTCCAGGCCCACGTGGATCAGGATCTCCGCGCCGGTTTCAGCCACCAGGCTGACAGCATGGCCGGTAGCAAACATCATATCAACCGTAGCATCACACGGAGCATAGACCTTACCCTCGCTGGGCTCGATCGCGATGCCGTTGCCCAGCATGCCTTCAGCAAAAGTGGGGTCAGGTACTTCACTGATCGCCACAGCCTTACCGGCCATGGGCGCACAGAATTCATCCAATTTCTTACCAAACAGCTTCGAGAAAATACCCATATTCATTACGACCTTTCCAATGCCGCAGGTATCCCAAGATATGGTGATATTCGCACGGCAGTACTGTACATATAGAGTAACAGAAATACCCCATGTTGTCAATCGAAAAGGTGGCTATTTGGTAAAAAAATAAGACAAATTTTCTGTTTTTTCGTCTTTTCATCAAATTCGGACAAATTTGTATACAAGCAATCAACTTGTATACAAAGTCAGCATCTTGTGATATACTGATATAGAAAGGAGGAAGAAATATGAAGCGTATTCTGGACTGTCAAAGTTCTGATTTCCGTTCTATTTCCCCACAGGATCTGCTGGATGCCATCGCCGGCAGCGAAGGCCGAACCATTATCTGCGAGACGATCGGCGCTATTACGCCCATGCTGGGTGATATCACAAATGCAGAGTTCGCCGCAGCCATGGGCGCGGACATTCTGCTGCTGAACATGTTCGATGTGCAGAAACCCTGTATCCATGGGTTGCCCAAGGTCGCGCCGGACCAGGTCATCCGCAAGCTCAAGGAGCTGACCGGACGTCCCATCGGCATCAACCTGGAGCCTGTGGAGCAGGTGCTGTCTTCCGAGGATCCGGAAGACAACATGTGGGCCATGACCGGCGGGCGGAAGGCCACGCTGGAAAACGCGCAGAAAGCTGCCGACATGGGCGTCAATCTTATCCTGCTGACGGGCAATCCCGGCATCGGTGTGACCAACGCCGCCATTGAACAGACCCTGCGGCTTTTCAAGCAGGAACTGGGCGACCGGCTGATCCTCGCAGCAGGCAAGATGCACGCTTCCGGCATCCTGACCGAAGGCGCCGAAAAAATCATCACCGAGGATGATATCACCGCCTTTGCCGATGCCGGTGCAGATATCATTCTCCTCCCCGCCCCCGGCACCGTTCCGGGCATCACCGTAGAGTACATCCGGCAGCTTGTCCGCCATGCGCACAGCCTGGGCTGCCTGACGATCACTGCCATCGGCACGTCCCAGGAAGGTGCGGACGTAGCCACCATCCGGCAGATCGCCCTGATGTGCAAGATGACAGGCACCGACATCCACCACCTGGGCGATGCGGGCTACGGCGGCATTTCGCTGCCTGAGAACATCCAGGCTTACTCCATTGCCATCCGGGGCATCCGCCACACATACCGCCGCATGGCTGGCTCCGTCAACCGTTGAATGTCTCCCGATCGCTGTCACCGGCTGCATTGCGGACATCCGAAAAAAACGGAATGAATACGGCTCCCACGACTTGTCGTCGCGGGAGCCGTCCTTTGGGATTACAGAATTAGGGATCCAGTTCGATCCACATGGCAGGGCGAATGACATACTTGTCATACCGCGCACTGATGCCCGATTCCACCAGGCTGCCTTCACCATCTACATATGCGGCTTTACGCTGAGACCGCAAACCCGGGGAGCGCAGCCACCAGTATCCCTTATCGTTGTTTGTTGAATAAGCCCCCTGTGCCTTTGCATAAGCCGTCAACTGACAGTCTCCGGACGCATCGGAAGTAAAGTACCGTTGGAATTCCGTGCCGCTCAGCAGAAAGACTTTATCCACCGCAGACTTCCCCGGATCGGCCGTCCCACTGGGATCCACCTTATCAGTCACAATGAGCACCGAGGGTATCCTTGCTTGTTCTGTGCTTTTGAACGCCGTAATATAGAAGTCCTTGTTCAGCCACGTACGCAGCGTGCAGGTCTCCCACGTCACGTCGGAACTGGTTGCATGGTAAGGCTGACTATCCAGTGCATACCTGCTTACCACCAGAAGTCGGCCATTCTCTTTGGCCAGCACCAGCCACTCTATGGGTTCTTTGCCGTTGGACGTGTCGTTGTCCTGTTCATAAGCGCCAAAGGTGATGTAGTCGCCCACAACCGCGTTGGCGAGCTCATCCCCCGCGGAACTGCTGGTTTTGGGCTCCGTCGTCACCCCATTCTCCTGGGGAGCATCCTGTCCGGCATTAACCCGAACCCCCGCGCCTTTACACGACCAGCAAGTTTCGGTCACATAGCCCTTTGCGTTACACTGGCTGCAATCGACGACAATCCATCCGCTGTAGCAGCTGCCGCACTCAGCTCCGCCTGCACATGCGGGACACGCGCTGAAAGCTACGCTGCGGCCATCGCAGTGCGGACACCGGGATTTCATCGTCCCCTTGCCATCGCAGGTATCGCAGACGCTCTGCTGAGCCGCCGGTTTATCGGTCGGCTTGGGTGTAGCCGTCGGCTTGGGCGTAGCCGTCAGCTTCGGCGTGGCAGTCGGCTTAGGCGTTGCCACGGGCTTAGTATCCTGGAACGTCAACCTGATGTTGTAGTTCTCATACTTCATACTGATGGTTATTGTTCCGTCGCTATTGATCGTAACATATTGCCTAGTGCCGCTCGCATCATATATCACGAGACGGCCAGCGCTGCCATCCAGCCACGACACACCCAAAGTCGCGCCACCATCAATCAGAGCGTATCCATCCTTATAAATGGTCATCGTCATCTTGCTTGCCTTCGGCGGTACGTACCCCCCCTTATAGAGAGGTTCCGCTTTCTGAACATACCATGTACCAGCAAGTTTCTGGATTGAATAAGGAGCCAAAATTGCGCTGGCAGGCCGCAAACGCAGTTCAAACGTTTCTTCAGCTCCCGGCACATACAGCTCATAATGAATTCGGCCCTGATTATCGAGCCAAAGTCCGCCATAATGGCCATCTGTTTGATACATAAATACACCATAAGTGTATTCATCGCCGATCCAACCGTAACGCTGCTCCAGCTTACCGCCAATCATCTCATCTCCGGTACGAAGAACAGCAGTACCATCGCTATGGACAACAAACGTCACATCATCGCCGAGTTTCGATGCCGCAAAAGTCGTTCCCCTGACGACAAAATTTTGCAATTCCCATGTGCCGACCATATCACGCCAAGTGTATGCGTGCGCTTCCATCGGAAACAGGCCGATGCACAGCACCAGCACAAGCATCCACGCAAATAACTTCTTCATCAATCCGCAGCCGCCTTTCTGTATGTCAATGGAATCCGTTGCTTTGATAACAATATTCTGCGCAAGCAGTGAGTTTTCCTGCCTGCAGACCATCGTTTTCAGGTTTTCACCGCGCCGTTCCTGGCGTTGTGCTTGCTCCGGCTGAAACGACATCATAAGAGCACAACTGCGATCGATCCACATGCCCCGCTCTTCGTTGCCGCACATAAGCGCAAGCGACCTTCCCTGAAACACAAAAAATCCCCCGTTCCGAAGAACAGGGGAATGATCTCGAAAGCCTTGATTTTCCTGTATCGGCCCATCCCAGTGCAAGCACCGTGCTGGGCTACGCCCGGCGATTGCATGCAATCGCTGTCGCTTGTCGGACATTTGTCCGACCTTCCGGAATTAGCGCTTGGAGAACTGAGGCGCACGACGGGCAGCCTTCAGGCCGTACTTCTTGCGCTCCTTCATACGAGGATCGCGGGTCAGGAAGCCAGCCTTCTTCAGGGCAGCGCGCAGCTCGGGATCAGCCTTGCACAGGGCACGGGAGATGCCGTGACGGATAGCGCCAGCCTGACCGGTCACGCCACCACCGCAGACATTCACCAGAATGTCAAAGGAAGTGGTGTTGGTCAGCACCAGGGGCTGACGAACGGTCATCTTCAGGGTCTCCAGACCAAAGTAGTTATCGATATCACGCTTGTTGATGATGATCTTGCCCTCACCGGCAACCAGGCGGACGCGGGCAACGGCCTTCTTGCGACGGCCAACAGCATTGTAAGAAACCTTAGCCATTGTTTGTTACTCCTTTCCGCTCAATTACAGGCTCAGCACTTCGGGCTTCTGAGCGGCATGCTCGTGCTCGGCGCCGGCGTAGATCTTCAGCTTCTTCGCCATCTGGCGGCCCAGGGGGCCCTTGGGCAGCATGCCCACGACGGCGTGACGCAGAGCCTCTTCGGGCTTCTCGGCCATCAGCTTGCGGTACTTGGTTTCCTTCAGGCCACCAACGTAACCGGAGTGCTTGTAGTAGATCTTCTGATCCAGCTTCTTGCCGGTCAGGACGACCTTCTGGGCATTGATGACGA
>JAFXFR010000025.1 GCA_017513475.1 Clostridia bacterium
AGATCGAGAAGATCTACCTGATCCCCACCGCAATCACGAAGGAGCGCTTTGACGAATTCTGCGGCAAGATGAAGAAGTCCACGCAGAAGAAGCTCAAGAGCAATTACGCGCTGTATGAGCCGGACAAGCTGGATGGCAAGAAAAACAAGGACGAGATCATTGCCATGTACCCCACCGTCCTTGAACAGCCCCTGTACATCCTGAAGGCCGATACCAAGGCCAGCGGCAAGGCGAAGATCGAAGAATACTTCGCTGAGGCCGGCTACACCCAGGAGGATTTCGAGATTGACCAGCAGAATGTTGCCGGCACTCGCGATAACTCCGGTGCGGTGTTCAATGTGACCCTGATCTACCGTCTTGAAGGCGGCGACCTGGTGGTGGAGGTGCCTTACAGCGAGATCCGCTACAAGGCTGAGTACCCCATGACCGCGGTCACTCCGCTGCCCATGTTCGGTGCTGCCGGCACTGCGGATGAAGGCTTTATGCTCATCCCCGAAGGCGGCGGCGCGATCATCAACTTCAACAACGGCAAGCTCCAGCAGAACAGCTATTATGCGAATCTGTACGGATGGGACTACGGCGTGCGTCGTAATTCCATGGTCAGCGAGACCCGTGCGAGCTTCCCTGTATTTGGTATGGCCAAGAATGGCGGCGCGTTCCTGTGCTTCATGGAAGGCGCAACGTCCTACGGCGGCGTGCAGGCTGATATCAGCGGCCGTTACAACAGCTACAACTGGATGTGCGCCAAGTACAGCGTGATCCATGCGGAGCAGTACAACGTGTCTGCCAAGACTGCACAGCTGGTGTACATGTTCGAAAAGAACGTGCCCGATGATACCATCGTGCATCGGTACCGCTTCCTGGATACCGGCAGTTACGTGGATATGGCCAACGAATATGGTACCTATCTGCGCAACCGTTATCCGGAAATGGCTCAGTCTACCTCCTCTGAGGTGCCCGCTGTCAGCGTCGAGCTGGTTGGCGCCATTGACAAGACTGTGGTCAAGTTCGGTCTGCCGATCGAATCTGTTGTTGCCACGACTACCTTTGACGAGGCCGAGGGCATCATCAAGGATATGACCGGCAGGGGAGTGCGCAACCTGAACGTCCGCTACGCCGGTTGGGCCAACGGCGGCGTTACCCAGCAGGTCATGACGAATGTCAAGGCTGTCCGTCAGCTGGGCGGCAAGAACGGCATGAAGGACCTGATCGCTGCGGCCAATGAGATGAATGTCCCGATTTACTTCGACGGCATTAACTGCTTCGCCTATGACAGCAACATGTTGGATGGCTTTATTGCCTTCAACCATGCAGCACGTTACGCGACCCGCGAGCAGATCGTCCTGCTGCCCTTCGACGTGGTTCAGTATCAGCCCGCTGACTGGATGGACAGCTACTACCTGGTCAAGCCCGGCTATGCCAAGGACAATGCTGACAACCTGATCGAGACGCTTGCAGGTGCGGGCGCCTACGGCGTGTCCTTCCGTGACATTGGTTACATGCTGAGCGCGGACTACAATCCCAAGGGGACTGTGTCCCGTGAGGACGTGAAGGACATGAACGTCCAGACCCTGAAGGATGCCAACGCAAAGGGCCAGAAGGTTATGATCCGCATGGGCAACGACTACGCTGTGCCCTATGCCCAGATCGTGACCGACATGGATCTGGTCGGCAGTAAGTACGCGATCATCGATCGGTCCGTGCCCTTCTATCAGATTGCACTCCACGGCATGAAGGATTACACCGGCGAACCCATCAATCTTGCCGGCGACTACATGCAGGAGTATCTGCGCTGCGTGGAATACGGCGCCGGCCTGAACTTCACCTTCATGGCTGAGGACGCTGAAATCCTGCAGGACACCTATCATTCCAACTTCTACGGCGCAGGCTACGACTCCTGGGCCGAGATGGCTGGTAAGCTGGTTTGTGATTACCAGACGAGCATGGAAGGCCTGAACCAGCAGCGCATCGTCTCCCACGAGTGGCTGAACGGTGATGTTGTGGTTACCGGCTATGAGGATGGCACCAAGGTATACGTTAACTACGGCAGCGAAGACTACACCATTGACGGCGTGGTTGTGCCTGCCCGTGATTACACCGTGGAAAGGGGGCAGTAATCAATGGCGAATATGAGCGCGCCGCGCGAGCATTGGTACGACGGTATCGTCGAAGCCATTCAGACTTACATCCCCGGTAATGCGACCTTCAAAACCATGCGTGCCCGCAATGCACGTACCGGTACCCTGTTCATCCTGCCTTTTATCATCGGCTTCCTGGTTTTCATGTGCATCCCGCTGGTGGAGTCCCTCATCTTCTCCTTCAACGATGTTACGCTGATCCCCGGCGAGGGTTATGCCAAGACCTTCGTGGGCATCAACAACTACAAGCATGCGCTGATGGTTGACCCTGAGTTCAACACCCTGCTGGTGGAAGAAGCGGGTCAGATGGTCATCAACACCATCGCGACGCTGGTGCTCAGCTTCGTGGTTGCGGTCATCCTGAACCAGGACTTCAAGGGCCGTACGGTCTGCCGTGCGATCTTCTTCCTGCCCGTCATCCTCTCTTCCGGCGTTCTGCCCGGCATTGAGCATGAGAACGAGTTCTACGACATGATGGCTGGCATGGCGGAAGCTGTGGAAGGCTCCTCCGGCGTGAGCATCTCCCAGGCACTGGAGGATCTGCTCAAGGTGTCCGGTGTTGGCGGCCAGGTCTTCGAAGTCATCTTTACCATGATCGATTCCATCTACGATATCGTCATGGCGTCCGGTATTCAGATCATCGTGTTCCTGTCCGGTCTGCAGTCCATCTCTCCCTCTCTGTACGAGGCGGCCGACGTGGAAGGCTGCTCTGCCTGGGAATCCTTCTGGAAGATCACCTTCCCGATGGTCAGCCCCCTGCTGCTGGTCAACTGCATCTATACCATTATCGACTTCTTCATGAAGAACGATAACAAGGTTATGGAGCTGATCTACGATATCACCTACCAGGACTTCAAGTTCGGCATCTCTGCCGCAATGAGCTGGATCTACTTCGCGATTGCCATCGCATTTATCGGCATCAGCTCGTTCATCATCTCCAAGGCGGTGAAGTCTTATGAGTAAAAAGAATACTGTCTTCATTGGCAAGAATAAAAGCTTCTGGGATAGAAACCGCCGTAGTGAGGGTTACCTGCTTAAGCGTGAGATCATGAGCAAGACGGTCTCCATCGTCCGTGCACTGCTGCTGTTCGGCCTGTGCTTCATGATCATCCAGCCCATGCTGCTCCGCTTCTCTACCGGCTTCATGGAGGAGAAGGACCTGTATGACTCCACCATCGTTCTGGTGCCCCGCCACCTGACGACGGAGGCCTACCAGCATGTGTTCAACCTGACCGGCTTCCCGAAGTCCATGATCAATACGCTGTGGATCTCGCTTCTGGTGTCCGTGCTGCAGGTCGTTGCCTGTACGTTTGTTGCCTACGGTTTTGCCCGTTACGAGTTCCCGCTGAAGAAGTTCTGGTTTGCCTGCGTGGTTCTGCTGATCATCGTGCCCCCCACGACCATCCAGACCTCGCTGTACATGTACTTCGCCAACTTTGACCTCTTCGGCCTGGTAAGACTGTTCAACAACGGCAAGCCCATCAACCTGCGTACGTCCATCCTGCCCTACGCCATGATGAGCCTGACTTGCATGGGCTTGAAGAACGGCCTGTACATCTACATGCTGCGCCAGTACTTCAAGAACGTGCCTGACAGCCTGGAAGAGGCTGCCTTCGTGGATGGCTGCAGCACCCTGCGTACCTTCACGCAGATCATGCTGCCTGACGCCATGCCCACCATCGCCAGCTGCTTCCTGTTCTCCTTCGTTTGGCAGTGGACCGACCTGTTCTACAGCCGTAACTTCCTGTCCTCTTACAATGTGTATTCCGTGCAGCTGTCTTCCATCGTGTCCCGTATGAGCCGTTACTTCTCTGCGGACCAGACCAAGGCAGTTATCGTGCCCAACGGCCGTCAGCAGCAGCTGATCGCCATCGGCGTGCTGATTTGCTGCATCCCGCTGATCATCCTCTACTGCTTCACGCAGAAGACCTTCGTTCAGTCCCTGGCGATGACCGGCAGCAAGGAATAAGCAAAAGAGAACAACAAATAAACAATATACATCTTGCTATTTGGTTAATGCTGGTGTATAATGTATGAGTACTTGTGGCATAAGTCACAAATGGCATCGTTACTGTACGGGTGGATTGCACTTCGGTGAAGCACCTGTATAGAAATAAAAAAGGAGGAACCCACTATGAAGAAACTGGTTGCCCTGCTTATGGCCGCCATGATGCTCCTGGCGAGCGTCGCGATGGCTGAAGCCCCCGAAGGCTACCCCGAGGTCGTTCCTGGCATCGATCTGGGCGGCGCCACCATCTACATCCTTGACTACTGGTCTGGCGACGGCGCTCGCGCTGCCGAACCCACCGAAGAGCAGCAGGCTCAGTATGACTACCGCGACTGGATCATGGCCACCTACAACTGCACCATCATCCAGAAGCAGGGTGGCGACTGGGGCACCTGTGCTGAGGAAATGATCAACTTCGTTTCCGCTCCCGACGGCTCTCTGCGCGCCTACATCATCGAGCCCGGCAAGGTCGGCTCCCTGGTTTCCAACGGCGTTGCTGCCCCCATCACCTATGACATCTCCGGCGAGAAGTGGAACGCTGCCAACATCGGCATGTGGACCATGGCTGGCGTGCCCTACGGCTTCTCCACTGGTTCTCACGAGCCCCGTCAGTGCCTGTACTTCAACAAGCGCGTGCTGGAAGAAGCTGGCATCGACTGGAACACCATTTACGACATGCAGGCTGAAGGCACCTGGACCTGGGACGTCTTCGAAGGCATGCTGAAGCAGATCCAGAAGGACGTTGACAACGACGGCATCATCGATATCTGGGGCATGACCGGCGACAACAACGACCTGTTCAACATGGCCGTTGCTACCAATGGCGGTACCTACTTCGATTTCGACGCTGACGGCAATCTGCAGCCCACCATGGGTTCTGAGGCCACCCTGCAGGGCCTGAACTGGGGCCGCTACATCTGGCAGACCTACTTCTACCAGCAGCCCGAAGGCGGCAACTGGGACTACTACAAGGAGGCTTGGAAGACTGGCTTCTACGGCTTCTACATGTACCAGACCTACGGCGGCTTCAACGACAACTCCGAAATGGCTGACATGGAAGACGAGTGGGGCTGCGTGGCCTTCCCCGTTCCCAACGCTGGCGACAAGTACGTGACTGGCGTCTCCGAGAACACCTACCTGATCCCCAACGTTTACACCGAGGAGCAGGTCAACAACATCATGTTCATTATTGACCTGTGGACCAACCCCACCCCCGGCTACGACGACGAGGATGCTTGGATTGGCAACAAGTACAACTACACCGACGACCGCGCTGTTGACGAGACCTACGCTATGCTGCGTCAGGGCGATGCCGGCTGGATCAACCTGGTTGTTCTGCTGGGCACCTCCAACGACGTGCTGGGCTCCTCCCTGCTGTGGTCCATGGGCGCCTCCACTCCCGCTGAGCTGATCGAGGCTGGCATGCCCGCTTGGCAGGCTCTGTGCGATGCCTTCAACGCGAAGTAATTGCACCTTCTTGATTGTCTGATAAGATAATCGCGGCCGCTGTGGCAACACAGCGGCCGTTTTATCATGTCATTCTGTATGAAGGTAATTGCAAAAAAAGTCCGAATTATATAGCCCGGCCGGAATCGTGATGTGAATTCCGGCCGGGCTGTATTTTGTTAGTCCAGGTAGTTGCCGTACAAATAACCTTTTGTTCCTTGGTAATCTACATAGTACCAGCCGTCGCTGAGCTGACCTAAAATGATCACGCTGCTTCCGTTGGGAGCAAAGGCGAGGATCTCACCGCCGGTGGAAGGCATGCTACGCAGGTTCAGACCGGATGCGTGGCTGTTGTGCAATACGCGTGTTTCGCCATACTTTGTGGGTTTGGTATTGGAGAGGTAATCAACGTCAATATAGCCTTCGGTTTGCCCGATGCGAACATACGCCCAACCGCTGCGGGTGTAGCTGAGGACAGTTAATGGGGTTCCTGTATAGAATTTACCCAAGGATTTTGACTTGGAACTTGCCGACTTACGTAGATTCAGTACGCCATTATTGGAGCGGGTATTGATATAAAAAACAGAATTGCGGTCGGTTGTTTGATCCGAAATGGTCGGATTATCGCTTTCCATACCGTATTGATAAGGGAATGTGGCGGACAGCATGGATTCATGCATGTAACCGCCTCGGTCATTTACTGTGACATGATACCAGCCGTCCGCGCAAATTCCCAGGACGGTGACGGCTGTGCCGAAGGGGTAACGTGAAAGCCGGTTCTGATCCGTCCCGGGCCCGGCCCGCAGGATCGTTCCGCCCTGATTGGCAACGGCAACAGTGGGAAGTTCAGGGACAAAGGCGGTGGGATCTGTGGTGATGAAGCGGCTGTCAAGCCAGCCAAGCACCAGGCCGCCGAGAAGAACGTGCACATAACCGTTGTTGGCCTGGCCGGTCAGGATCAATGGCGTACCGGTGTAGTACTTGCCCAGGGATACAGCTGTCGCGGAGGGGGCCTCCCGCAGGTTCAGCCTGTATCCCTCCTGAAGATTGACAATCCATGCTGCTGTACCTGGTGTGTAGGTAGTTTGCGGCTGCGGAGTGGGCGTTGGTTTCGCGGCTACTTCAAAACACGACAGGGGGATATAGCCGTAACCTGTGCCATAGATGGAAGAGAAGGCTACATAGCACCAATCTTTGGTTATTCGGAGCACCTCGACGGTTTGATTGCCGCCGGGAATGATATATCCGACGATGTTCGCCTTGGTACTCATCGATGCGTAGACCCTTACTTCATCTGCGGAAGGGCGAAGCGTATAGCCGGGCAGCGGAGTGCTTGCCGGCGGGCTTTCTGCCGCAGCAGGAAGCACGGATAGGAGCAGGCAGATAATCAACAGCAATGAAAATGCTTTGTGCATCAGCGTCACATCCTTTGCATTCTTGAAAATACAACGATTGAGATGCTACAATTCTTGCATACTATGCCGCATTTGTCAATAAAAACCGCCCATGCAATGCACGGGCGGCGAACAGATCAGTCGCGGTAGTCGGCAAAGGACTCAAAGAACTCGGGGCAGCTCCACACGCCGCAGGCGGCAAGATTATCGCCCTTGACGGCCAGCTGGAGCACCAGACCGTTGTCCAGTTCGATCAGCAAAGACTGCTTGGAGGAAATGCTGCCGCTGGACTCATAGCTTGCGCAATCCAGAAGGATGGACAACAGTGCCTCACAGGCGCTGGGATCGGTAACGGTGCCAACGCCGGAGAGCTCCATGCCGATCACGCGGCCGGAGATATCCAGGGTGTTCTGAAGCTTCTCGCGGCCGCGCAGAGCGTTGCCGTTAAAGCTGACACGCTGGAACAGACGGAGCCGTCCGTTGACCTCGGCAGCCACCAGGGTATCCGCAGAGACTCCCTGCAGGGAGTAGACTGCGGTGCCGGCAGTTGCTGCGTTGGACAGCACTGCATCCGTACCGGAAAGGGAAGGCTCGGTGGTGTACTCGGAAATGGTAGCGACCTGTACCCCCAGCAGCGACCTGTCCAGCGCGGCAGGATTGGTCAGCATGCGGTAATACTTGCCGTTGATGCCGATCAGAGGGAAGGAGCCGCCCTTCACATCAGACCAGATGTTGCGATAGCCGGGTTTGGAGGAGCTGTTGCTGATGAATACAGTGCCGCCATTGAGATCGGCAGTGCGGGCATGGGTCGGTACAGGGGTGGGACTGCCCAGGGGCGCGGAATTGATCAGCACACCGGGCTGCGCGCCATTCATAGGGACAAAGACAGCGACCAGCACCAATACCAGGGCGGCGCAGCACAGTGCAGGGGCCCATTTGGGTAGTGTAATGGGTGCTTTCTCCTGCTTTTGAGCGTTTACAGCGCGGTTGATGCGCGCTTTGAGGAACGGCGTGGCCTCCAGGCCGCCCATGGCCTTGTTGGCTTCCTGAGGCAGATCATGCAGCATTGCCTCGATATCGATATGCTTTTCCTGCTTCACTGTTCCTCGCCTCCTTTCAACATCACTTCTTCAAGCTTTTTGCGGGCACGGGATAGCCGTGATGAGATCGTACCCTCGGGTAAATCCATCATCTCCGAGATATCGGAGATACTGTAGCCCTGGTAATAGTGCAGCAGAATCACTTCCTTGAACATGACGGGAAGCTTGTTGATGGCGTCCATCATCTCCTGACGGTCGCCGATCTGGCTGTACTCATCCGGGGCGGGAATCAGCTCAAAGGTCGGGCTGCCAAGCACAACGCGCTTAAGCCACGCGCCGCGCCACAGATCACGGCAGCGGTTCATCGCAACCTTGAGCAGCCACGCTTTTTCCTTGCCGGGCTGAAGCACGGGATTGGTGGTCATCAGCCGGACGAAGACGTCCTGTACAACATCCTCGGCTTTTCCGCGGTCAGCGAGGTAGAAGTAGCACATTCGCAGCACATCTGTTGCGTAGAGCTCAAATAGTTCGCCGTAATAGGCGGATAAATCCTGCGCATTAGCTGCGGGTATGTCCTGACAGTAGAGTGCCTGCTCCACGGCTCCGGCCTCCTTTCGTACATGGTCTCGTTCATCCATATAACGATCTGTCCTCCTGTTTTCTTCCCGAATTTGAAATAAACTTTCTCAGAAATTTATGTTACCGGTATGTTACATCTCAATCCGTGCACGGCTTGTGCAGTCTGCACCCTTGGTGACGATGATCTTTCGATCGATCCGCTCACGCAAGTCGGCAACATGACTGATCAGACCGACCAAACGTCGGTTCTCGCTCAGTTCCATGAGCGTACCGATGGCAACGCGAAGCAGGTCTTCATCCAGAGAACCGAAGCCTTCGTCAACAAAGAGCACGTCCAGTTCGATGCCGCCCTCCTGTGCCTGAATCTCATCGGACATACCCAGTGCGAGAGAAAGGCTGGCAAGGAAGGCTTCGCCGCCGGAGAGCGAGGCGACCGGACGCTCGGTGTCGTTGACATAATCGTGGACATTCAATTCCAGACCGGTTTGACTGCGACGGTCAGCAGCTGCCGCACGAACCAGCTCGTACTGTCCGCGGCTCATGATCCGCAGGCGACGGTTGGCATGGTGCAGAATCCGCTCAAAACAGGCCATCTGCACATAGGTTTCCAACATGACCTTTTCCCGGCCTTCCAGCCGGCCGTTGGCAGTCCGGGCAAGCTCGGTCAGCCAGGACAGGCGAATATCATCCTGCTGCAGCGCTGTGCGTGCAGCGGCAATCTGCTGCTGCGCCTGACGGTTTCTTCCCAAGCGGACGATCAGATCACGCTGGGTTTGCTGCAGCGCTTTGCGGCGGATATCCACTGCATCCATTTCCTCGCTGATGCGTTCCGTATTGTATTCCGGCATGGCGGCCAGCTGGCTGCGGTAGGCTTTTGCCTGTCCCTGATGAGTGGTTGCAACATCGGCAGCGTGCCTGCATGCGGCGTCGGCGTCAGTGAGCGCCTGCTCAATTGCGGCAGCCTGCTCCCGGAGCTGCATGATCATAGCTTCAGCAGTCTTTTGATCCGGATAGGGGAGCGAAGCAAGAAGCTCGGCTGCTTGAACCTCCAGGGAGGCTGCTCTGGCATTTTGGGCAGCAAGTGAGGTTGTCAGGGTGTTGAGGCGGCTTTGCTGGCGAGCCAACGCGGCTTCCAGTTCGGGCAGCTCCCGCAGCAAACGTGTAAAGCGGGCAGCTCCTTTTACGGCGGCGTGAAGATTACTGTTTGCTGTCTGCAAACGCTGACGCAATGCATCTGCCTGTGCTGCCGCTGCGGACGGGATCTCATCCAGTGTCAGCATATCCAGCTGAGCGGCCCTGGCTGCTGCATTTGCTTCAAGCTGTTCAACTCTGGAACGGGCGATGTCGCAATCTGTACGGGCTGTGCTTTCCCGGAGATGTGCGTCATCGCGGTTGCATTCGGCTGCCTCGACGGACGCTTTATCCACTGCTGAATCCGGAAGGACGGCGGGGGCGGGATGCTCCACACTTCCGCAGACAGGGCAAGGCTCACCTGCATGGAGGCAGTCCTTTGCAAGATGTCCGGCCTGCTGGCTGATCCATGCAGCAGACAGCCTCTGATATTCAGTCTGGGCCTGTGTTGTTGCATGAATGCACGCCTGCCAAAGATCAACGCGTACCTGCAGCGTCCGACGGGCTTCCACAAGATCATTGTAACAGGCAAGAAGTGCGTCCAGGTCATCCATGGTGCGCTCGATGTTCTCGGCCGCTTGCTTCTGACGCTCTGCTTCAGCAGCGCAGTCGGCAAGTGTACTCTGCTCTGCTTTGCAGCGCTCCAGGGCTGCTTGCCGGTCCTGGATCTCCTTCACCAGTCCGGAAGCCTCGTTTTCGTCCTTTTTCATCTGTGCGGACAGCTCACGGCGTTCCCTTTGGATGTTGTCGAGCCGGATATATTCCGGGGCGTGGGCTGCGATGGCAGCGGCTTCTGTGTTGAAGCTTACGGCGTCTGCCTGCTGGTTCTTTGCAGAGGCGAAGGCTTCCTGTGCTGTTTTGAGGTCTGCTTCTGCAGCGCGTTGAGCTTCCTCTGCCTGTGCCAGATGATCTGTCAGCTGCCTTCGCTGAAGCGCCATCTCATGTTGTTGGGCAAGCCTTGTGTGCTGCGCGTCCAATGCGGAAAGCTGTGATTGAATGTTGCTTTCGGAGGCCTCGTCGGCTGAGATGTACGCGGATAGCTGAGCATCGGCAACAGAAGGCGGCAGCGTATCATCCTGCAGGGCTGAAAGCGCCTCTGCATCTGCATCAATGGAAGCGGTGACCGTTCTCAGTGCCTCCCGGATAACACGCCGGTGCTCATCGCAGATGTGCTTCTGTTCAGCGGCGTCGTGGGCAAGCCGATCCTGCAGATGCGAAAAGTTCTCAGTGGAAAACAGTTCCCGGAAGAGCTTGATGCGCTTGTCCGTATCTGCTTTGAGCAGCTCGCGGAACTCGCCCTGGGCAATCATGGATACCTGCTTGAACTGATTGCGGTTCAGGCCAAGGAGTTCGACAAGCCGTTCGTTGACGCCTCTGTCTGACAGAACGGTGCCGTCGGGAAGGGTAAGCTCGGCGGAGGGTTTCTCCTCTACCATACCTGTGCCGCGCAGGCTCGGCCTCATGTACGCCGGATTGCGTCGGATGGAGTATTCCTTGCCCTGATGTGAAAAAGTGAGGGACACATAGGTGGGCGTGCCCGGGGCTGCATACATGCTTCGCAGCATCTTTGCAGAGCGGAGGGCGTCCGCCTTGCTCTCGCCGCCGCCGGATGGCGCATCGTACAGCGCATAGGCGATGGCGTCAAAAATCGTGGTTTTTCCTGCACCGGTGTCACCGCAGATGAGGTAGAGTCCGCTGTCGCCCAGGGTTCGGAAATCGATCTCCTGCACGCTGGCGTAGGAGCCAAAGGCGCTCATGGTCAATTTCAGCGGTTTCATTGCTTGGCCTCCCAAATGCTGTGGATCAGTCCGTTCACATAGTCTTCCTGTTCCTGCGACATCCCGGCGCCGTTCATGCGCTGAAAGAATTCGCCGAAAAGGGACAGGGGGGTGTGCTTTTCAACGTTGCTGACGCCGGTAAAGTCATCCTGACTGCGGGTGCGCTGGTTGTCCCAATCCAGGTGTGTCAGGCGAGGATATACCTGACGCAGACGATTGATCACGTCGGGAACAGGGACTTCGTCGGTCAGGATGACGTGTGTGTAAGCGTCTTTATCCGCCTGTCGGATGGCGGCAGCGCTGGTCAGTTCATCGAAGGTTCCGCGCAGCTCGACGAGTTCGCGGGGCGCGGGGATAAGGATCGTCCGCAGGGAAATGTGACGCTCGCCGTCCAGGTCAACCATTGTGATGCTTTTTTCCATCCCACACTCGGAAAAATCATAAGCCATGGGCGTGCCGCAGTAACGGATGCGCTCGCTGCCCACATTCTGGGCGCGGTGGATGTGTCCGAGGGCGACATAATCAAAGGGCGCGAAGATCCGGGCGTCCACCATGTCGCTGCCGCCAACGGAAACGTCCTGAGGAGCATAGGAGACAGCTTCCTCTGAGCCGCTGGCTTTTCCGCCGGCAACAAACTGATGGGCTACCAGTACATTCCGCCTGGCGGGATCAATGGGCAGGCTGCGAAGGATGCAGGAAACGGCATCGTTGGTGCTGTCAATCGTTTCTTCGGGGAAATACGCTCGGATGGTAGCGGGCTTTACAAAGGGCAGCAACCAGATATCCACGGGACCGTCGCTGTCCGTCAGGGTGATGGGGGAGATGCTGCCCCGGCAGACCGGTGCAATATACAGTCGGCTTGCCTGCAGCGGGCCCGAAAGGAAGGAGAGACGCTCGGCAGAATCATGATTTCCGCTGATCATGAATACGGATGTCAGCTTTGTCAGAGACGCAAGGAACTGATCCAGAAGCTGGGTGGCGTATACGGGCGGGATGCTGCGGTCATAGACGTCCCCAGCGATCAGGACGGCGTCCGGATTTTCATCCCGGACAATCATTCGGATGCGCTCCAGCATTTCCGTCTGCTCTTCCTGGAGTGAATAACGGTGCAGCAAACGTCCCAGATGCAGATCGGAAATATGCAGGAACTTCATGAGCATCATCCCTTCGAAGAATTCATACCTTATCATTATCGCTGATTCTAAACCTTTCGTCAAGGGTAACGAGGTTTCTCTTGACGAAATCGGCTCTTTTGGCCTATACTATACATGAATTTAGATCAAGGAGACCGGAATGATGCGTAAGGGCGATGTGAAGCGGCAGCAACTGCTGAATGAATCAGAAAGGCTGTTCTGCCGGTATGGTTACGACAAGACAAGTGTGCAGGATATTCTGGACGCAGCAGGTCTTTCCAAGGGCGGATTCTATCATCACTTCACCAGTAAGGAAGAGGTGCTGACAGAGCTCTGTGACCGCCGCGCACAGCGTGCGGCTGCATTTGCTGCGGAAAGGGTGAAGACCGCGGAATCCCCTGTGGGGCGCATCAATGCGGTGCTGTATGGGTTTATGCCTTTGCGCCGGGACGAGGATGAATTCGTCGGTTTGCTGCTGCCAGTGATCGCAAAGCCGGAAGGCCGCGCCATTGCCATGACATATCAGGACGCTCTGGAAGCACAGTTCCTGCCGCTTTTGCAAGCGGAGGTGGAGGCTGCGGCGGCAAAGCAGGCCGTGTTCCCCATGGTGAAGGACATTGAGCGGGTGGTGCTGAACATTGTCAACCATTGCTGGATGGCAATCGCGGCGCAGCTGAATGATTCCCTGCTGACAAGCGGGCGGATCGATCAGATGGTGCTCGTGACGACGCTGGAGAAGTACCGCCGTGCGGTGGAGGTGCTGCTGGATGCGCCCTACGGCACCATCGAGATTCTTCGCGTGGAGGAATTGGCGGAAGTGATCAACGCCATTTGCTGATGAGAAAACGCAGACCCATAGTGGGCCTGCGTTTTTCTTTACTTTCTGGTTCTGCGTCCCTGTTGACCTTCGTCCCGGCCATGGCGGCGGGGCTTTTGAGGCTGTTTGTCTGCATGGCGGATGGCCTTACGCTCGTGAGCGGGGTTGTCACGCTTTGCGGAGGCGCGGCGGGCGTCTCGCACGGGGTCGCGCTCCGGCGGTACCAGGCACTCCCGGTCACGGCCGATGAGATCCTCCCGGCCAGCAAGCCGAAGGGCCTTGCGAACCAGATCGTGATTGCGAGGATTGCCGAACTGCATCAGTGCACGCTGCATGGCTTTGTCCTCCGGGGAACGGGCGACAAAGACCGGCTTCATCGTGCGGGGATCAAGCCCGGTGTAGAACATGCAGGTGGACAGCGTGCCCGGCGTGGGGTAGAAGTCCTGCACCTGATCGGGCTGGAAGCCG
>JAFXFR010000026.1 GCA_017513475.1 Clostridia bacterium
CGCTCTCGCCCCTGAAGTATGCGCCCCGGTGCACCACGCCCACCCTCTTTATCCACTCCTATCAGGACTACCGCTGTCCCTTGGGCGAGGGCATGTCCATGTTCACCGCTCTGAAAAACAGCGGCTGCGACGCCCGGATGGTGCTGTTCCACGGCGAAAACCACGAGCTTTCCCGCTCCGGCAAGCCCCGCAACCGCATCCGCCGCATGGAGGAGATCCTCGCCTGGCTGGACAAATACCTCAAATAATGGTACGGGATCCCCGATTGCTTTTCATGACAGAACATCAAACGAACCACACGTGAACGGAGGCAATAATGACAAAAACCGTTTCGGCGGGTGTGGGCGAACGCATGCAATACCTCGCCCACAAGTACAACGACACCACCATCCGCTTTATTCTGAAATATCCCGGATTTCTGGATTCGGTAGCGCTGTGTGCTGCCGCGCAAGCTGTTATCGACAGCGTTGACGTATTGCACGCCTCCTTCATTGCGAAAAGCCGTTTTGCACATTGGCGGGTCAATGCCGGGTATGAGGCCTCCGACTATTTCACACTGGCAGAGTGCGACGGCGATCCCATGAAACCTGCCGCAAGCCTTGCGCTGCAGCCGGTGGAGCATAAGGCAAAATGCCAGCTGCAGGTCACACAGATCAACGGCAGCGACAGCTGCGCAGTCGTGGTACGAATCAGCCATCTGGTTGTGGACGGCAGCGACGGAAAATACCTTTTGAACAAGCTGGCGGAAGCCTACCGCCTGATTGAAGAGACAGGCACTACAGAAAGTCTGATCCTGAAAAACGGCAATCGTTCCGCCACATGCGCATACAATGAGCTCAGCAAAAAGGAGCTTGCTTCCCTGATGAAGCCGCCCAACAGCGGTGTGAAAACGGAGTACCCGTTTGAAGAACCCAGCGCACACGGCATACGCAGAATGCTGCATTGCACCATTCCGGCAGACACGCTTGCCGCAGCCCGGCAGAAAGCGAAATCCCAGTCCGCCACGGTCAACGATCTACTGACAACAGCCTGCTACCGTTCCTTTGCCAAGGCCACCAACCGTCAGGGCGAAATAAGCATCTCAGCCATGGTGGACCTGCGTCAGCATTGCAAGGACGGCGTCTCCGAGGGGCTGTCGAATATGTCCGGAGGATTGTTCACCACCCTGGATGTTTCCGAAGGGCATCGCTTTTCAGATGATCTACGTAGCATTGCCACACAGACAAGCGCGGCAAAGGCCGATCCGCTGGCCGGTCTGGAGGGAATCCCCTTGCTGCATATGGCAACCAAGGCGTTTCCCATGCGGATTTTGCTGCAGGCAGCGGACGTTGTCTACAGCCATATGTCTCTGAGCCTTACCAATCTGGGCAGCATTCCCTGCGCGCCCCTTTCCATGGGAGGACTGACGCCCATCAAGGGACTGTTCGGCGGACCATTGAAGAGAAAGCCCTCTGTGCAGGTGAGCGCCGCAAGCTTTGACGGCACTGCAGAGCTGACCATTGTGGGCGATTTTACCAGCGAGGACCTTGCCTCTCTGCAAGCATTTCTCTATGGAATGCGCGCAGAAATTGAGGATTATCTGGCGGAAGTCTGAGTCTTCCTGCAGCCATGTACAACAACTCCACCACGCAATAAAAACACCCCGGAGCCGCGGCTCCGGGGTGTCTGTCCGTTATGAGGAAAGAATTACTTGTTCTGGAAAGCCTCGTCGATGGCCTTGGCAGCGGTCTTGCCGGCGCCCATGGCCAGAATGACGGTAGCAGCGCCGGTAACGGCGTCGCCGCCGGCGTACACGTTGGCGCGGGAGGTCAGGCCGTCCTCGTTGACAACGATGCCGCCCTTGCGGTTGATCTCAAGACCCTTGGTGGTGGACTTGATCAGGGGGTTGGGGCTGGTGCCCAGAGACATGATGACACAGTCAACTTCCAGCTCGAACTCGCTGCCGGGAACTTCCACGGGACGACGACGGCCGGAGGCATCGGGCTCGCCCAGCTCCATCTTGATGCAGCGGATGGCGCGGACATTGTCGTTCTCATCAGCCAGGATCTCAACGGGGTTGTTGAGGGTCTTGAAGATGACGCCCTCTTCCTCAGCATGCTCGACTTCCTCGTGACGGGCGGGCAGCTCTTCCATGCCGCGGCGATAGACCACATAGACCTCAGCGCCCAGACGCTTGGAGCAGCGGGCTGCGTCCATAGCGACGTTACCGCCGCCGACGACGGCAACCTTCTTGGGATGCTGGATGGGAGTATCGGAATCGGGCTTGTAGGCCTTCATCAGGTTGATACGGGTCAGGAACTCGTTGGCGGAGTAAACGCCCTTGTAGTTCTCGCCGGGGATACCCATGAACATGGGCAGGCCTGCGCCGGAGCCGATAAACACAGCCTCGAAGCCTTCCTCTTCCATCAGCTCGTCGATGGAGATGGTGCGGCCAACCACGACGTTGGTGGCGATGGTGACGCCCAGAGCCTTCAGGTTGTCAACTTCCTTCTGGACGATGGCCTTGGGCAG
>JAFXFR010000027.1 GCA_017513475.1 Clostridia bacterium
CTACACCCGTCCCAACGCGGAGATCCCCGCTTCCATCGCGGAGATGTTCCAGCGCTTCCCCCGCCTGAAAGAACGCGAAAAGCAGATTGCCGGCACCCTGTCCGGCGGCGAACAGCAGATGCTGGCCATCGCCCGCGCGATGATGTCCAAGCCCCGCCTGCTGATGCTGGACGAGCCTTCCATGGGCCTGGCGCCCATCCTGGTGGAGCAGATCTTTGACATCATCAAGGAGCTGCACGCTGCGGGCGTCACCATTCTCCTGGTGGAGCAGAACGCGCAGATGGCGCTGTCCATCGCCGACCGTGCCTATGTGCTGGAGACCGGTACGGTCTCCAAGACCGGCCCGGCTGACGATCTGCTGCATGATGACGACGTGCGCAAGGCATACCTGGGCAACTGATACGATACGGCCTCTCCCAACCGGGAGAGGCCGTTTTGCTGCACAGAAAAAGCGCTGCCGGAGCAGCGCCCGATGGTTTATGCAATTTCATCCGCCGTACGAACGGTGATGGGGCAATCGCCGGCCCACTTGTACTCGTCGATGATGATCTCTCCGATGGAGTCCGCCGTGATGGAACCGGACACGGGGTTCTTCACGCTGTCGATGTGGCCGTTCACCGTCGCGGTGACCTCGCTGTTCTCGAAAGACAGGTCGCAGCCCTCCATCGTGCAGTCCTCCAGGATCAGGCCCTTGCAGTAGCACAGGGGCTGAGTGCCGCTGATTTTGCAGCGCACCAGGCGCAGGTTCGTGGAGTACCAGGCCAGGTATTCGCCCTTGACCACGCTGTCATACACGGTGATGTTTTCCGCGTGCCAGAAGGCGTCCTTGGTGTCCAGCACGCAGTTGCGGAACACCAGGTTTTTTGTGTACTGGAAGGAGTACTTGCCCTTGAGGCGGAAGCCGTCGAACTCGGCGTTCTCGGTGTGGAGGAAGGGGTACTCGCTGGTGAGGGCGAAATCGCGGATGCGCAGGTCGCGGCACATCCAGCCGAACTCGGTGGAATTGCCCGTGCCGCCCTCGATCGTGATATCGCGGCACTCGCGCAGGGCTTTGATGCCGCCCAGATCGCAGTCCTTAATGGTGAGGCTGTCGTCATACCACAGCGCGGCGCGGCAGGTATCGGTCATGCGGCAGTCGGTGAGGGAGCCGCCGGACACGTGCCAGAGGGGGTAGCGCAGCTTCAGGTCGCAGTCGGTCAGGTGGACGTTGCGGCACTCCTTCAGCGCGGATTCGCCGTCGGCGGGGCCTTCAAATTTGCAGCGGACGACCTCTGCGCCGTTCAGGCCGTACAGCGCGCGCTCCTCGTCCAGCGTGAGAGCTTCATAGCGTTCCATGGGGATTCTCCTTGCAGATATTGTTACATCTTGGATATCATACCATCAAATCCGGTTTGATGCAAGGGGAACGCTAGGAATAACGATTGTCATTTTCACCAGGCGGTCTTGCCGGGCCGCATCTCCAGCTCCTGATTCTTGACCGACACGCGGGTGCCAGGCGCGATGGAGGAGGTGATGAACGCATTGCCCCCAATGACCGCATCGTGCCCGATGACGGTATCTCCGCCCAAAACCGACGCGCCGGAGTAGATCGTCACCCGGTCCTCAATGGTGGGATGGCGGCGCTTACCGCGCAGGCTCTGTCCGCCGCGGGTGGAAAGGGCGCCCAGGGTCACGCCCTGGTAGATCTTCACGTTTTCGCCGATCACCGTGGTTTCACCGATGACGATGCCGGTGCCGTGGTCGATGAAGAAGTACCGCCCGATGGTCGCGCCGGGGTGGATGTCGATGCCGGTGCGGGAGTGGGCATGCTCGGTCATGATGCGGGGGATGAGGGGCACGCCCAGCTCAAAGAGCACATGGGCTACCCGGTTGACCATGATGGCGAAGATGCCGGGGTAGGCGATGATGATCTCGTCCAGGGAGGTGGCGGCGGGGTCGCCGTCGAAGAAGGCCTCCAGGTCGGTCTGGAGCAGCGCGCGGACTTCCGGCAGCCGCTCCAGGAACTGCACCGTCAGCTCCTGGGCCTGGGCGTCCAGCACGCGGGCGCGCTCGGCGTCCACGGAGGCGCCCAAACGCAGCGCAATAGCGATCTGCTCACCCAGGTGGAAGGCAACATCTTCCATCAGCACGGCCAGGCTGTGGCGGATGTCGTACACCCGCTGGCTGGGATCGCGGAAATAACCGGGAAACAGCAGCCGCTTCATCTTGCCGATCAGGTCGATGATGATCTCCCTGTCCGGCTGGGAGTAGGGCTCAATACGGTCGATGGCACGGCCCTCCTGGTAATCGGAAAGCAACGTTTCGGTCAACTGACCGATGGATGCGGCGATGGTGCGGTTAGGCATGGCGTGGCCTCCTTCTTGAAGGGGTAGCGTTGCTTCATTTTACTGCATCACTTTGCTAAAGTCAAGGCGAATACACAAGAGATACCGTCCGGCTGCCTTGCGTAAACGATCAAATGATGGTATACTGGTGGGCAGAATGAACCGGACGAAAGTCCGCCGATGAAAGGATATGACCCCGATGCGTCAGCAGCTTGTTGACCTGCGCGCCGTGATGGAAAAGCACGGTGTGGATTATTGCTTGGTTCCCTCCAATGACTTCCATGGCTCGGAGTATCTTTCCAGCCACTTCAAGGCCCGCAAGTGGGTCAGCGGCTTTACCGGCAGCGCCGGCACGCTGCTGGTGGGCAAGGAATGGGCCGGCCTGTGGACGGACGGCCGCTACTTCCTGCAGGCCGCGGATCAGTTGGCAGGCACCGGCATCGACCTCCAGAAGATGGGTGAGCCCGGCGTGCCCACGCTGAACGGCTATCTGGAGCAGCATCTGCAAAAGGGGCAGGTTCTGGCCTTTGACGGCCGGGTGGTATCCACCCGTCAGGCAGATGGGCTGCGGGAGCTGGCGGACAAGTGCGGCGCGTCCATTGCCTGCGAGAATGATCTGGTGGGCGAAATCTGGACGGATCGCCCGGCGCTGTCTGCCGAGCCTGCCTTCGAGCTGGCGGCGGACGTGGTGGGCAAGTCCCGCGCGGAAAAGCTGATGGATCTGCGTGCCGCACTCGCCAAGGAAGGCGCGGACGCTGTGGTCATTGCGAGCCTGATGGACGTGTGCTGGCTGATGAACCTGCGCGGCGCGGACGTGGCCTGCACGCCTGTGATGCTGTCCTTCGCAGCCGTCACGGCAGACGAAGCGGTGCTGTTCGTCAACCCGGCGGTGCTGAGCGACGAGATCCGCCGCAATTTGGAGAATGACGGCGTGACCATCCGCAATTACGAGGATGTGTACGACTTTGTCCGCAATCTGGCAGACGGCTGCAAGGTCATGATGAACCTGAACGTGGTCAACAGCAAGCTGGAGGCCTGCGTGCCCCAGGGCGTGAAGATCATCGACAAGGTGAGCCCCACCAACCTGCCCAAGGCCTGCAAGAACGAGAAGGAAGTCGACAACTTCCGCATCGCCCACATCAAGGACGGCGCGGCGGTGACGAAGTTCATGCGCTGGGTGAAGACCAACGTAGGCAAGATCCCCATGGACGAGATCAGCGTGGCGGAGAAGCTGGAGGAATTCCGCAAGGAACAGCCTGGCTACATCTGCCCGAGCTTCGAGCCTATTATGGGATATGGCGCACATGGCGCTATCGTGCATTATTCCGCGACGAAAGAATCCTGCGCGAAGCTGGAGGCGAAGTCCTTCCTGCTCAGCGACACCGGCGCCCACTTCATCGAGGGCAGCACGGACATCACCCGCACCTATGCCCTGGGCGAGCTGACGGACGACGAGAAGCGCTTCTACACCCTGGTGCTCAAGGGCAACCTGCAGCTTGGCAACGCCCAGTGGAAGGCCGGCTGCACCGGCGCGAACCTGGACTACCTGGCCCGCGAGCCCCTGTGGCGGCTGGAGGCCGACTACAACCATGGCACCGGTCATGGCGTGGGCTACATCCTGAGTGTGCATGAGGGCCCGCAGTCCATCCACTGGGGCCGCGCCAACACCACGCCCCTGGAGGTTGGCATGATCACCTCCAACGAGCCGGGCTTCTACCTGGAGGGGGCCTTCGGCGTGCGCCTGGAGAACCTGACTGCGGTCAAGGAGGTCACCACCAACGGCTACGGCCGCTTCCTGCGCTTTGAGACGCTGACCATGGTGCCCTTCGACCTGGACGCCATCATCCCCGAGCTGCTGGGTGAGGAGTGCCGCGGTATCCTGAACGCCTACCACGCGAAGGTCCGCAAGACCCTCGCGCCCTACATGACCGCCGAGGAGAATGTCTGGCTGGCGGATGCGACCAGGGCGATCTGATGCGATACCTTTGTGAATTGGCAGGAGTGCCGGGTCTTCTTTCTCAACCGTGAGAAAGAAGCAAAGAGCGCCAGAGGGGGCGTCAGAATTGAGCCTGATGACTGCCGCCCCCTCTGGACTCCCCCCGTCGCTCCAAACTTGGCTTGTGTACAGTCGACTTCGCTCCAACCGCCTCGCGGGGGCGTGCCGAAGCGCCATGAACCCTCCCGGCTCGGTGCGGCGGGCCCCTGTACGGCTGCCCGCCGCGGCCGGAACAGCGCACTTCCTGGTGATTGCGCGGTGTTTGGCGCTTTTAGTGCCGACATGATCCCGTCGGCCTCCGCAGGAGGTCGCCGCCTCTCACTACTGTGATAGAACAGACGAGGTAGCGCGACGCGAGGACTCTGTGAACTTGTTCACAGATCCGAGCCAAAGCTCACACAACCATGTGTTCAGTAACTAAAAGCGCCGCATGATCGCGCAGCCATGTAGCCCGCGCGACAGCGAGCGCGGTCAGTCAACTCCACCCCCCGCGCGCATCAACACGCGCGTTCAACCCCAAAGGAACCACGCAACTTAATCGCGAAGCGGGTGTCGAGAGGGTCGAAGACCCTTCGCAGGTGCAGGGCAGCGCCCTGCCCGCCGGAGGCACCGCACGAAAGGAGAAAACACACATGAAAAAGCTCCACATGGGCCCCGCCAACTGTTCCCTCGACCTGGGCGACGGCAGCGAACGCGCCGAGTATGTCAACCAGGACTACATCCTGCATAAGCTGGGCCGTCCGCACCGCGGCGTGAACATCATGTACACCTACTATCCCAATGACAAGGAGTGGCCCGCGCGCATCTCCAAGTACTACAAGGACAAGGACATCTCCGGCGCGTGGGATTACCCCTACGACGATTACTTCCCCTACGGCGCGGATGGCCATCCCTTTGACCAGATGGCGGATATCCGCAAGCACGGCCAGGAAGTCCTGCTGACCCTGACGCTGGACTGCGGCCTGTCCGACGAGCAGCTGCGCGAGGTGGCCCGTCAGCTGCGTCCCTATGGCCGCATGATGATCCGCATCAACCACGAGTGCTGCGGCAGCTGGTTCCAGCACAACAAGCGCTACACCTACGAGCAGGTCGGCGCGTTCTTCGTGAAGTTCGCGGGCATCATCCGCGAGGAAGCCCCCAATGTGCGCATCATCTTCTGCGGCGGCTGGGGCAAGGAAGACGGCCACATGGAGCAGGAAGAGGCCTTCAAGAACTGCTACGACGTGGCGGATTTCTGGAGCTGCGACACCTACCTGGCGCTGCACTACGGCTGGCCCGTGGACGTGGCGGAGCCGGAGAATGTCCAGAGGAGCTGGAAGGCCGACTCCGTGCAGAAGCTGGTGGATCAGTTCACCCGCACCTACAAGCGCGCCTGCGAGCTGACTCCCGTGCCCAAGCCCATGATCACCGCTGAATTCAACACCGACGGCGACGTCACCGGCCCCCGCATGCAGGGCGAGAGCGTGGTGCGCTTTGCCCACTACTGGCGCGACAACAAGATCGACTGGTTCAAGTCCATCAGCATGTACCAGTTCCGCGACCGCGGCCGTCTGGGCCTGGAGATCGAGGACCCCAACAACGACGCGGTGGGCATCGAGCAGCCCATGCTGAAGATGTACCGCGATGAGGTGCTGAATGATCCTTGGTTCATGCCGACCTTTGAAGAGGGGGACGAAGTCCCCTTCCCGGCGAAGCTCCGCTGGGGCAGCTCCGAGGACGCGGACGGCCTGGCCATCCCGATCGAATTTGAGGGCAATCCCGAGTTCTGCGAGATGACCGTGGAGCAGAATATCGGCCTGATGGTGGAGCTGAACGGCCGCTGGTTCTACAAGGCGCCCGGCGTGAAGACCATTGACATGATGAGCGCCTTCTTCGACAAGCCCCTCGACGGCCCCTGCACGCTGACCATGAAGCTCTTCGCGCCCCCCGCCGACGGCCTGAACGTCAACGACGGCAGCGTGGACTGGAACATCAACTACCGCGCCACCCTGGAGGAAGCGCCCAAGATGCGCATCCGGTATCAGGCGCCGGGCGTTGTGGGGTAATTGAGTTTCATCTGCCGGAAAAACGGGTATTGTATTACTGCAGAGCCGTCTTGGTTGTGGAAGACACCTCATCACCGCCTGCGGGCGGAGCTTCCCCTCAAGGGGAAGCCAAGGAATGGCAGTTGTGCAGCCTTCCCCTTGAGGGGAAGGTGGATTCGCCGAAAAGGTCGGGTTTACCCGACGAGCGCTGTCAACGCTTGCGTTGATAGCGCGAAGCCTGCGACAGGGTTTACCCCTGGCGTAGGCCGAACAGGCGAAGACGGATGAGGTGGAAACTCATCCACCCGCAATATCACGAAAAGGAACGAATGACGATATGAAACTCATCTCCTGGAACGTCAACGGCCTGCGGGCCATCCTCGGCAAGAACTTCATGGAGGCCTTCGCGGCGCTGGACGCGGACGTATTCTGCTTGCAGGAGACCAAGCTGCAGGCCGGTCAGCATGACCTCGACCTGCCCGGCTACCACCAGTACTGGAACTACGCCGAGAAGAAGGGCTACTCCGGCACGGCGATCTTCACGAAGGTGGAGCCGCTCTCCGTCCGCTACGGCATCGGCGTGGAGGAGCATGACCACGAGGGCCGCGTCATCACGCTGGAATACGCGGATTTCTACCTGGTGTGCGTGTATGTGCCCAACTCCCAGCGCGAGCTGACCCGCCTGGACTACCGCATGACCTGGGAGGATGCGTTCCTCGCATATATCAGGACGCTGGAGCAGCACAAGCCCGTCATCTACTGCGGCGACTTGAATGTGGCCCACAAGCCCATTGACCTCAAGAACCCCAAGTCCAACACCCGTAACGCCGGCTTCACCCAGGAGGAGCGCGACAAGCTCACCGCGGTGATCGACGCAGGCTATGTGGACACCTTCCGCCACTTCCACCCCGATCAGACGGACGCCTACACCTGGTGGAGCTACATGTTCAAAGCCAGGGAGAAGAACGTCGGCTGGCGCATTGACTATTTCATCGCCTCGGAGAAGCTGACGGACCGGCTGCAGAGCGCCTGTATCCACCCGGATGTGATGGGCTCTGACCACTGCCCGGTGGAGCTGGTCATCGAATAAACGGATATTTCCAGGGGCTGTCCGGCTTGTTCGGGCGGCCCTCTTTTTGTAGAAATGTAAAATGTGTGATTTCGACGACAAATACCTGTGCAGGACTTGAAAAATCAGCGGAAAAATGGTATTGTAAGATGAAAAAGTATGGCGAAATCCGCCTGCTTTTCGGCTGCAAAGGAAATGAGGATCGTATACGATGCGAGTGAAGAAAGCGTTGATCTGGCTGCTGGCGCTGCTGATGCTGCTCAGCGTATCCGCCATAGCGGAGGATGACACGGAGCTGCGCGGCTACTGGAAGGGCCATGGCTGGAAGTTTGTGCAGCTGGGCCATTATCCTTATGAAAAGGACGGCACTGTACGCCCCGTTCTCTGGCGCGTGCTGGAGATCAAGGACAATGTGGCCCTGCTGATCACCGAATATGTGATCGATACCCAGCAGGTCATCTTCGAGACGGATCAGAAGAAGATCGACAATTATGATTATCGCCGCATCACCTGCTATGAGGAGAGCGACCTGATGCCCTGGCTGAACACGGTGTGCATCGAGACGCTCTTTGGCGGTGATCCGGTGCGCAGCCTGCTCATCCCCGACGAGACCCGCGGCGAGCTGTTCATCCTGAATATGGATGAGCTGCGAAATCCGGACTACGGCTTCTCCGCCAATACCTGGGGCGAACAGCCCTCCCGTCAGGCAGCCGGCACGCCTTATGCCGTCCGGACCAAGGGCCTGTACTCTGACAACAACGGCAAGGTGTCCTACTGGGCGGCGGATATCAAGGATGAGGAAGCCTACCGCCTGGCCCTGGTGGGTTTTGACGGCCACCTGAGCTGGGGCGGCTACACCCGCACCAATGTGGGCCTGCGCCTGGCCATCCGGGTGGACATGACCGATCTGGAAGTGACCGGCGGCGAAGGTACCCGGCAAAAGCCCTTTATCCTGACCTACACCGGTGACGCTACGCCTGTGCCTGCGCCCACCGCGACGGCCACGCCCGCGCCGGACGCTACGCCTGTGCCCGCTGCGGCAACCACCGCTGCCCCTGCGCCTGCAGAAGCCACGGCGACTCCTGCGCCTGCAGCTGACGCCGTTCCTGCCCCTGCGGATGGAGAGGTGCTGCTGAGCTTCGTGGGCGATTGCTCCATCGGCGATTCTGAGCAGTACGCGTCCTATGATTCCTCGTACCACACCACCATCGATGCGCAGGGATATGCCTGGCCCTTCTCCCTGGTTCAGGATTACCTTGCAGCGGACGATCTGACCATTGCCAACCTGGAAGTCGTCTTCACCGAGCGCCGCGCCCATACCGACAAGGTCTACAATATGGTCGGCGCGCCTGACCACGTCAATGTCCTCCTGGAGGGCAGCGTGGAGGTGGTCAACACCGTCAATAACCATTGCATGGACTTCTTCCGCAACGGCTACCAGGATACCCTGGATATCCTCACGGAAGCGGGCATTGAGCACTTCGGCACCATTTATCCCTGGCAGGATGACGGCTATGACATCCTGCTGGTCAAGGACGTGGAGGGGATCCGCTTTGGCTTCATGGGCTTCAGCTATCCCAGTGATTCCGACGAGAAGCGCATCGCCAACCGTATCAAGATCCTCAAGGAGGAAATGGGCTGCGATGTGGTGATCGTCAGCCTGCACTGGGGCCGTGAGACGCACATGACGCCCCAGTCCGGTCAGGTGCTCTTTGCCAGAGCTGCCATCGACGCCGGCGCAGACGTCATCTGGGGCCACCATCCCCATGTGATCCAGCCCATCGTGTTCTACAAGGGCAAGCCCATCATGTTCTCCACCGGCAATTTCACCTTCGGCACCATGTCCCAGGTGGATCCTTCCACGGGCATCTTCCAGCTTACCTATGAGCGGGTAGAAGGCCAGGTGCAGCTGAAGAAGCTGCAGGTGATCCCCTGTCAGACCCAGCCCAGCCCCGACTTCCGCCCCTTCGTCCTCACCGACGAGGACGACCGCAGGGCCGTGTTCAAGAAGCTGGTGTACAAGAAGGGCTACGCCAGGTGCGACAATCCTCCGGAATCCTTCCTGGAGACCGGCATTGTTAACTTCGAAAACGGCGTGATGCTGCCCTGAATCAAGTAAAGGAGCCTGATATTTATGAAGCATATCATCCGCATTGTAGCGATTGTGCTGATGCTTGCCTGCCTGCTGGTGCTGATTCCCTCTGGGGTCATCGTGGCTCAGGCGGAGATCATTGAGTATAAGCTGACGGATAAAAAGGGTCTGCCCCTGCAGAAGGATGGCTACAATCTTGAAGAAATGACCTATGAGGATCCGTCCATTACCGTGAAGATCACCACCGGCCGGTATATGGATACCAACTACATGGTCGCGTATGTCAAGGTGGCCAATCCCACCCAGGTGCGTTCCGCCATGTCCGGAAGCTACCGGACGGATGATACCCACTTTGGCCATTCCATGGGCAAAGCGGTCAATGCGGCCCTGGCCATCAACGGCGATTTCTTCTCTTCCCGCCGCGATGAGGGCTATACCGCCCGCATGGGCAAGGTGTACAAGAACGTGTGCGACGAGACCTACGACGTGATGGTGCTGGACAATATGGGTGACATGCATATCATCGTGGCGCCTTCCAAGCAGGACATGATTGATTTCACGGCACAGCTGGAGGCAGAGGGCCGCACCATCGTCAACGGCTACACCTTCGGCCCGGGTCTGGTCATCAACGGCGAGAAGCAGACCGGCTTTCAGAATATGAACAATGCGGCGCATAGTCCGGCCCAGCGCATGTGCCTGGCGCAGATCGGCCCGCTGGAATACCTGTGCATTTCCACCGAGGGCCCGGAAGATCCCGGCTCGGTTGGTCTGACGCTGGAGCAGTTTGCGGATCTGGTCGCCTCCTTTGACGGCGTGATCAATGCCTACAACCTGGACGGCGGCTCCTCCTCCACCATGGTTTTCAACAATAAGAAGGTGAATGCGCCCAACAATCCCAAGCGGCGCCCGTTGAAGGACATTATCTACTTCGCCAGCGCTTATCAGCCTGATTAAGGAGTTCCCCATGGATGATATGATGCATGTCTTGTTCAGCGTTGCCGGTCTCCCGGTAACCACCTATGCTCTGTGCGTCGTGATCGCGCTGGCGCTGGGTCTGCTGCTGCTGGCCTGGCGGCAGAAGAAGCATGGCCTGCGCTGCGACACGGCGGAGATCTTCGCGCTGTTGGCGCTGCCCCTGGGCCTGATCGGTGCGCGGCTGTTCTACTGCCTGGCCCGCCTGACGATGTATATGGAGATGGGCCTTGTGAGCATCCTTCGCTTCTGGGACGGCGGCTATGCCCTGTGGGGCGCTGTCGGCGGCGCGGTGATCGCGGCCATCCTGACGGCGAAGATTACGAAGCAGTCCGCACTCAAGCTGCTGGACGCGCTGTCGGCCCCGGCTGCGCTGGTGATCGCGCTGGGCCGCCTGGCCGAGCTGACCAATGGCGAGGGCAGGGGCCTGGAGGTGATCACGCCCGTATTCCAGCGCTTCCCCTTCGCGCTGTACAACGCGGATTACGAGACGTGGTTCTGGGCCATCTGCGTGTTTGAGGCGGTGGCTGCGCTGGTGATCTTCGCCATCCTGCTGGCAAAGAAGCCTGCCCGCGACGGCGAACATGCCAGGCTGTTCCTGATCCTGTACTGTGCCAGTCAGATTCTGCTGGAGGCCCTGCGCGCGGACAACTTCCTGCACTGGACGCGGGTGTTCATCCGCGTGTCCCAGCTGACGGCGGTGCTGGTGCTGGCGGGGATGATGTTCTGTGCCCTGTGGCGCTGGCGTAAGGCTTCCGCGGACGCCCGCCTGCCCAGGAAGCAGGTGATCATCAACTGGGTGATCTTCCTCATTTGCGTGGGCGTGAGCATCTGGATGCAGTTCGCGGTGCAGAAGTCTGCGCACATTCCTGCGTGGCTGTGCTACACGGTGATGGGCGTGTGCGCTGTGGGTTTCGGCGTGACGTCCCATCGGCTGATCATGAAGAACGTCAGGGAATAAGTAGATATGAAGAGGCCGTCCCCCAAGGGGACGGCCTCTTTGCATGTTCATTTCCAGCAGTAGTTCAGGTAGTTGAAGCGCGCGCTGAGCCAGTCGTACAGATAGTCTGCAGCCTCCTGCTGGGAGCGGCAGCGGTTCAGTTCCGGCACCAGCTCGTGATTGCCCTCGGTGATGCGGGTGGGCCACCGGTCATAGTTCCGGGTGAAATCGGCGGCGTAAACAGTCGTCAGGGTGCGGACAAACGCCAGGGTCTGTTCCGGGAGCCCCATGGCCGTCAGCTCCGCCCAGCGCGCCTTCACCATCTCCTGGAACCAGGGCTCATCCACGAAGAGCAGCAGCCAGGGGTTGCCGGCATAGCGGGCGTAATCTCCCCAGGATGACTCGTAATCGCTGCGGATGCCAAAGGCGGAGTCAAAATCCCAGGGGGCGTGGAAGGTGAGCCTGCGGCTGCCATCCTCGCTCATGTCCAGGGACAGGTAAAAACTGGACCACCCAAGATCCGGGTTGCAGGCGATCTCGTTGAGGATGTAGGTGTCCACCAGGGAGGGGAGATCGATGACCTGCGCGACTGTATCGCGCACGGAGCTGCTCTGTGTGGGTACCAGCTCGGTATACTTGTCGTTGAAGGTGTAGTGCTTGCCTTCCTTGACGGCAGCGTAGCAGATGCGGTAGATCAGCCGTACGCAGCCGCGCAGAAAGGCGGTCTGCCGGTTGTCCTCGATGTGGCTCTTGATGGTGTAGCCGTACTGCTCGCCGGTGAGACCCATGTGGTACACCTCGAAGAAGGGATCGCTGCGGGGGAGGGCGGCCTCCTCGGTGAAGTAGGCGTCGTATTCCATGAGGTAGCCGGTGTACCGGTTGGCGTCGCCGGGCTCGTTCTCAGCGATATCCACCCGGCCGGGGTTGACCTCCTGCTGCTCGGCCAGCAGATACACGCCCCAGTATACACCGTTGATCTCCAGATGAACGAAGCGGTAATCAGTGCAGTAGTAGCCGTCGGCCCCGAGGATGTTATGGGCCAGGAACAGGGCCGTAGCGCTGTTGAGCATGGACAGATCCTTCCACTCCGCCAGCAGCACCCAGCTCTTGTAGGGCTGGTTTTCGTTCAGCCCCAGCATGCTCTGCTTTTTGCTAAATTTGATGCGGATGGACTTCTTGGGGTAATCCAGCGTCCAGTTGCCGCGAACCTTGACCTGAGCCTTTTCATTCCGGAGGAGAACCCGCTCCCCGTCGGTGACGGTGATGGCCGCGTCCACGTAGTCGATGCGCCCCTGCAGCTTGTCCTCGCGGACCCAGGCGGTGGCGAAACGATTGCTGTCCCCGGTGGAGATGGAGATGACCGGCATGTCCGCTGTGATCTGCGGATACCAGAGCGGGGACGCTTCCTCCGCCGTGGCGCTGCCGAAAAGGGTCAGCAGGGCGAAAAGCAGTCCTGTCAGTAGCTTTTTCATGATGTACCTCGAAAAAACGTCCGTGCGGGGGACTTCATCCCGTTGATCCGCACGGACAGTCTGTTTGATTCAACGACGCGTGACCTCAAAGCCAACTCAATCGCGAGCTGGGTGCAGCGTCACGCTGCTTACTTTCTGCGGAGCCAGACGAGCATTTCGCCTTCGCCGCGATTGGCCCAGGCGTAGTAGGGGACAAGGTGAATCTTCGCGGTCTCCTCCTTGGGGGGCTGCCAGATGGTGTAGAGGGAGTCGCTCTCCGGGGGCAGCAGACGCTTGGCGGGCACGTGGAGCTTCACGGTCTCGTGGCCGAAGGTGGTCTCGTCGAACTCCCACTCGATGCCCTCGCCGTGGTCGCCGATGTAGCGGGTGTCCACGCGCAGGAGGTGGAGGTTGTCGCCGTTGTCGGCCTGCTCGGCGCAGAAGGTTACCGGGCCGCGGCGGAAGGCCACCTTGTCCACGTCCGCGCGGACGGCGGGATTGGCGGCCAGCATCCGCACCTGCATGGGCAGGTGGAGGGTGATCATGTCACCGTCGTGCCATTCGCCGGTGATGTAGGCGTAACCGTCCTTGTAGACGGGGGCCTTGTCGCCGCAGGTGATGACGGCGTCCTGAGCCCAGTTGGGGATGCGGAAGGCCAGGGTGCCGTTCACCGCCTCGTCGCAGTGGACGGTCACGTACACATGGCCGTGCCAGGGCATGCGGGCCTTGACCTCCATCACGAGCTTCTTGCCGGCGAAGTCCTTCTCCACCTTGCCGCCCATGTAGAGGTGGGTGAAGAGGGTGTCCTCGTTCTCGGTGTAGGCGTAGGAGGCGATGGACGCCACGATGCGGGCAATGTTGGGCGGGCAGCAGGCGCACCCGAACCACTTGCGGCGGGTGGGCTGTACATGGCGCATCAGCTGATTGCGGCGGCAGGCGTCCGGCACAACGGCCAGCGGGTTGACGTAGAAGAAGCTCTTGCCGTCCAGCGCCATGCCGGAGAGGACGGTGTTGTACAGCGCCAGCTCCATCACATCGCCGTACTTGCTGTCGGGCTTGATTTGAAGCATGCGGCGGGCGAAGAAGGCCAGGCCGATGGCAGCGCAGGTCTCGGAGTAGGCGGTGTCGTTGGGCAGGTCGTAATCGTAGGTGAAGGCCTCGCCGTGGACGGTAGCGCCGATGCCGCCGGTCACGTACAGCTGCTTGTTCATGATGTTGTCAAAGAGACGATCGCAGGCCTCCAGCAGGGAATCGTCGCCGGTCAGGCGGGCGATATCCGCCATGCCGGAGTACAGGTAGGTCGCGCGCACGGCATGACCTGTGGCTACCTGCTGCTCACGGACGGGCGCGGCAGCCTGATGGTACTCGGAGCCCTGATTGAGGTCGCCCTTCCAGACGCGGCCTTCCTTTTCCGCGCGGGCCTTGTCCTCCAAGGAGAAGTAGCTGGGCTTCTGGCCGCGCTGATCCACAAAGAACTTGCTCAGACGCAGGTATTTCTCTTCGCCCGTCACCTCGTACAGGCGGACCAGCGCCATCTCAGCGATCTCGTGGCCGGGATAGCCCTTGCACTTGCCTTCCTCCGGGCCGAAGCGCGCCTCGATAAAGTCCGCAAAGCGGGCGGCGGCGCGCAGGAGCTTATCCTTGCCGGTGGCCTGATAATAGGCGACTGCGCCCTCCACCAGATGGCCCAGGCAGTACAGCTCGTGGTTGTCACGCAGGTTGGTCAGCGCAGCGTCCATGCCGTTGATGATATAGTAGGTGTCCAGATAGCCGTCGGGGGTCTGGGCGGCGCAGACGACGTCAATGGCCTCGTCCGCGATCTTCTCCAGCTCCGGATCGGGATGCTGGGTCAGGCTGTAGCCGACAGCCTCGATCCACTTGGAGAAGTCCGTATCCTGGAAAACGAAGCCATAGAAGCGGCCTTCTTCCGGGTTTGCGGGATCATCGGGCAGGGCGTTGAAGCCGCGATAGGTATACTTCGGAGGAACGTACCGGACATTCTGGCGCTGCTCAGCCATCATCTTGCCGGCGGTGCGGAAATTGCGCATGCACCAGGAGGGATCTGCGCCGGGCACGCGGTCATTGAGGGCCTCCCACTGATAAGGGATGACCTCGTTGCGCACCAGCTCCATCTCCCGCTGCCAGAACGGGTCAGTAACGGTGACTTTTTTCAGATCGATGGGGGAGGAGAAAACCTGCTTGTTCATATCGGAACGCCTCTCCTTTTGTCGAATTACTGTACCAATAGTATACAGGTTAAGCGCAGGAAATTCAAGGGGAAAAGTGTCGTTTTTGTTACAAAATGCACTTCGGTATTGCTTGACAGACGGCTGGAGAATAGGGTATCATGAAGGAGTAATTATCCACCTGGAGGAAACGGATGAAGAAGCTGATCACGCTCCTGCTGATGCTGGTGATGCTGCCTGCAGCCGCATTTGCGGAGATTTTCTTTATTGAGGACGAATCCCAGCTGCCCGAGGGCTGGACGGAAAAGCCGCTGCTGCGGATCACTGCCATCGACACCGATCGTTCCGATGCGATGCTGATCCAGTGCGGCGGGGAAAATATGATGATCGATGGAGGTTCGGTGCAGTTCTACCCCCGCCTGGAGGAGCTGTTCGACGCCGAGGGCATCACAGAGTTCAAGTACCTCCTCAACACCCACCCGGACAACGATCATCTTCAGGGCCTGACCAAGATGATGAACCACCGTATCCTCGCGGAGGACGGCAAGACGGACCTGGGCCCCAAGTACCAGATCGGCGGCTTCTGCTCTGCCGTGAAAAAGGATTATAAGAATACCAGTTACCACAAGGCTGCCGTCCGGGCGGTGGACAAGTACGGCATTCCCTATGTGCAGGTCTATCACGGCGATGTGCTGACCCTCGGCGGCGCGACGATCAACATCATCCGCTGCGATGAGAGCTGGGGCACCAATGCCCGCAGCGCCTGCACCCAGATCGTCTTCGGCGACAGCAAGGTGCTCCTCATGGGCGACTGCGACAGCCGTCCCCAGAAGTACTTCCTCAAGAATGTGGATCACAGCCTGCTGGAGTGCGATATTTTGAAGGCTGTCCACCACGGCATCAACGGCTTCGAGGAGATGTTCCTGGAAGTCGCTCAGCCGGAGTTCATCTTCATCCCCAACTTCAAAGCGCACAAGAGCATCAAGAATGGCACGAAGCGCAAGTTCGCTGAGTACAACGCTCTTTACTCCGGCGACGGCACCGTCGTCATGGAGACCGACGGCACTGACTGGTACATCTGGCAGCTGCCCAACTGGACGAAGAAAAAGTAAAAAAGTGCGGCTCCCCGTGAAAGATGCGGGGAGCCGCTGTTTGTTGTGGATGAATTGGTGACAAATTCGCCGTCAGCAGACTGTAAATCGAAAGCCGGCACAAAAAAACTCGGGGAAATGACTTTCGTCATCTCCCCGAAGCCGTCAGGCAATTATGCCCAGGGATTCTCGGTGGGGTAGGGCAGGTTCTTGGGCTGGTTGTAAGCGATATCCTGCACGCCCAGGTACTTGAAGACCTCGAACAGGGCCTTCACGCAGTGAGAGAAGGCAACCGCACCGTGGTGGGGGTAGCGCTTCTGCACCAGCACGTGACGGTAGAAGCGGTCCATCTCCTTGATGGCGAAGATGCCGATGCCGCCGAAGGACTGGGTGGCGACGGGCAGAACCTCGCCCTGAGCGATGTAGGAGCGGAGCACGCCGTCAGAGTCGCACTGCAGGCGGTAGAAGGTGATGTCGGAAGCAGCGATGTCGCCTTCCAGGGTGCCGCGGGAGATGTCGGGCTCGGATCCTTCGGGCTCGAGCACGCGGTGCTGGATCAGCTGGTACTTGACCGCGCGGTCCTCGCACATCTTGCAGGAGGGGGTGTTGCCGCAGTGGAAGCCCATGAAGGTCTCGGTCAGGCGGTAATCGAACTTGCCGGCGATGTCCTTGTCGTAGATGTAGCCGGGCACGGAGTTGTTGATGTCCAGCAGGGTGACGGCGTCACCGGTGATGCAGGCGCCGATGTACTCGGACACAGCACCGTAGATGTCCACTTCGCAGGCGACCGGGATGCCGCGGGAAGCCAGACGGGAGTTGACGTAGCAGGGCTCGAAGCCGAACTGAGAGGGGAAGGCGGGCCAGCACTTGTCAGCGAAGACAACGTACTTGCGGGCGCCCTTGTGGTTCTCAGCCCAATCCAGCAGGGTCAGCTCAAACTGAGCCATACGCTCGCACAGGTCGGGGTAGTACTTGCCCTCGCCCATTTCGGCGGCCATGTCAGCGCAGATGGCGGGGATGCGGGGATCGTTCTTGTGCTCGCGGTAGGAGACCAGCAGATCCAGCTCGGAGTTCTCCTCGATTTCGATGCCCAGCTCGTACAGGCCCTTGATGGGGGCGTTGCAGGCGAAGAAGTCCTGGGGACGGGGGCCGAAGGTGATGACCTTCAGGTTCTTCACGCCGATGATGGCGCGGGCGATCGGCACGAACTCGGCGATCTTGTCGGCCAGCTCTTCAGCGGTGCCCACGGGGTACTCGGGGATGTAGCCCTTCAGGTGACGCATGCCCAGGTTGTAGGAGCAGTTCAGCATGCCGCAGTAGGCGTCGCCGCGGCCGTTGATCATGTCGCCATCGCCCTCAGCGGCGGCCACGAACATGCAGGGGCCGTCGAAGTACTTGGCGATCAGGGTTTCGGGGGTCTCGGGGCCGAAGTTGCCCAGGAACACCACGCAAGCGTTGCACTCATTGGCCTTGAGCTCTTCAACGGCCTTGAGCATGTCCTTTTCGTTCTCAACGGTGGTCTTGATCTCGACGATCTCGAGATTCTTCTGGCCGCACTTTTCAGCGATGGCGGCACGGCGCTTCTCGCTCAGGGTGATCGGGAAGCAGTCACGGGACACGGCCACAAGGCCGAGCTTCACAACAGGAATGTTCTGCATATCCATTTTCCTCCTTAAAAATGCCCAATCTGGGACATTATCTACGATAAGTATACCAAGTTCACGGGGATTCGTCAATGCAAATTATGCCGGGGAATACGCAATTTTTGCCGGGGATCAATCCAGCAGCCAGTCGTTGGCGTCGGGGTAGGTGTAGGGGAGACCATTGTCGATGCAATACTGGCGCGCGTAGGAGTCGCGACCAACGGTGATGGAGGTCAGAGCGTCGCACCAGTAAAAAGCATCATCGCCGATGGAAGTGACGCTGTCGGGGATGGTGATGGTGGTCAGGGAGTCGCAGAAGATAAACGCATCATCGCCGATGGAGGTGACGCTGTCGGGGATGGTGATGGAGGTTAGGGAACTGCAGGAGTAGAACGCCTCATCGCCAATAATCTTGATGTCTTGGGGGATAGCATAGATTTTTGCCGTGAAAGCGCGAGGATAGCAGACCAAGGTCTTGGTGCTTTTTTCAAACAAAACACCATCGATGGTTGCAAGCGTTGGATGATCAACAGAAACGATGATGGATGTCAGTTTGTCGCAGTGCCTAAACGGATTCCTCCCGATGGAGGTGACGCTGTCGGGGATGGTGATGGATGTCAGTTTGCTGCAGAAGGAGAACGCCGAATCACCGATGGAAGTAACGCTGTTGGGGATGGTGATGGAGATTAGGGACGAGCAGCCTTGGAACGCGTACTCACCGATGGAGGTGACGCTGTCGGGAATGGTGATGGAGGTCAGATTGCTGCAATTGTAGAAAGCCTTATCACCGATGGAAGTGACGCTACTGGGGATGGTGACAGAGGTTAAGTTATTACAGTAGGAGAACGCCGAAGCGCCGATAATCTTGATGCCTTGGGGGATTGCATATCTTTTGGCTTTAGAAGCGCAGGGATAGCATATCAACGTCTTGGTGCTTTTTTCAAACAGTACACCATCAATGGTTGCAAACGTTGGATGATCAATAGAAACAATGATGGATGTCAGTTTGTCGCAGTTCGAAAACGGATTCTTCCCGATGGAGGTGACGCTGTCGGGGATGGTGATGGAGGTCAGTTTGCTGCAGATGGAGAACGCCGAATCACCGATGGAGGTGACGCTGTTGGGGATGGTGACGGAGGTCAGCTTGCTGCAACCGTAGAACGCCTGATAACCGATGGATGTGACGCTGTGTCCGTCCAAAGTTGCCGGAATGGTAAGCTCTGTTACAGCGCGTTTATAGTCCAAATAGTCTGTAATCTCCGCCGTCCCGTCCTCCAGCAGGACATACTTGAAATCCCCGCTGATGTACACGGTCGGCTCATCCTCTGCCGCGCTGGTCAGCATGACGGCTGCCATCAGCATGATCAATAATACCAGAAATTTCTTCATGTGAAACGCTCCTTTCGTGTACCTTCATGATACCATGTTGTTCCTGCCGTGGCAAGTTATTTCCGCATGACGCTTTCGATGTCCTCCACCGTCCGCGGGATGGCCGCCGACAGGTTCTCGCAGCCGTCCTCGGTGACCAGGCAGTTGTCCTCCAGGCGGAAGCCGATGCCCCACTCTTCGTGGTAAATGCCCACGTCCACGCAGAACACCATGCCCGGGGCGACCTTCTCGGGGCGGGCGACCACGTCGTGCACGTCGTAGCCGATGTGATGCGCGCCGCCGTGCCACATGTACTTGCCCACGTTTTCGGCCTTGTCCAGGACGCCGGCGTCCACCAGCAGGGCGGCGTTGTAGCGGCGGATCTCGCCGTCCACCTCCGCCATGGAGTAGCCGGGCCGGATGATGTCGAACAGGTGGTTCGAGGTCTGCAGGGCGCAGTTGTACAGGAGCTTCTGCCGCTCCGTGAAGCGGCCGTTGCAGGGGAATCCGCGGCTGACGTCGGTGATCAGGCTGTCGTGCTGGGCGCCCACGTCGTTGAGGATCATGTCGCCGTCTCGAGCCTGGCCGGTGTAGCTGTAGTAGTGGATGCAGAAATTGTTCGCGCCCGCGCTGATGATGGACGGGAAGCCGGGGCCGCAGGGGCTGTGCTGGCTCAGGGCGTAGTCGAATTCCGCCTTGTACTGGTACTCGTACATGCCGGGGCGGCTGGCCTTCATCATCGCCAGGATGCCCTCGCCGGTGACCTTCTCCGCCTCGCGGAGGGCGGCGATCTCGCAGGGCTGCTTGATCAGCCGCAGCTGCCGCAGGATAGCGTTGGCGTTCTCCACGGCGAGGTAGGGGTAGTCCGCCTGGATGCGCCGCAGCAGCTTGTGGGCGGGACGGTCGATGTCCCTGGGGCTGACGCGGAACAGGTCGAGGTAGATGTGGGCGATGTCGCTGGAGCCGGCAGAGTAATGGCCGCCGGCGCACAGGGCGTGGAGGTCCTCCTCGAAGCGTTCAACATAGCGCACGTCCTGAATGCCGGAGAGGGCCTCGGCCTCGTAGGGCTTGATGCGGCGGCCCGTCCAGCGCTCGGCCATCATGTCCGGCGGCAGGATGTAGACGCGCTCGCTGACTGCACCGGAGGCGTCCTTCACCGCCAGCAGGGCGAAATCATGGCTGTCCAGGCCGGTCAGGTAGTAAAAGTTACGCTCGGTGAAGAAGGGCCAGTACTCGTCGTTGGTTTTTCGGATGTCCTCGCCGGAGAACATAACGAGGATGGATGCGGGCTTCATCGCGGCATAAAGGCGCTCGCGGTTGCCGGTATGGAAGGACTTGTCCATGGGAGACCTCCTGTGGAATGATGGATTTGTAATGCTTCATTGGGTCTGAGGTGTGTTGTCTTCATTATACCGCGCAGGCCTTTTCTTGACAATCCCCCGCCATCGGGATACAATAGACAAATACAGCATGAAAGGCCGTGATGATATGGTGCTGTTCCTGACCTCCAGCCCCTGCGAGGACAATGTCCCCGAGGGCTGCGATCTGCCCTGCATCTACTTTGAACGCAATGAGTTTGTTGCCAATCTGCGCAAATATGTCGCGCCCGGCGGACGCTTCCTGGTGATCGCAGCCTGGCCGGACGAGCATGCCCGCAACGATGATATCGCCCGCTCCTTTGCCGGATGCTTCCGGTGGCACGGCATGGGCTTTGCCGCTGTGGACGTGCTGGACAGCCGCAATCAGGAGCGCGCGGCAGAGCTGGTCGCACAGAGCGACGTGATCCTTCTCTCCGGCGGGCATGTTCCCACGGAGAGCGCCTTCTTCAAGCAGATCGGCCTGCGGGAGCTGCTGGTCGGCTACGGAGGCGTCATCATGGGCGTATCCGCCGGCAGCATGAACGCCGCGGACACCGTTTACGTCCAGCCGGAGGAGGCAGGCGAGGCCGTCGATCCCAACTTCGTCCGCTGGACGCAGGGGCTGGGCCTGACCGACAAGAACATCCTGCCTCACTACAATCAGGTGCGCGACAACATCCTCGACGGCCTGCGCCTCTTTGAGGACGTGACCTACCCCGACAGCGTCGGGCATCCGATGTACGTGCTCATGGACGGCAGCTACATCCTCGAGGCGGAGGGGACAAGCACCCTTTACGGCGAAAGCTATCTGCTCCACAACGGCGTGATGGAATGTATCTGCCGCGAGGGCGAAAGCATCACCCTGAACTGAGGTGAACATATGGAAAAGCAATTCGATTTTGCCTACGGAAACACCACGGTCCCCATGACGGTGAAGGCCGGACGCATTGACGTGATCGAGTCTGTCACGCCGGCGCCCATCGATGATTTGAAGGAGTCCTTCCGCCGCGCAGTGGAGGAGGACGTGATCGGCTCTGCGCCGCTCAAGGACGTGATCTCCGCCGGGGATCAGGTCACTGTCGTCATCAGCGACATCACCCGCGCCTACATGCATCAGGAGCGCATCTGCCCGCTGATCCTGGATTACCTCCATGATGTATGCGGCGTGCCCGATCAGAACATCGTATACCTGGTGGCTGTGGGCACCCACCGCGCCCAGACGGAGGAAGAATTCGCCCGCATTGCGTCCACCTGTGTGGCACAGCGGGTTTGCATCGTCAATCACGACTGCGACGGCGAATTGGTTCGCGTGGGCGTGACCTCCCGCGGCACGGAGGTGGATGTCAATCCCCTCGTCGTGGGACGGAAGGTCATCCTGCTGGGCGGAACGGTGCATCATTTCTTCGCGGGCTACGGCGGCGGACGCAAGTCCATCCTGCCCGGCGTGGCGGGACGCGCGACCATCATGCAGAACCACGCTCATGCGCTGGATCCCATGGCTGCCCAGCCCAATCCCCTGTGCGGCCTGGGCGTGACGCACCTGAACCCCGTCCATGAGGACATGGCGGAGGCTGCGGCGATGGTGAACCCTGTCTTCGGCATCAACATGATCGCCGACGGGCAGGGGAGGCATCTCGCCCTTCCCAGCGGTCACTGGCTGAAGGCCTGGCAGGAAAGCTGTGCTCTGGTGGACGCCTTCAACGGTGTGGACATCCCCCAAAGGGCGGATGCAGTGGTCGTCTGTGCAGGCGGCTATCCCAAGGACATCAACCTCTACCAGAGCTGCAAGAGCCTCATCAACGGCTGCCAGGCGGTCAAACCCGGCGGCAGGCTCGTTTTCATCAGTGAATGCCGCGAGGGCGGCGGCCCGGCGGAGTTCTTCGGATGGAGCCAGTACCTGCCGGACAACACCCTTGACAGCGCATTGCGCGCCAATTTCACCGTTGCGGGCTATATCTTCTACGAGTGCGTCGCCATTGCGGACAGCGCGGAGGTGCACGTGCTCTCTGCCCTGAACCCCGCTGACCTGACCGCGATGCACATGCATCCCCATTCCGATCCGGCGGAGATTGCATCCCTGCTGGACTTCGGCGATCAGCATGTGATCGTCATGCCGCGCGGCGCGAACACGGTTCCCATGATCAAATAACAGGAGGACGTCAACATGGCAAACAAGAAGCAGAGGGCCCGCGCGGCAGCGGAAGCCGCCCGCAAGGCCCAGGAACAGAAAACAGCAAAGCGCAACCTGATCCTCGTTATTGCGGCGGTGCTGGCGGTGGCGGCAGTGGCCCTGTGGGCTGTGCTGGGCGGCGACCGGAACCCCGGCGGCCGTCCTGCCGGCGATTACCTGACCGGCAAGCATTACGTGCAGATCGAGGTGCAGGACTACGGCGTCATCACTGCCGAGCTGGACGCGGATGCTGCGCCCATCACCGTGACCAATTTCGTCAACCTGGTCAACCAGGGCTTCTATGACGGATTGACCTTCCACCGCATCATCGCCGGCTTCATGATTCAGGGCGGCGATCCCCTGGGCAACGGCCTGGGCGGCTCCGATGAAAAAATCTGGGGCGAGTTCGCTGCCAACGGCTGGGATAACCCCATCAAGCATGAGCGCGGCGTGATCTCCATGGCACGCTCCAGCGCCCCCGACAGCGCCAGCAGCCAGTTCTTTATCATGCATCAGGCGGCACCCCAGCTGGACGGCTCCTATGCCGCCTTCGGCCGGGTGCTGACCGGTATGGAAGTGGTGGACGCCATCTGCCAGAATACCCCCGTTGTGGACGGCAACGGCACCGTTGCGTCCGGTCATGCGCCGGTGATCACCAGCATCAAGGTGATCGAAAAGCCCGAGTAAGGAGGAAGAACGATGCGTAAGATGCTGGTTTTGATCCTGATCCTGGCCCTGACGCTCAGCCAGGGAGCCCTTGCGGAGGACACCGAGACTGTTCTGACCAACCGTCTGGCAGAACTGGACGAGCAGATCGCAGCGACGCAGGCGACCCTGGACGATCTGAACCGCCAGCGTCAGGAGACGCTGATTGACCTGAAGCTGGAGCAGGGAGCCACCCTGGTGCAGATCGATATCGAGGGGTACGGCACGATCATCCTGGAGCTGGATCCTGAAGCTGCGCCGATCACGGTGGCCAACTTTGTCAAGCTGGCGAAGGAGGGCTTCTATGACGGATTGACCTTCCACCGGATCATTTCCGGCTTCATGATCCAGGGCGGCGATCCCCGCGGCAACGGCACCGGCGGTTCCTCTGAGCGGATCAAGGGCGAGTTTGCTGCCAACGGCTGGATCAACCCCATCAAGCATGAGCGCGGCGTGATCTCCATGGCCCGCTCCAGCGCGCCCGACAGCGCCAGCAGCCAGTTTTTCATCATGCATCAGACTGCACCCCATCTGGACGGCCAGTATGCCGCCTTCGGTCGGGTGCTCAGCGGCATGGAGGTGGTGGACGCCATCTGCCAGAACACGCCCGTCATTGACGGCAACGGCACCGTCCGCCCCGGGTACGCGCCGGTGATCACCAGCGTCAAGGTGCTGGAAAAGGCGGAATAATCGCAGAAGAAAAGCCCCGGCCGATGCGGCCGGGACTTTTCTTGTTGCAAGTTTGCAAAAAACATGGCATAATAAGGTCATTACCAACCAAGGAGGCCTGCTTATGGCAACCGCCCTGTGGCTGCGCACCATCAAGCATCAGCGGATGGACAAGCAGCATGTGGAACCCTGCACAAGAGACAATCCGCAATTCGCCCTGGAGGAGGCCTGCCGCAAGCTGGATATCGGCCGTCCCATCTGGCTGGATAAGCACGAGCGGGAGTGGGAGGAGTTCGGCCAGACCCGCTTCCTGCCCGACGATTTCCTGGAGAGCGTCGATTTCCAGCGCATGGAGATCGAATTCATTGATCCGGACGCAAAAAAGAAAAAATCGACGGATTACCGCAATGCCTTTTAATGGAGGTTATGAATATGGACAAGAAGCTCTATGACCTGATTGATTCCTACGCAGACGCATTCGCTGCGCAGCTGACCCGCTGGATCCGGGTGCCCTCTGTCAAGGACGAGAGCGGCGCCACCGTGGCTCCCGGCGCTCCCTTTGGCGCGGAAGTCCGCAGGATGTACGATATGGCGCTGGCGGACTGCGAGGCGGAAGGCTTCGTGACCCGCGGTTTTGAGGGCTACGCACTGGATGCGACGCTCCCCGGCGAGAGCGAAGAAGCCATCGCCATGCTGGGCCACCTGGATGTGGTGCCCGCCGGTGACGGCTGGCCCATGGATCCCTTTGCTGCCGTGCGCGAGGGCGACAGGATCTACGGCCGCGGCACCAGTGACGACAAGGGTCCGTCCCTGTGCGCACTGTACGCCATGAAAGCCATCAAGGAGGCCGGCGTGCCGCTGAAGAAGAGCATCCGCCTGATCCTGGGCTGCGACGAGGAGTCCGGCTGGGAGGATATGGCCTACTATGCCAAGCATGTGGGCCTGCCGGAGGTGGGCTTCTCTCCCGATGCGTCCTTCCCGCTGATCAACACCGAGAAGGCCATGCTGCACATGAACTTCACCGCGCCCATGGCCAAGGACGGGCTGCAGGTGAAGCAGATGCACACCGGCGAGCGCACCAATGTCATCCCCGGCGAGTCGAAGGCTCTGCTGGAGGGCGGCGAGGAGCTGGCGGCTCAGGTCGCAGCCTATGCCGGGAAAACCGGCCTGCCCTATACTGCGGAAGTCACAGCGGACGGCGTGTGGGTCACCGCTGAGGGCATTCCCGGCCACAGCGCTTATCCTACCGGCCGCCGCAACGCCATCGGCATGATGCTGCTCCTGTTCAAGGAGCTGGGCGTCAAGGGCGCCTTTGCCACCCTGGCGGATGCTGTTGGCATGGAAAGCCACGGCGAATCCCTGGGCTGTGCCTGTGAGGACGACGTCTCCGGCCCCCTGACCTGCAACATGGGCATCCTGCACCTGGAGAACGGCGAGATCTTCTGCACGCTGGATATGCGCGTGCCGATCACTGCTGACCTGGACAAGCTGGCCGCCAATGCCAAGGCTGCGCTGCCCGGCTTCACTGTGGTGCACGAGTCCCAGAAGGAGCCCCACCATGTTCCTGCCCAGAGCGAGTTGGTGTCGAACCTGCTGGCGGCCTACCACGAGGAGACCGGTCTGCCGGCAGAACCTCAGTCTACCGGCGGCGGCACCTATGCCAAGTGCCTCAAGCAGGGCGTGGCCTTCGGCGCGTCCTTCCCGGATGACGAGGACCTGGCCCATCAGGCAGGCGAGTATGTCTATCTGTCCAAGATGATCACCGCTGCCAAGATCTATGCCAATGCGCTGGTGCGCCTGGCGGGCAAATAAGGAGGACGATCCATGTTCCGTTTGATCCTTGCGCTTCTGCTGATTGTGGTGGGCGTGGTCGGCATTGCCGGCGGCATCTGGGGATTCTCTCTGCAGGCCACCAGTGCGGTTCCGGCCGAGCTCCTGGGTGCGGCACAGACTGTGCTGCATTATGCGGACGATGCGGTGAGCGGTGCAGATGACAAAATCGCCCAGTGGACGGGCGGCAGCGTTACCCTCACGGGCCTGCTGAACAGCGTGACCGGCAGCGATGTGGATCTTACGAATGACAGCAGCGTGGAGATGTTTGTGATGCTCCACGCCCTGGAGGTGCTCATGGCGGGCATCATCGGCCTGGAAACCGGGCTGCTGCTGTTCAAATTCCGGCTTGGCTGAAGAATGTGAAACAAGCGGCGTCAGTACGCAGGTGCTGGCGCCTTTTTGTGTGGAACGCAAAAAACCACAGGGAATACAATCGGGAAGGTTGTTTTTCTTGCCAATTTCCCTGTTTTGTCGTATAATATAATGAATAACGACTGGTTTGTGGAGGATTGAAGGCCATGAAGTATGATTACCTGATCGTCGGCGCGGGCCTGTTCGGCTGCGTCTTTGCGCGGGAAATGACCGATGCGGGCAAGAAGTGCCTGGTCATCGATCGCCGCGACCATATCGGCGGCAATGTGTACTGCGCGGACATCGAGGGCGTGTGCGTCCACCGCTACGGCGCGCATATCTTCCACACCGCCGACGAGGAGGTCTGGCAGTACGCACAGCGCTTCGTGACCTTCAACAACTACGTGAACTCCCCCATGGCCCGCATCGGGGATGAGATCTACAATATGCCCTTCAACATGAACACCTTCTCGAAGCTGTGGGGTGTGAAGACCCCCGCCGAGGCCATGGCGAAGATCGCTGAGCAGACCGCGCCCTACAAGGACATCGAGCCCGCCAACCTGGAGGAGCAGGCCCTGAAGCTCGTGGGCCGCGACATCTACGAGAAGCTGGTCAAGTCCTATACAGAGAAGCAGTGGGGCCGCAAGTGCACCGAGCTCCCGGCGTTCATCATCCGCCGATTGCCCCTGCGCTTCACCTATGACAACAACTACTTCACCCACCCCCATCAGGGCATCCCGGTGGAGGGCTACAACGCCCTGGCCGAGAAGCTCCTGGCCGGCAGTGACGTCAAGACCGGCGTGGAGTACCGCACCTTCATCGCGGAGAATCCCGACATCGCCGAAAAGACCGTCTACACCGGCGCCATCGACGAATTCTTCGATTACCAGCTGGGCCACCTGCAGTACCGCACCGTCCGCTTTGAGGATGAAATCATCGACACCCCGAACTGGCAGGGCGTGGCCGTGGTCAACTACACCGGCGACAGCGAGGCCTTCACCCGCATCATCGAGCACAAACACTTTACCTTCATGCAGGGCCAGAACCCGTCGAAGACCGTCATCAGCCGCGAGTACCCCACCGAGTGGACCCCCGGCATGGAGCCTTACTACCCCGTGAACGACGAGCGCAACTCCGCGCTGTTCCAGCAGTACCAGGAACTGGCCAAGACCCGCCCCGATGTGATCTTCGGCGGCCGCCTGGGCAACTACCGCTACTACGACATGGATCAGGTCATCCGCGCCGCGCTGGATGCGGTGAAGGCCGAGAAAACTCCCTCAGTCATCGCCTAAAGGCGATGCCAGCTCCCTCGCCCGGAGCCCGGGTGGCGGGAGGGAGCCTTTTGGCCCGAGCATATCCCGTACCCCTCCGCAGGAGGGGGCCGCCTCTCACTACTATGCAAGTGAAGACGAGGCAGCGCGACGCGACGACTCTGTGAACGCCGCACAAGCCGGACTCAAGTCAACTTGCGCGTTCACAGATCCGAGCCAAAGCTCGCCCAACCCAAACGCCAATCCCGTGCAAGCCGGCAGCCCGGCCGATGAGCGGCCGGACGCACACCCCCACGTGCGCATTCAGCCGCACGCGAGCGCAACGCCAAAGGAACAACGAGCCACGATCGCGAAATGGGTTTCGAAAGGGTCGAAGACCCTTCGCGGGTGGAGGGCAGCGCCCTCCCCACCGGAGGTCGTAGCCCGACTGGCCCCCCCACGCACAGGAGGAAACACACATGAAGCTGCTTTCCGTTGCCATCCCCAGCTATAATTCGTCCGCGTATATGCGGCATTGCATCGAAACCCTGATGACCGGCGGCGATGAGGTCGAGATCCTCATCGTCAATGACGGCTCCACCAAGGATAATACCGCCGAGATCGCCGATGAGTATGCCGCGAAGTACCCAGGGCAGTGCGTCGCCGTCCATAAGGAGAACGGCGGCCATGGCGATGCGGTCATGCATGGCCTGATGAACGCCACCGGCCTGTACTTCAAGGTGGTCGATTCCGATGACTGGGTGGACGAAGAGGCCCTCAAGAAGGTGCTGGACTTCCTGCGCGCCCACAAGGATGACGGCCTGGATATGCTCGTGGCGAACTACGTCTACGAGAAGGAGGGCGCGGCCCACAAGCATGTCGTGCGCTTCCCCAAGGCGCTGCCGGAAGGCAAGATCATCACCTGGGACGAGATCGGCCGCTTCGGCTATGGTCAGTACATGCTGATGCATACGCTGATCTACCGCCGCCAGCTGCTGCTGGACTGCGGGCTCACCCTGCCCAAGAAGACCTTCTACGTGGATAACCTCTACGCCTACAAGCCCCTCACCCATGTCAAGACCCTGGCGTACCTGAACGTCGATCTGTACCGCTACTTCATCGGCCGCGACGACCAGAGCGTCAACGAGAAGGTCATGATCAGCCGCATTGACCAGCAAATTCGAGTAAACAAGATGATGATCGCCGTCACGCCGCTGAGCAAGATCGAGAACGTGAAGCAGCGCAAGTACATGCGCAACTTCCTGGAAATTGTGACCTGCGTCAGCTCCATCCTGTGCGTGAAGAGCGGCACGGAGGAGAATCTGGCCAAGAAGAAGCAGCTCTGGGCGGACATCAAGGCCGAAAACCCTGAGCTGTACAAGATCCTGCGCCGCCGTCCCCTGGGCATCGCGCTGCACCTGCCGGGTAAGGCGGGCCGCGCCATCATGATCTGGGGCTACAGCGTGGCCCAGAAGATCTTCGGCTTCAACTGATGTTCCCATCCCTCGCAATCGCGGGGGATGTTTTGTTTGCGGCAGATGTAAAACTTCCGCAAATGCATTGACGCAGCGCCATCCATCTGTCATAATGGATACGAATAACCGAAAGGACGTGAATCAATGAAACGTTATGTTGTGATGGCCATTGTCGCGCTGGCGCTGGTGGCGGCGATCCTGCTGGGCGCGATGCTGCTGAAGAAGGATGAAGCTGCGGACGCTCCGGATTGTCTGAACGGCTTTATGAAGGGCTGGTCCATCAATTATATCGATAACATGCTTTCTTCCTGCGCGCCCTCCTGGAAGGCGCAGCAGAGAAACCCGGAGCTGCGGATCTTCCAGCTGATGGCCAACCGTACGGCCAACGCATGGTTCATCGGCAAGCCTGAGCAGGATGGTGACGCCCTCGTTTACCCGGTGGATGTGCAGCTGCGGCACAACAACATCCTGCAGGAGGGCTGGCAGCGCTTCAGCCTGCGGGTGGTGACGGAAAACGGCAGGCAGTACGTCATCCCTGAGGGAATTGCGGCGGGCGAGCCGGTCAAGGCCCCAAAGAACTATGTGACGAAGTGAAGGCCCTCATGCCCGGAGAACGCCTTCTCCGGGCCTTTCTCATGCTCCGGACGCAGGAATTTCCTCATTTCGCCCCTTCCATTTCCGCGTGATCTATGATATACTAACCTTGTATGTGCCTATGCAAATAACGGCCTGAACCGAGGTCGGGCATTTGCCCGACTAACGCCGGTCATTAAGCGGGTCGAAGACCCCAATGACCAAGTGTAGCCAGCGCTGCCAAGGGCAGTGATGGCCGAGAGATATAAAGGAGTACAGCCCATGGTTACAGTCAGCAATGTTTCCCTGACCTTCGGCGGTCAGAAGCTTTTCGCGGGTGCGGACCTGAAGTTCATGCCCGGCAACTGCTACGGCGTCATCGGCGCCAACGGTGCGGGCAAGTCTACCTTCCTGCGCATCCTCTCCGGCGAGCTGGAGCCCACCACCGGCTCCGTCACCTACCCTGCCGATCAGCGTATGTCCACCCTGAAGCAGGATCAGTTCAAGTACGACGCCTACACGGTGCTGGACACCGTCATCATGGGCAACCAGCGCCTGTACGACATCATGCAGGAGAAGGACGCCCTGTACGCCAAGCCTGATTTCTCCGACGCGGACGGCGAGCGCGCTGCCGAGCTGGAGGGCGAATTCGCCGAGATGGACGGCTGGAACGCCGAGTCCGACGCGGCCACCCTGCTGACCGGCCTGGGTATCCCCGCTGAGATGCATTACAGCATCATGGGCGACCTGAAGGGCGGCGAAAAGGTGAAGGTGCTGCTGGCTCAGGCCCTGTTTGGCAACCCCGACATCCTGCTGCTGGACGAGCCCACCAACAACCTGGACAACAAGTCCGTTGCCTGGCTGGAGGACTTCCTGATGGAGTTCCCCGGCACGCTGATCGTCGTCTCCCATGACCGCTGGTTCCTGAATAACATCTGCACCCACATCGTCGATATCGACTTCAACCAGGTCAAGCTGTACGTGGGCAACTACGACTTCTGGTACGAGTCCTCCAAGATGATGCAGGCCCTGATGAAGGACCAGAAGAAGCGCCGCGACGACAAGATCAAGGAGCTGCGCGACTTCATCCAGCGCTTCAGCGCGAACAAGTCCAAGGCCAAGCAGGCGACCTCCCGCCGCAAGCTGCTGGATCAGCTGACCATCGAGCAGATGCCCGCGTCCTCCCGCCGCTACCCCTGGGTGCACTTCAATCCCGACCGCGAGGCCGGCAAGGACATCCTGAACGTGCAGAACATCAGCTACACCCAGGACGGTGTGCAGCTGCTGAAGGATGTTTCCTTCCTGGTGACCAAGGGCCAGAAGATCGCCATCGTCGGCTCCAACGAGCAGGCGCAGACCGCCCTGTTCAAGATCCTCAACGAGGAGATCCAGCCCGATACCGGCACCATCAAGTACGGCGTGACGATTTCGACCTCCTACTTCCCCAAGGATAACAGCGCCTTCTTCGACGGCTGCCCGCTGAACATGATCGACTGGTTCGCCCAGTACTGCCCGGACATGCTCGAATCCGAGAAGCGCGACCTGCTGGGCCGCATGCTCTTCCGCGGCGACGACGTGTACAAGATGGTCAATGTCCTCTCCGGCGGCGAAAAGGTGCGCTGCATGCTCTCCCGCATGATGCTTTCCGGCGCGAACTTCCTCATGCTGGATCAGCCCACCAACCACCTGGACCTGGAGTCCATCACCGCGGTCAACAACGCGCTGATCAACTTCCCCGGAAACGTGATCTTCACCAGCCAGGACCATCAGTTCGTGACCACCATCGCCGACCGCATCATTGAGATCAAGGAGGACGGCACCATCGCCGACTACCTGTGCAGCTATGAGGATTACCTCGAGCGCATCAAGAACGAGCGGTAATTGCGCAATAAGCAAGGGCTCTCCCATTCGGGAGAGCCCTTTTGCGTGGGTGCATTGGCTTTATTCCTTCACCGTCTCCACTGTAAACTCCCCATCCCCGAGGAAGCGGATGATGATCCCGCCGTGCTGCCGGGTGCTGTAGAAGGGAATGTCACCGGCGAGCTCCTTTGCGTGCAGCTCGCGGCTTTCCAGGCGGTTACTCTGGAGCAGGATCTGCGGAGCGGCGGCAGTCAGCAGCTCCGGCGTACAGGAGAGCTTGCTGCCGTGATGGGGAAGCTTCAGGATGTCGGCGGGCAGGACGGCATAGGGAATGTAATCGCTGGGCAGATCGCCGGGGAGGAGCATCGTTACCCCGGCGATATCTGCCAGCAGGACGAGGTTCACGTCATTGGCGTCGTGGGGCGGGAAGACACGGCCCTGTTCCGGCCAGAGCACGGTCAGGCAGCCGCTGGGCAAGGGCAGCACATCGCCCCGGGCGAGATAGCGGATCTCCGTGCCGGATTGGCGGAGCGCATCGATCACCGGCAGAACTTCCTCGTCGATCATGGGCGTTTCTGCGCCCCAGGGCAGATAGCAGACGGCTACGGGAACGCCGTTGTCCAGCAGGGCCTGCGCACCGCTGCCGTGATCGGTGTGCAGGTGGGTGATGATCAGGACTTCCACGGATTGCCTGCGCTGATGCAGGTAATTGGCGACGGCGCACCCGTCCTCGCCGGAATCGATCACCACGGTGACGTCCTTGTCCTGCAGGACTGCACCGTCCCCGTTGCCCACGCTGAACTGGGTATAGGTGACGGCGTGTTGCGGCAGAGGCAGCAGGATCAGGGCGGTCAGCACACACCCCAGAAGCAGGAGCGTTCGGCGATGACGCTGCAGCTTGCGGGGAACCATCCCGGACAGGCCGAAGAGCAGCAGCGTCCACCCCACAAGGGTAAACAGATCTGCCTGGCGCGTCCACAGGATGGTGCCGCCCAGGCCGGACAGCCGGCGAACTGCCGTCAGCAGAAGCTGCGTCGCACCGTCGGCCAGGAAGCCCATGGCTGTGCTGACGCCCGGGAAGGGCAGCGCAGCCAGCGTCATCCAGTAAAGGGTGATGAGTGCGCCGGCCAGAGCGGCAATGCCTATATTCAGAGGGACGGAGAGCAGCGGTAGCTCGCCGAACCAGTACAGCTGGGGCGCCAGTACGCCGATCTGGGCCCCCAGTGCGGCGGAAAAGGCGTTCCATACACGCTGCGCGAGCCTGCTTTTGAAGCTGAACCGGCGGCTGAGCCATGGGTGGATCAGAATCAGCCCCAGCATGGCGCCGTAGGTCAGCTGGAAGGACGCGCTGGTGAGCTGCACCGGGTTGAAGATCAGCTGCAGCAGGGCTGTAATGCACAGAAGATGCACGGGCAGCAGCTGCCGGTGCCGCAGCCTGGCGTATTCCCGCCACAGCAGCAGCGCTACAGCTCTCACCACAGGCGCCTTGCCGCCCACCAGCAGGCAGTATCCGCCCAGCAGCAGCGTCTCGGCGGCCAGCCGCCAGCCCGGACGCAGGGGGAGGGGCTTCATCAGCAGGAGCAGCAGCCCGGCCAGCACGCCTGCGTGGAAGCCGGAGATACTCAGGATATGGGCGATGCCCAGCTCATGGAAGGCGGCGCGCTCATCCTCGGGGATGAAATCCCCGGTCCCCAGCAGCATTGCGGCAGCGTAACCGCCGCTGTCCTCGCCCATGACGGCCATCAGGCGCAGACTCAGATCATGCCGCAGACCGGCCGTACAGCCTGCCAGGGAGAAATGCTGCTCGGCAGGGGAGAGGCCGTCCCGGCCGAACAGCCCGATATGAACGCCGCGCTGCAGCAGGTATTCGCGGAAATCGAAGCCGCCGGGGTTTTCTGCGCCGGAGGGATGATACACCCGGGCGGTCAGCTCCACCTGTGCACCGGGCACAAGCCAGTCCGGCGGGAGCTCCTCCTCTGCCAGGTAGAAGGTCCAGTAGGCGTCCGGCCCAGGCGTACCGTTGAGCGTCACGTCGGCAAGGATGGTCTGCACCTGTCCGCCTTCTTCCCAGACCACTGTCTGGGCCACAGTGCCGCGGATGAGGTAATCGCCCTCCGGCGGCAGCGTGGGATGATAGCCGAACCAGCCGGCGCCTGTGCCCAGGGTTGCCGCGGCCAGCATGATGACCCCGGCGCGCCGCCATGTCTGCGCAATGGAGGCCGCCAGGAGCGTCAGCAGCAGAAGCACCAGTGCCGGAAAAAGGCTGTCGGCAATTCTTCCAAGCAGGATACCGCACATAAAGAACAGCGTCCCCAACGGAAGCTGCCATGCTTCATGCATGAACCTGCTCCGGGTGACGCTGATCATCAGGGAGTCCTCTTTCGCTTATTCGGTGATGAAAACCTCTACGCCCATTGGGGCGATCGTACCGTTCCAGGCGCTGCCGTTCCAGGGGGCGTAGCCTGCCGGGATGGCAATGTCCTGTGCGCTTTCGTTGTGGTTGAGGAGGAAAAGCCAGGTCTTGCCGTCCTTTGTGCGGCGGACGGCCTCCACGCCGTGGGGCGTTGCCATCAGCGGAGCGATATTTGCCTCATCGCAGAGCTCCGTGATGAACTTGTCCGCCAGCGCATCGCTCATGGTGGTGCCGACATACCAGGTCAGGCCCTGGCCGTACTGGTTGCGGGTGATGGCGGGCGTGCCGGCGTAGAAGTCGTGGGCATAGACGGCTGCGGGCTCGGCGGTGGAGGCGCTCAGCACATCGCACCACTGGGTGCACTTGTAGTCTTTGCCGTCCCAGCGGACAAGGCCGTCACAGTCCCTGAGACAGTCATATTCGTCTACCGTCACGCCGGTCAGGGCGGCGAAACGCACGGGCACGGGGCCGTCGGTGTGGCAGAGGTTGGTGGCGTCCTTGATGCCGCTGCGCCAGGTGACGACCAGACGGCCGCCCTTTTCCACATAAGCGCGGAGCTTGTCCAGGTGCGTTTCCGTCATCAGGAACTGCAGCGGCGCGATGACCGCCTTGTATGCGGAGAAGTCATCCTCCTCGCTCACAAACTCCACCGGGATGTTCCGGCGGTGGAGGGCCTTGTAGTATGTAGCCAGATGCTGCATATAGCGGTGATGGGGATGGTGAGGCTGGATATCGATGGCCCGCTCCTGGTCGTAGGAGCGCAGGATGGCGACCTCCGCCCGGGGCATGGAGCCGGCAATTTCCTTCAGCAGGGGAGTATAGCGCTTCATCAGCGCGCTGATTTCCGCGTGATAGCGGCCGGGGACGCCGCTGTGGGGCAGGATGCCGTGCCAGTACTGCTCCGTGCCCATCGCGCAGGAGCGCCAGCGGAAGAAGACGATCGTATCCGCGCCGTGGGCGACGCTCTGCATGGCCCACAGAGGGATCTGCCCGGGCTTGGGCGCGCGTCCCAGCACATCCCAGCCGGTGATGCCGCTCTGCTGCTCCATCACCCAGAAGGGCTTGTGTTTCACCGAGCGGATGAAGTCCAGCTCGGCAGCGTGCCAGTCCGCGCGGTACTCGTTGTGACGGGCATGGAAGTGACCGCCGGGATACTGGTCGTGAGAGGCAAAATCCAGCTGCTTGCCCAGGTCGTAATAGCTGGGCTTGCTGCTGAAACCCATCAGGTTGTGGGTAATCCACTTATCCGGCGCTGCGGCGCGCAGGATGTCGGCCTGGAACTGGTGGAACTCACAGATCAGGTCGGAGGTGAAGCGCTTCCAGTCCAGCTCGTGGGAGGGGTTCACGCCCCAGGCGGCGGTGATCTTCGGTGCAGGGATGCAGGTGAAATCATCATACCCCTGACTCCAGAAGGCCGTACCCCAGGCGCGGTTGAGCTCGTCGATGGTATGGTACTTGTCCTTCAGCCAACCCTGAAAACGGTCGCGGCAGTGATCGCAGTAGCACAGATCGCCGTGACTGTTGCCCAGCTCGTTGTCCACCTGCCAGCCGACGACGGCGGGATTCCTGGCGTAATGGGCCGCGAAAGCCGTCACATACCGGCGGATGTGTTCCCGGTAGGTCGGGTTGGACTGGCAGTCGTGGTGGCGGCTGCCGAAGAAACGCTGATGACCGTGCCAGTCGGTGGGCTGGATCCCGGGATCTTGGTCGATGATCCACTTGGGCGGGGCTGCGGTGGGCGTGCCGAGGATCACGTCGATACCCTGTTCCGCCAGGATTTCGATGGCCTCATCCAGCTCCTCAAAGTGGAATTCGCCCTCGCGCGGCTCGAATTTCTGCCAGGAGAATTCCGCCATGCGGACGACCTGGATGCCCATATCGCGCATCATCTGCGCATCGATGGCCCAGCGCTCCTTCGGCCAGTGTTCGGGATAGTAATCCACGCCGAACTGGTAGCTCTTCATGCACTTTTCCTCCGTGGAATTGGTAGGACTATTGTAGCATATTTCGCGGGGTAAGTAAAGGGAAGGCAAGCAAAACGGCGATGAGCATATCCTGTGCCCATCGCCGTGAATATGTAGTTTGAATTTACAGCAGTGTAACGCCTGCCTCGCGGCACTTGCGGATGGTGTCGGCGTCCCAGATGGTGGACTGCACCTCGCCGATGTGAGCCTTACCCAGCAGCAACATGCACAGCCGGCTCTGGCCGATGCCGCCGCCGATGGTCAGGGGCAGCTCGCCCTCCAGCAGCATGCGGTGATACTGCAGCTCTCTGCGGTCGTCGCAGCCGGAGATGGTCAGCTGCTGATCAAGGGTCTCGGAGTCCACGCGGATGCCCATCGAAGACAGCTCGATTGCGCAGTTCAGCGTGTCGCACCAGTAGAGCAGGTCGCCGTTGAGGGTCCAGTCATCGTAGTCAGGAGCGCGGCCGTCGTGGCGTTCGCCGTTGGAGAGCTTGTGGCCGATCTGCATCAGGAAGGTCACCGGGTGCTCCTTCACGAAGAGGTTCTCGCGCTCCTTGGGGGTCTTGTCCGGGTACAGCTGCAGGAGAGCCTCGGAGGTGATGAAGGTGACATGATCGTCCAGCTGGGTGTTCAGCTTGGGGTAGCGCCCGTTGACGATCAGCGACGCGTCATAAATGCAGCGCACGATGTCGCGTACAGTGTCCTTGAGGGTGTGGAGGTTGCGCATGTCGCGGGTGATGACCTTCTCCCAGTCCCACTGGTCGACGTAGATGGAGTGGAGGTTATCCAGCTCCTCGTCGCGGCGGATGGCGTTCATGTCGGTGTAGATGCCCTTGCCCGGCCAGATGTCATAGCGATACAGGGCCATGCGCTTCCACTTGGCCAGGGAGTGCACCACCACCGCGTCCTTCCCGGCGGCGGGGATGTCGAAGGAAACAGGGCGTTCGACGCCGTTCAGGTCGTCGTTCAGGCCGCTGGAGGGCTCGACGAACAAGGGCGCAGACACGCGCTTCAAATTCAGCGCCTGCGCCAGGTGATCCTGGAAGGTGCGCTTGATCAGGCTGATGGCAGCCTGGGTTTCGTACAGGGAAAGCTTCGGCTGATAGCCGGCGGGGATGTGGGTCTTGTTCAGGGTCTTCGACCCCCTTTTCAATAAATTCTTCTCTATCATAGCACAGGATGGGGCGGAAGGGAAGTTTTCTGTTTGTATTTTTGAAAAGGGAAGCGCTTGCATCGGACCATGCTGTGTGATATGATTTTTGTCAGCGGATTTCCACTCAACCGATGGTTGATTCCGCCTCCCTCAACCGTTGGTGTGTGGATTCCTGTTCTCCGGTCCGCTATGCTGAAAGCGAAAGGAGGTCCTACGATGGATCAGATGAAAATCGGTAGATTCATTGCCGAGCGCAGAAAGAGGGTTAGCCTGACCCAGCTGCAGCTGGCAGAGAAACTGGGCATAACTGACAGGGCAGTATCCAAGTGGGAGACCGGCAAGGCGATGCCGGATGTTTCCATTATGCTGGAACTGTGCGGCGTACTGGAAATCAGCGTGAATGATTTGTTGTGTGGGGAGGTTGTTGGAATGGAGGATTACAGCAAAAAGCTGGAAAACAATCTGCTTGATATGATCCGTCAGAAGGAACAGGCGGACAAGCGATTGCTGTTTCTGGAAACCGTTGTCGGGATCTCGGCGACGGTCATTATGTTCGCATTGGTGCTTCTTGCGACCTTTGTGCAGATGGCGAGCTGGCTGCGGGTTGCTTTGTTGGCGCTTGGGTTTGCGCTGTTTTTTGCCGGCTGCTTCTATGCGCTGCGGATTGAGCAGGTGGCAGGTTACTTTGCATGCAAAGAATGCGGGCACAGATATGTGCCGACATATAAGGCGGTTAACATGGCGCCGCAAATGTTCGGAATCCGGTATATGAAATGTCCGGAATGTGGCAAGAAGTCCTGGCAGAAGAAAGTTCTGAGCAGGGAATAAGGTAACGCATCATCAAACGTGAAAACCCTCTGCATGTTATATGCAGAGGGTTGCTTGTTTACTTCAGCCAGTCCATCGGCAGCTCCACAAACTCCTCCTGCTCATTGAGCCAGTAGGAGGGGATCAGCGGCTCCACGGTGGGGTCGCTGCCGAAGCGGTCTTCGGGGACGATCAGCGTGTGGGGCTGCTTCTGCAGAATATGCTGCACCCATTCTTCGGCGGAGGCAAACGGTTTGTCCAGCCCTACGCCGTAGAGCACGCTGCCCGCGTGGGACTTGTGGTTGTCCGAGCCCGCGATGGTGTAGATGCCCCGCGCCTTGCAGTATTGGGCGGCGTAGGCGTCCTGGGCGGGGGTGTTGCCGGCGTTGGCGACCTCGATGCCGTCAGCGTACAGGTCGCACACATGGATGGCGCTCAGGTACCCGCGCATGCGGAAGGGGTGGGCCTGGATCATGCAGCCGCCGGCGGCGCGGATGTTTTCGTAGGTCTCCTTGCGCGTCCAGCGCTCGATTTCCGGGTGATCCATCAGATACTGCTTGTCCACGCCGTAGATGAGGTACTCATCGCCCTGGAAGTTCTGCTCGATGCCGAAGAATACGTCCAGGCCGATCTTTTGCCCTTCGTTCCAGGCGTCTTCGAAGCCGGAGCAGTAGTGGTCGATGCGGTCCTTCCAGCTGCCGGTGCGGGGCGCAGCGGTGTTGCCGCCAAAGAAATGATCGGTGATGAAGATGCCCTGATAGCCCCGCTCTTTGTAAAACCGGGCGTGCTCCGCGCCGGTGGAGGTGCCGCAGGCGCTGCCCTGGCAGGTATGCATATGGGTTTCGTACAGATACATGGGATGGCCTCCCGTTGTCCATGATTTGTTGCTTTCAGTATACCTTATTTCGGGACGAATTGGCAAGTGCAATCTTGACAATTCCTTCCGGCCCTGCTATTATCAGAATACAAATTGTGTTGTGCTGAAGGTGTGATTGAATGGCAGGATGGATCATCGCCGGTGCTGCGGTACTGGTGGCGGCGCTGTATCTGCTCAGAAAAAAGCTGGTTGTCCGTCAGCAGCGGGACGCTGTGCTGATGGAACGCATGCGCTCCTCCCAGATGTACGGGCGGCTGTACCCCGTACTTGTCAAATGCCGGGAGTGCTGCGTGGAGAGGATCCTCATCCGCCCGGAGGAGGACCGCATCATCCTGTACAAGCCCATGAACCGGGAATACCGCTTCGACTTTGAGGCGCACGGCCTGGATCCTGTGGATCGTCCGGCAGCGCTCAAGGCTCTCAGCCAGGCCATCGCCCTGGATGTGCCTGCATTGGCCGACCCGGCAAAGTATTACTTCTCCACCCATTCCGCTCCACGGGACGGCGGCGGCAATTACCACTGGTATGAATACGCCGTCCAGGTGGATTACAAGGACAGAATGCTCCGTGCGTGGTCTGATCAGCCGGAGCCCCAGGATGGAATCATTCGATAAGGCAGGAATTACATGCTGCCTGTCGAATCATGTCAGTAGATCCAAGAATATGATAGGAGGTACAAACCTATGCAGATCCTTTCCGTTTTTGATGAAGCGTTCCGTCCCTATGGCCGCGTGGTCGAGGGCTACCCCGTGGAGGGTATCCTGAAGGCCCTGGCTGAGACCCCTTGCACTGACGCTGTGGTCTACGAGCCCCGCATCGAGGCCCTGCACCAGGCTGAGAACGCCGAGGAGATCGGCACGGCGCTCTTTGGCGGCATGCCCTTCCAGTTCGGCTTCTGCAACGGCGTGAACACCAAGCTCAACTGCCTGGAGTGGCACCGTGATTCCGAGTTCAACCTGGGCACCGAGGACTTCATCCTGCTGATCGCCAAGCAGGAGGAGATCGTTGACGGCAAGCTGGATACCAGCAAGGTCAAGGCCTTCAAGGCGCCCGCCGGCGTGCTGGTGGAGTGCTACGCCACGACCCTGCACTACGCTCCCTGCTCTGCCAAGCTGGGCCAGGGCTTCCGCGTGCTGATCGGTCTGCCGCTGAACACCAACACCGATTACCGTCCCGGCGATGCCAGCGGGGCTCCCGCCGGCGCCAACGTGATGGACAAGATGCTGTGGGCCCGCAACAAGTGGCTGATCGCCCATCCCGAGACCAGCGAGGCGGCTCAGGGCGCCTGGGTCGGCCTGGAAGGCGCGAACATCGATATCGCTGCCGACATCTGAGGAATCCCCAAAGAGAGGCTTTCGGGCCTCTCTTTTTATGTTTCCCTTGCTTTTTGTCATCAGACGCGCTATAATATACGGTGACATATTATATCAACCGAAATCAGGAGGATTTTGAGATATGAAGGTTATTCTGCTGCAGGACGTCAAGGGCGTCGGCAAGAAGGACACCATCGTGAATGCTGCGGACGGTTATGCCCGCAATTTCCTCTTCCCGCAGAAGCTGGCTGTGGAGGCGACTCCCGGCGCGATGAAGGGTATCGAGAAGATGCGCAAGGCTGAGGCTGACCGCGAGGCGGAGCGTCGCGCTCAGGCGACCGAGACGGCTGGCAAGCTGCGCGGCCAGAAGGTCAACATGCAGGTGAAGTGCGGCTCTCAGGGCCGTCTGTACGGCTCCATCACCAGCGCTGAAGTGGCCGCGGAGCTGGAGAAGCAGCACGGCGTGAAGATCGACAAGCGCGACATCAAGTGTGAGAATATCCGTGTGGTGGGCGATGTGGAGATCGAAGTCCGCGTGTACAAGGATATCAATGCGAAGATGACCGTCCACGTGGAGCCCATCCCGGCCAAGTAACAACGGACGGGACAAAAAAGGGTTAAGGGGCGATTGCCCCTTACGGGGTCCAGGGCCGCGGAGGCCCTGGCCGTCGGAGACCTCCGTCCGCAGACGGAAGAAATCCGCACGCGCCTTTCGCGGAATCTTTGATTCCGCCGAAACAGCTCACCCAGCCCCAAAGGAACAGACCATAGCACACAAATAATCCGATGCAGCGTAGAGATGCTGGTTTCCACCTCATCACCCGCTGCGGCGGGAGCTTCCCCTCAAGGGGAAGCCAAGGAACGCCCTCAGTCAGCCGCAAGCGGCTGCCAGCTCCTGCCACCCGGGCTCCGGGCTCGGGGAGAGAGCCTTTGGAACGAAGGAGGTGAACGAAGATGTCCGAGTACCAGGGCGTGACGCCGCCCAATAGCGTCGAAGCGGAGCAGAGCGTCCTTGGCGCAATGCTGCAGGACAGCAACGCCGTCCTCCAGGCCGCAGAATCCCTCCTGCCGGAGGATTTCTACCAGCCCCAGCACAAGGAGATCTTCGACGCGATGATCGCCCTCCACCGGGAGCAGAAGCCCATTGACTTCATCACGCTGGACAGCGAATTGTCCCGGCGCGGCACCCTTGAAGGCGCGGGCGGTTCCCAGTACCTGCTGCGCCTGGTGCAGTATGTGCCCACGGCGGCCAACGTCAAAGCGTATATCAGCATCGTGGCGGAAAAGTCCACGCTGCGAAAGCTCATCAAGGCCTCCCAGGAGATCGCGCAGGAGTGTTATTCCCAGCAGAATCCCCTGCAGGAGACCCTCGGCCATGCGGAAAAGGCCATTTTCGATATCGTGATGAACCGCGCGTCCGGCGAGGCTTTGAAGCCCATCAAGGACGTGCTGTACAATACCTACGCCAGCATTGAGGAGCTGGCCAAGCTCAATGGGCGCATCGCCGGCGTGCCGTCGGGCTTCTCTGCGCTGGATCAGCTGCTGACCGGCTTCCACGGCGGCGAGCTGATCATCCTGGGCGCGCGCCCCTCCATGGGCAAGACCTCGCTGGCGATGAACATGGCCGGTTATGCGGCGCTGTACGGCGGCAAGTCCGTGGCGGTGTTCTCGCTGGAAATGCCCCGCGAACAGATCGCTCTGCGTCTGCTCTGCTCGGACGCGAAGGTCAACATGCAGCGCGTCCGCCAGGGCACGCTGACGGGCGATGACTGGATGCGCCTGGCGCGCTCCATCGGCCCGATGTCCAACAGCCGCATCTTTATCGACGATACTGCGGGTATCACGCCCACCCAGCTGCGCTCCCGCTGCCGCCGCCTGATGATGGACAAGGGCCTTGACCTGATCGTGGTGGACTACCTGGGCCTGATGCATTCCGACGGCAAGGTGGAAAGCCGCCAGCTGGAGGTTTCCGAAATCAGCCGCCAGCTCAAGGCCATCGCGCTGGAGCTGAAGGTGCCGCTGATCGCCTGCGCCCAGCTGTCCCGCGCCAACGCCAACCGTGAAAACAAGCGTCCCGCGCTGACCGACCTGCGCGATTCCGGCTCCATCGAGCAGGACGCCGACGTGGTTATGTTCATCCACCGCGAGGGGTACTACGATCCCGAGTGCGAGGAGAAGAACGTGGGCGAGATCATCGTGCAGAAGCAGAGAAACGGCCCGCTGGGCACGATCAAGGTGGCCTGGCTGAGCGAGTACACGACCTACGCCAACCTGGCTCCCGAAGCCGGCGGCGGCAACGCGGACGCGCCCTACTAACCTGTTGAGGCGGGGAATGTAACTCGCCGTCGGCAGACTGAAAATCGAAAATCGGCGACATGTGCGGCGATTTTCGTGCGATTCCATCAGGAATCGCTTCCTTACACGAATGAACGGTCGGGAGGAGCGTAAGCTCCGACCAGTGAATGAGTGCAGTACTCGCCAAAGTGCCATTAGCACTTTGGCGAATCCCGGAGGGATATATGGATTTCACCATCAGCATGCTGGAAACGGGCATGCGTTATGAGGGCTTCCTGCTGGTGCGCAGCGCTGATCAGCGCGAGGGCAAGACCGGCGGCAAGTACCTGGATATGAACCTGACCGACAAGACCGGCGAGGTCAACTGCAAGCTGTGGGACGGCACCGTTCCCCCGCCGCCCCAGGGCAGCGTGGTGAAGGTCCGCGGCCTGTGCATGAGTACAACGGCCGCAAGCAGCTGCGCATCGAGAAGATGCGCCTGGCGGTGGATTCCGACGGCGTTGATCTCTCCCTGCTGGTGCCCTGCGCGCCGGAAACGCCCGACGCCTACCGTGCCCGCATCGAGTACACCATCGAGTGCTTCCAGTCCGAGGATCTGAAGAAGATCGTGCGGGAGATGCTGCGGCTGGCGGGCGATAAGCTGGAATGGTTCCCGGCGGCTCAGCGCCTTCATCATGCGGAGCGCACGGGCCTTCTGCACCACACCTGCTCCATGCTCAACACCGCCGAGCACATCATCCAGGCGTACCCCTTCCTCCACGGCGATCTGCTCAGGGCGGGCGTGATCCTTCACGACCTCTCCAAGATCACCGAGATGAAGAGCGACGAGCTGGGCAATGTGACGGACTACACCCGCGAGGGCCTTCTCCTGGGCCACCTGGTGATGGGCGTGGCCAAGCTACATGAGGCAGCGCAGAACGTGGGCGTCACGGGCGAGATCGTGGTGCTGCTGGAGCACATGATCATCAGCCACCACGGCATCCCGGAGTACGGCAGCCCCAAGCCGCCAATGTTCCCCGAGGCCGAGGTGCTCAACTGGATCGACACCCTGGACGCCCGAATGAACGAGATGGAGGGCATCATGGCCCGTGTCCCGGCCGGCGCGTTCTCCGAGAAGATCTGGAGCCTTGACCGGCGGATGTATCATCCCCACTACGAGGATGACGCCGAATAAGTTGGCATGTTGCGGAAGCAATTCCGCTTCAGGATCGTTATATAGGTGAATCCAATATTTGGAGGTAAGAACCATGAAGAAACGGTTGATGCTTGCTCTGCTGCTGATCCTGTGCGCTGTGCTGCTGGCCAGCTGCGGCGAAGGAAAGCGCTACGAGGTGAAGAGCAACAATAACGGCGGCACCCAGACTCAGCAGACCCCCGCTGAGACTGCCATCCCGGAGGAGGAGCCCTGGGAGGCCCCCGAACTGCCCACCCAGGCGCCCGTGACGCCCACGCCCGCGCCCACCGTCCGCAGCGAGTATGCCGGTGCGACGCCTGTCGTCGTGGATCCCATTGACAAGCCCACCCCGACTGCCGTTCCCAAGCTGGCGGTGACCTATACGACCTATGACGCCATCAAGCTGGGCCTGAGCTTCGAGGGCCCTGCCGGCTGGATCATGGATGATTCCGCTGCGAATGTCTTTATCATCCAGAACCCCAATGCCCGCATCGATTACCCCGCCACCCTGACGCTGCGTGCGGAGAAGGTCCCCAATGACTATACCACTGCCGATATGAAGACGGTGGTCAAGCGTCTGCTGAATGACATTGGTGCTGCCGGCTTTGAGGACTATGATCCCTCCAACACCGATACCCGCAGCCTGCTGGGTAAGACGGGCGTGTACGCCAACTACACCGGCACGCTGAACGATGGCCGCCAGGTTTCCGGCCGTATCCATGTGGTATGTGTGGACCGCGTGCTGTACACCATTCACCTGACTGCCCCCAAGGCCCAGTGGAATGACTACAAGGAAATGGTCTACGATCACATGCGTGATACGCTGACCATCACCAAGTAAGCCGAATGCACATCATTGCCCGGGGTGTACTATGCCCCGGGCAGCTTTTTATGGAGGAATCCCATGAGCAAACGCGAAGAACAGGCGGCTGCCAACTTCCTGGCGGGCTGCAACTGTGCCCAGGCGGTGCTGATGGCCTATGCGGATGTGCTGGGCCTGACCCGGGAGCAGGCAGCCATGGTTGCTGTGGGCCATGGCGGCGGCATGGGCCGGCTGAGGCTGCACTGCGGCGCTTTTTCTGCGGCGGTGATGCTTGCAGGCGCCCTTGAGGGCCCGGACGGCGCAGAAAAGGAGCATCGCCCCCAAACCTACGCCCGGGTGCAGGAGATCCACCGGCAGTTTGAGGAGGCGAATGGAACGATCTCCTGCGCGGAGCTGCTGGGTAAAGCCGGCGTCCCGGAAAACCCCACTCCGGAGGAGCGTACGCCGGAATATTACCGCAAGCGCCCCTGTGAGCGGGTGATCCGCAGCGCGTGCCGGATCATTGATGCAATGCTGGAGGAAAAGAACCATGCGTGAAAAAATGGCGATGAAGACCCATACCCTGTCCGTCGCGCTGACAGCGGGGTGGCCCATGGCGCTGGCGCTGCTGGTGGTGGGCGGCGTGATTCTGGCAGTGCTGCCCTTCCGCCTGGCGTGGCAGCTGCTGGCGGTACTTGCCGTCATGCTCCTGCTGACCTTCCTGTGGTGCATGAAGCTGTATCTGGGCACCTATGTGTTCCTGCCGGCAACGGAGTACAAGGGTGCGCGGATCATCGCCAACCTGGGCCGCAGCAACGAGATTGAGATCACCGGCGTGCTGGCGGGGGAGATCATCGTCAAGCAGGGCCCGATGGAGAAGCTCTGCGGTACCTGTCACATCCGTCAGAAGGGTACGCTGATCTACCTGCGCGGCGTGCGCGAGCCCGAGATCGTACGGAACTGGGTGGAGGCCAACTTCCCCAAGGAACGCAGATCTGCTCCGGTCAAGGGCAAGAAGCGCAGGCAGCCCTGATTGACATTTGAGACGCTCAAATGTGGTTTTCAGTCAAAAAAGGTTGAAAAAACGGACCGGACGTGGCATGATGTATCTGTCACGAAGGGAGTGTACATCATGAAGAAGAGATTGTGGTTTTCTGCCGGCCTGTATGTGTTCTGCTGCCTGATCTGGGCGGCAAACTTCTTCATCCACTGGCATCAGGATGGCATGATCGAGTTCAGCACGGCGCTGTTCGGCGTGGCATCGGTGATGTTTGCGATCGCGGCGGCGGGCAGCATTCTTGCGCTGATCCGCTATTACAGGAATACCGAAGAGAACAAGGAGGCTGGCTGATATGGGAACCCGTCCGTATGTGTGTGTCAAGTGCGGCTGCCAGGATTATGAGGCTGATCAGTTCCAGGCGACAGGCGGCAATTTCGCCAAGCTGTTTGATATTCAGAACAAGAAGTTCGTGACTGTCACCTGCACCCAGTGCGGGTATACCGAGCTGTACAAGCAGCCGGAAAACACGGGCATGAACGTGCTGGATTTCCTGTTCGGCAATGGGTAAATAAACGCGGAAGGAGTTGCTCCTTCCGCGTTTTTCGATTCAGATGAAAATCGGCTCATGCGCCAGCGCGGGTACGACCTGCTCGAAGAACACATGCTGGTCGAACCGCACGGTGGCGGTGTTGTCGCAGGGGTGGAAGGCGATGCGGCCCTCCTGCATCACGTCCCTGTCGAAGGCCAGGCGGATGCGCTGCTCCGTATCAAACCACAGCCCCAGCGGCGACAGGCTGCCGGGCTCCAGGCGGAGCATACCATGCAGGCATTCGGCCGGCGCGAAGGACAAACGCGATGAGCCAAGCCGTTTCGATACATCCCCCGTGCGGAAGGGTTTTTCCGGTACGGTGACGTAAAGGTAGAAGACTGTCTTCGGCGTGTTGCACAGCAGCAGGTTCTTGCAGAAGGTGACGTCCGGCGCGGCATAGGGCAGGGCCAGGCAATCCGCCATGGTGTGGGCGGCGGCATGCTCGTGGTATTCGTGGGGGATGCCAAGCTCGCGGATGCGGGCCATGATGGCTTCTTTGGTGGACATGGATGCTCCTTAATCCAGCGCGTCAATGAGCTCGCGCCAGTGGTGGATGTGCAGATGCTCGCCGGGGATGGTCAGCCCAGCGTTTTTTCGGGCGAAGCCGTTGGGGATGGACGTCTCCTCGTACCAGACGGGGAAGATGCCGGCGGCCTGTGCACCGAGGACGTCCGCTTCGACCTGGTCGCCGCAAAACCAAACGTCCTCCGGTGGCAGCCCGGCCTTGGCCAGCGCGGCACGGAAGATCAGCGGATCGGGCTTGCGTACGCCGTAGTCGCTGGAGGCGATGACGAACTCAAAGGCATGCTCCGGCAGCAGGCGCTGCAGCCTGTCCGCGAGGGCCTCGCCTGACCAGCCGAGGTTGCTGATCACGCCCGTGCGGATGCCGCGGGCACGCAGCTGGGCCAGCATGTCAGCAGCGCCGGGCATGAGTTCGCCGGGGCAGGCGGCTGTCCAAAGCAGCTTTTCCAGCTCGTTCAGCGGCAGGGTGAAGGTCAGGCCGAGCAGATCGTATTTCAAACGGAGATACTGGTGTTCATGCAGCTCCCAACCGCTGTGGCGGCAGTCCCGGGCGGACAGGAACAGCTCCGTGCCCAGCCGGGCGGCTTCTTCCGGCGTGACCTGACGGGGATTGTCCTTCACAAGGGTAAATACAGCCATTTCGCCGCGCAGGAAGTCTGCATCCGGCTCCCATGCCAGCGTGTGGGCATAGTCAAACAGGATCATCTTCGGCTTGCGCATGCAAATCCACCCCTTCAATTTGCGAAAAAGAACGTATTTGGATAAATTTCTTGTGGAAATGAAGCTGTACACATGATATAATAAATCCAACAGCTCCGAAAATCAAGTGAGGAGGCAAATGAGATGAAGAGAAGAATCGGCATTCTGACCAGCGGCGGCGATTGCCCCGGCCTGAACGCTGCCATCCGCGGTGTGACCCGCGCGGCTTATGAAATGTTTGATGCGGAGATCGTGGGCATCCACGACGGCTACCGCGGCCTGATCGAAGGTGATTATCAGGCCATGAAGCGCAGCGATTTCTCCGGCATCCTGACCCTGGGCGGCACCATCCTGGGCACGGCCCGCACGCCCTTCCGCGATATGCGCAAGATCGGTGAGGACAAGGTCGATAAGGTTGCCGCGATGAAGAAGACCTACAAGGATCTGAAGCTGGACTGCCTGGTCACCCTGGGCGGCAACGGCACCCACAAGACCGCCAACCTGCTCAGCCAGGAGGGCCTGAACGTCATCGGTCTGCCCAAGACCATCGATAATGACATCTACGGCACCGACTTCACCTTCGGCTTCCACACTGCGCTGGACATCGCCACCGATGTCATCGACCGCTGCCATACCACCGCTGCCAGCCATGGCCGCTGCATCGTCGTGGAGATTATGGGCAACAAGGCGGGCTGGCTGACGCTGTACTCCGGCGTGGCCGGCGGCGCGGACGCTATCCTCATTCCCGAGATCCCCTATGACATCAAGAAAGTCGCGAAGGTCGTGGAAAGCCGCGCCAAGTCCAACAAGGGCTTCACCATCCTTGCCGTGGCCGAGGGCGCCATGGACAAGGAAGAAGCCAAGATGAAGAAGAAGGAGCGCGAGGCCAAGCGTGCCGCTGAGCATTTCTCCGCCAGCGCTTATGTGGCCCAGCAGCTGCGCGAGCTGGTGGGTGTGGAGGCCCGCAATGTCGTGCCCGGCCACATCCAGCGCGGCGGCAGCCCCAATGCCTATGACCGTGTGCTTTCGACCCAGTTCGGCGTGCACGCGGCGGAGCTCATCCGTGACGGCGTGTTCGGCGTGACCGTGGCCCTCAAGGGTAACGAGATCACACACAACAAGCTGGCGGACATCGCCGGTGTGCCCAAGCTGGTGCCGGAAGATGACCGCATGGTCAAGACTGCCAAGAACATGGGCATCATCTTTGGTGACGAGGACTGAGCCCAAGCTCGCGATTGAGTTGACTGCGATCCCATGGACCTGCCGCGGGTTTGTCGGGCAGGGGCTCATGGCTGGTTTTTGCGTCCTCGTGGCCCGGACTGCATGACTGTGCATATATGAAATCAGGGAGAATCTCATGACCTACGCTGAAATGTTTCTGGCGCTGCAGCCCGGCTTCTTTGAGAAGCCCTACATCGCCTCCCTGCCGGAGGACGAGATATTCGTGGAGCAGATCATCGACCTGCACACCTGGCAGCCGGGCGAACCGGTGTCCTGCCCGGAGCACATCACCTTCGGGTACTATCAGGGAGATATCGAAACCCTGCAGGCCGCTGTCCGCGAGGTGGAGGACGACTGGGTACAGTGGTTCGGAAAAAGCGATCATGTTTTCTGCGCTTTTGACGGCGACAAGGTGGTCAGCTTCTGCCTGCTGGATTCCTTCGGCGAGGCAGATGGCAAGAAGGTCGGCGCACCGGGCTGCGTGGGCACCGTCCCTGCATACCGCAAGCAGGGCATCGGATTACGGATGATCCAGCTGGCCACGGACATCCTCAAGCGGGATGGCTACGACCTGAGCTGGATCCATTACACCGCCGTGGGTCACTGGTACGCCAGGCTGGGCTACAAGACGGTTGTTCGCTGGAATAGCAAGGGTATCGTGGAATAATTGAAAACCCTGCCGTTGCGATGCGCATCAGCAGGTTTTTTTGTATGCTTATTTGCGTCCGGTGCGCAGGGTTTTGCCCTCCCAGGCGAAGTGCCCGCGGAGCCCCTCCCGGTCAAACTGACGAAGATCCACCAGATGGACTCCCATTTCGTCGCAGCGGGCGCGGATATTATCCAGCTTTTCGTTTGCTTTGGGCATGCACAGCAGTACGGTCTGGGTATGTGCCGAGCCCAGACGATCGCCCAGCACATTCAGCTCGGCAACGGCCTTCAGATCCGGTGCGCAGGTCTTGCAGGAGACGATCATCAATCCCATGCCGGTGGTAGCGACCACATCCAGCTCGTTGATGATCTTCTCATTGTCCCACTTGACCACGCAGGAGAGTTGCACGTCATCGAAGGCGCCGCAGGAACGCAGGGCATCCCAGGCAGCGATCTCCAGCCATACGCCGAAATCACACAGGCAGTCCTTGATCTGCTCGCTGGCGAAGGTGACCCAAATTCCCTCATCACAGGCTTCCGCCTTGGTGAGGGCTCCTTCCTTGAGCAGGGTTGTCAGCAGCTTGCCCTTGCCGAGGGAAACGCCGTGTTCGCGGCAGTTGGCATTGTCCAGGAGGATAGTGACAGCGTGATCCTCTGCGCGGGAGGCACATTGCTGGAAACAGGTGGTGTGCTGCGTCCACTGGCGGGGGTGCTTCTTTTGAATGCCCAGCAGCCGGTGGGCCATGTCGACCAGAGGCGCCTTGAGATCGGCAGGAGTCAGACGGCCGAAGCGATCCAGTGTGGCATTGTTGAGAAGAAGACGCTGTGCCACCGTGAAGGAGCCGCCGCTGGCTTTGACTTCTTCGCCGGAGGGCAGGGCAATGTACCTGCCGTCCCGCGTTCTGGTATAGAGGCGGCAGGGTGTTTTGCCATAGGCCACGCCTGCGGAAAAGAGCATGACGTCGTTGCCGCCGGTGAGCTCAATGGCGTACTCTCCCAAATCGTCCCGATGAGCCTGCACCCAGGCCATCATGTGATTCACATCCAGCCGCTCCAGCCTTTCCATGCGCACATTGCATCTCAGACCAATGCGATTGAACATCTGCGCCAATTCCTTGCGCTCTTCCTTGGGATCCGCCAGATCATAATAAAAAAACACGATGGTCTTGGGATGCAGATGCCACGCGCCGGTCACATTGGTGATGGGCTCACGCTGATCGTAAAGCTCCAGCAGGGTATCAACGGTAGGTGCCATGGATATCAGCCCTTCCACAGGAATTTGCTTGTATCCAACAGTATAGCATGTTTGATTCGATTCCGCAAGAAGGCTCCGCCGGCGTTGATACGCCAACGGAGCCTGTGTTTCTCGGTAGTATGACGGGATTACTTGCCGGCCATGCCGCGCTCGGCCTGCTCGATCAGGCGCTTGACCATGTAGCCGCCGATATACCCGGCCTGACGGGAGGGCAGGTCGCCGTTGTAGCCCTTCTTCAGGTTGATGCCCAGCTCGCCGGCGATCTCATACTTCATGTTGTCCAGCGCCTGACGGGCTTCGGGCACCACGACGCGGCTCTGGTTGCTGTTGCTGGAAGCGTTCCCCTGCTGGAACTGATTCTGCTGGTTCTGCATGGGGGTCGGATTGGTGTTGTTGATGTTGTTATACATGGGTGTGATCCTCCTTATAATCAGTGGTTGGCCATGCCGCGTTCGGCCTGCTCGATCAATCGCTTGACCATGTAGCCGCCCACATAGCCGTTTTCACGGGCGGACAGGTTACCCTTGTAGGCCTGCTGATAGTCCACGCCCAGCTCGCGGGCGATCTCATACTTCATGTTGTTCAGCGCGCCGCGGGCCTCAGGGACCATCTGGGACTTGGAGCTCTTGCTGCTCATGCGTTTCACCTCCTCCTTGTCTTCTTGTCAGGTATTTTGCGCAGCGGACGGCAAGATACACTGGCAATCCGTTGTAGCGGTGGAAGTCTGTTCCGGAGGACAACAAAAAGGAGCGCCATCCCGCCAGCGCTCCATGGATGATGTGCACTTGCCGGCCATGGCTGTCACGCAAAGCGGTCAGCCACGCTGCCGGGCGGGATGCTGCCGGGCCTGACTGAAACCTGGGCGCTGCGGGACGGCGGATGGCTGCTGCTGCCGCAAAAAACCTGCGTCCTGTGTCGGACGCAGTCCAGGGTCAGTCTACGCGCGGGCTGCGGGGATTATGCGTTCACGCCGTTGATTTTGCGGATGATGGCATCCAGATCGCTTTCCAGGGCGGCCATGTCGGACATGGTGTCCAGCCGGTCGCCCAGGGCTTCGATGGCGTCGCGGATATCCGCATCCGCTGTGATGGCTACAGTGGTTATGCCGGAGATCACGCTGTCGATGCGCTCCTTGATGATCTTGCGCAGCCGGTCGTCCAGACCTGCCTGATACTGGTCGTCAAATTCGATGCCGACGGCAGCTTTGCGTCCGGCGATGACGACCTCAGCATCTTCCACCTCGCTGAGGCGCTCCAGCTCATCCTCGATATCCTCGATTACGCGACGGGCCTTGTCCATGCTGGTGACGCCGGTAGATTCCGGGATGACGGTGCTGTCCGGCAGGGTTCCGGTACCGTCGTTGGCGCCGTCCATGCCGTCCATCATCCCGTCGATGATCCCGGTTGCCTGGGGCAGTACGGTGGTCACGTTGGGGGACGTGGTGGCCTGCATGGTGGGCATGGGGTCGCTGGTAGCGCTGGACATGTCGTTCTTAGATCTGCAGCTGCCCAGCGTCAGCACCAGGGACAGCACGCAGAGGGTCATAAGGGTCTTGTTCATGTGTTTCACCTCCTCGCGGGATATTGTGTGCAGCCTGCGCGGCAGTCAATCATGAAAAATTTACAGTTTGCCGCCTTGTTTTCGCGCAGAAATGCAGTATAATAAAGGGGAGACTATTTGACGGAGGATGCAAGTATGGCAGGTTTGGTGGAACAGCTGCTGTCCCTGGCGCTGGCAGGCACGATGATGATCTCAACGGGCCTGGATACCGCAGCACCGCACAATGATATTGAGGGCGTGCTGTTCCTGCAGAACAGGCAGTGGCGTGCCGGCTCTGCATACATCCCCGAGCTGCGCCGGGCCAACATGACCGGCAAGGTGCGCGAAATGCGTGATGACGCTGCCACGGCCCTGGAGGAAATGGCGGCTGACTGCAAGGCCGAAACGGGCGAGATCATCGTGTCGGTCAGCGGATACCGCAGCTATCAGACCCAGGCGACCATTTATCAGCGCAAGGTGCAGAAGGTGGGCTCCAAGGCCCGGGCGGATAAGTATGTGGCCCGGCCCGGCGCATCTGAGCATCAGCTGGGTCTGGCAATGGATCTGGGCTGGGATGATTACCAAGGCTGCAGCGACAAATTCCCCCGATCCAAGGCCGGCAAATGGGTGACGGAGAATTGCTGGAGGTACGGATTCATCCTCCGTTATCAGGCCGGCTGGGAGGACGTAACCGGTTATCAGAAGGAAGAATGGCATTTCCGCTATGTGGGCAAGGAGCATGCCAAGGCCATCTACGAGAATGAGATGCCGCTGGAAACCTATCTGATCCTGCTGCGTCAGGAAGTGCTGATGGATATTGTGTTGGGGGTTATTGAATGAAAACGATGCTGCGCGTGCTATGCGCTCTGCTGGCGATGCTGACGATGCTTCCCGCCGCGGCGGAGGAGGCCGACTGGCTTTTTGCAGATATCAATCCGGAATTTGTGGCCGTTTATGATGACGTGGCCTGGAATTTCCCCGTGGATATTATGGACATGGACCCGGAGCTTATCATCCTTGTCAATAAAAGTATGTTCCTGGGGAAGGACTACGAGCCCAAGGGGCTGGTAAAAATGAAGTCCCTCAAGCTGGACAAGCAGGGCAATAACCAGAACGGCGGCGTGCGTCAGGTGGACGGGACCTGGCAGCTGCGCGAGGAATGCGCCAAGGCGCTGGTCGCCCTGTGCGACGCTGCCCGCGCCGACGGCCATGATCTGTACCTCAAAAGCGGCTACCGCTCCTACTATAAGCAGGCCGTCATGTACGAGAACCGCTACAAGAAGTACGGCTACGACGACGGCTGGGTCACCAAGCCCGGCGCCAGCGATCATCAGACGGGTCTGGGCTGCGATGTGGTGCCCCGAGGCTGGACTGACCGCGGCATGAACGAGGACATGGCGGACGAGCCCGAGATCCAGTGGATGGCCGAGCACTGCCATGAGTTCGGCTTCATCATCCGTTATCCCAAGGATAAGCAGGACATCACCAAAATCAACTACGAGCCCTGGCATCTGCGCTATGTGGGCGTTCCCGTGGCAACCTACATCATGGAGAACGACCTGTGCCTGGAGGAGTTCTATGAGCAGCTGATGGTGGCGGTGGAGGAATTCATCGCTGCCGGCGGCAAGGAAAGCCTGGTGGAGGGCTTTATCCATACCTCTGCAGAAGACCGTTATTCCCATTACAAGTGATGCATGCAAAAAAGCGGCTGCTGGATGCAGCCGCTTTTTTTGTACCGGAAGGGACGGCGGAATCAGCCGTTGCCCTCCCACAGGTCGTCCATGCGGATGTAACCGTATTCCTCGGTATCCGTCAGCCAGACGTGGTAGAAATCCTCTGCCACACCCATGACGCAGAAGACAGGCCCGTATTCCCCGGTGGATTCGGTGAAGGCGCCGGATGTACGGGGCTCTGCATAGACGCGGTATGTGCCCAGGTCCTCCTTCCAGGTGAGCCACGGGCCGGCGTAGTCCACCGTGTCCATGGCCTCGCCAAAGGTCAGATACTTGGTCATCATCCAGCCATCCTGCCCACAGACGGTCACGGCACACCAGTCCTCGCCGTATTCGCGGATACGGACCGGCGTGCGGTTGTAATACTTGCCGAAAGAGACGGCGTCCGGATCGGGGCTGGCGCGCAGGTGGAGGCGATCTGCCGGGTCAGGATTGTTCACCACAGCCCAGCCGGTACGCTCCAGGTGGGAAAGGGCTTCTGACTCGGTCTTGGGCAGGGTTGTCCAGTCGATGACGGAGATATCCGACCAGGGGTGATCGCCGAGATAACCCTCGTACTCGTACAGACCGTCGTAGATGAGATGCTTCTTCAGGAAGATCATGCCGCCGTCATCGGGCATGACCATGCTCACGCCCCAGGTGCCGTCGGCGTAGGGCTCGATGCTGACGCAGTCGTAGTATTTCGGGCTGGGGATGCCCAGAGAATGGGTGAAGTTCTCCACGCCCAGAATGGTGCCTTCCGGCAGGGGCGTGCTTTCGGTGAAGAGCCACGTTCCATCCGCGCCACGGACGCCGCCGACGAAAACCAGCGCTCCGTCGCCGCGCTTCAGCAGCAAACGGAGTACGTCGCCGTCGTCAATGCCCTCCACATAAGTGTGGCCGGGGAGCAGTTCCGCGATCATGGTCGGATCAGCGGGATTGGCGGGTTCGGAGGCCAGGGCAATGCCGGCCGTCATCATTAGTACAAGCAACAGGGTGAACAGTCTGCGCATACGCAATACCTCCTTGATGGATTACACCTAAATAACGTTTGAAACAGGGAAAACCTTCCTGCAAAATAGAATTTCAAGAAAAATCGCATTAGACCTACTTTGACTATTGACTTTCTTTGACCTTTGTGTTAGAATGTGACCGTGATGAAGAAAGGAAACAAAAAAGAAGACACCCGTTGGCAACAGGTCGGCCGCTGAAACTGATAACGCAGCGGCAGGAGAATGAAGGAGGAACTGAAAAATATGATGTATTACAATTACAACCGCCCCGAAATGGTGCACCGCATGAACCAGCTCAACCGGATGATGCGCACGATGTGTGCACAGTCCCGATCTTGCGGTCCGCGCCCGCCTATGGGCCTCCCCGTGGATGTGAAGAAGACGGATGACGCCTACATCCTGACTGCAGCGCTTCCCGGCGTGAAGCTGGACGCCATCACCATCACCGTGGAAAACGACGTGCTGACCATTGCGGCAGAGCTGCCACGCATTCCCCGGGAGGAGCTGGCAAGCTACATCATCCATGAACGGGTACACCGCCCGCATCAGGTGGAGCGCAGTTTCCGCCTGGAGGGAGTCGATCAGGCAGCCATCACCGCTGATGCGGCGGACGGCATTCTGACTGTCACCCTGCCCAGGGAAACGCCCGAGGAGGGCAAGGGACCGCGCCGCATTGCCATCGGCGGCCGCGTCCCCGCGGTAGAGGCCCCGGCAGAGTAATTCCCGCAAAAGGAAAGCTCCCTGCGTTGTGCAGGGAGCTTTTTCATGTGTTACAGAACGTTCCGGCCGTTGACGAAAACCATCTTTGCACGGGCCTGAATATCCTTCAGGGGATCGCCGCACCAAAGCACAAAATCCGCATCCTTGCCCGCTTCCAGGGAGCCGACGCGATCCGCGATGCCCGCGACCGTCGCCGGCGTGATGGTAATGGCGCGCCAGGCTGCATCCTCCGCCATGCCTTCGCGCACCGCAAGCCCGGCGCACAGGGACAGGTAGTTGAGCGGAATGACCGGCGCATCGGTGATGATGCACACGTCCAGGCCGGCGTTGGCCAGGATGCCGGGGGTCTCAAAGGACTTCTCCTTCAGCTCGAACTTGCTCTTGGAGCCGAAGCTCGGACCGACCAGCACGGGCTTGCCGGCCTCGACCAGCTTGTCCACGATCAGATGACCCTCGGTGACGTGGTCAAGGGTCATGTCCACGTTGAATTCCCGGCATACCCGCAGCACGGTGAGGATGTCATCCGCGCGGTGGGCGTGGGCCTTGAGGGGGATCTCCCGGTTGATGACCGGCAGCATGGCTTCCATCTGGAAATCGAAGGGGCGTGCCTTGTTTTCAGCGTCGGCCAGGGCGATGTCGGCGGCGTACTTCTTGGCTTTGGCAAGGGTCGCGCGCAGAAGCGCAGCAATGGCCATGCGGGTCACCGGGGTCTTCTTGCCCTGCTGACCGTAGCAGCCCTTGGGGTTCTCGCCCATGGCGATCTTCATGGCGACGGCCTCGCGGAGGATCATGTCATCCACATTGTCGCCGTGGAGCTTGATGGCGGTGAAGGTGCCGCCGATGACATTGGCGCTGCCGGGGCCGGTGCAGGCAGTGGTCACACCGCCGGCCAGAGCCACGCGGAAGGCCTCGTCCCGGGGATTGATGGCGTCGATGGCGCGCATCTCGGGGGTGACGGGCGCGGAAACCTCGTTGTAGTCCGCGCCCTCCCAGCGGACGGCTTCTTCGTGCAGGCCGATGTGGGTGTGAGCGTCAATGAAGCCGGGACAGACCAGCGCGCCCTCTGCGTCGATGATCTCGCAGCCCTCCGGCGCATTTACGGTTTTACCGATGGAGACGATCTTGCCGCCGTCGATAAGCATCTCGCCGCAGGGGATGTCGGGGGAAGTGATGGGCTTCAGATGAGCGTTGATGATGTGCAGCATAGGTGTACTCCCTTCAAGTTACTTCTTCTCGTCCCGGATCCGCGCGGGCAGCAGCGTGCCGCTGCATCCGGCTCGCGATGGAGTCGTCCGCTCCTGTCCGGCTGAGCGCGCGAGGATTGTGTATGGTCATGCAGTCGTCTTGCCGCGCTCGCAGTCGCGCGGACTACCAGGTTGCGTGAGGATGATGGTCACTTCTTCTCGTCCCGGATCCACGCGGGCATGTGGTCGTCCATCAGCACCACGCCGACCTTGTTCAGGTCGTAGGGCGTCGCCTGGTAGACGAAGTAGTTCAGCCAGTTGCAGTACAGCAGGTTCGCGCTGGAACGCCAGGTGCAGACGGGCTCCCTGGTGTCGTCGTCATCGGGGAAGTAGTTGACGGGGATATCCGGGTTGATGCCGGCCTTCACGTCGCGGGTGTACTCGTTCAGGAGGGTGTCTGCGTCATACTCCGAGTGGCCGGTGATGAAGATCTGCCGTCCGCCGTGGGTGGAGATGGCGTACACACCGGCCTCGTCGGATTCGGCGAGGATCTTCAGCTCCGGGCGGGCGAGGATATCCGCCTCATCCACCGTGGTGTAGCGGGACTGGGGCACCATGAAGGTGTCGTCAAAGCCGCGGAAGAGGATGCTGCCCTTGTGCACGACCCTGTGGCGGTATACGCCGGAGAGCTTCCTGGGCAGGGGCTTCTTGGGGATGCCCCAGTGATAGTACAAGCCCGCCTGCGCGCCCCAGCAGATGTGGAAGGTGGAGGTCACGTGGGTCTTTGTCCACTCGAAGATCGTGCACAGCTCCTCCCAGTAGTCGACCTCCTCGAAGGGCAGCTGCTCCACCGGCGCGCCGGTGATGACCATGCCGTCATAGGTGTTGTCGCGCACCTGGTCGAAGGTCTTGTAGAAGGCCAGCATGTGCTCGGCAGAGGTGTTCTTGCTGACGTGGGATTCCACCATCAGCAGGTCCATCTCCACCTGCAGGGGCGTGTTGCCCAGCAGGCGCGCCAGCTGGGTCTCCGTGGCGATCTTGGTGGGCATCAGGTTCAGCAGCAGGATCTTCAGCGGGCGGATGTCCTGGGTGACGGCGCGGTCGGCGGCCATCACGAAGATGTTCTCACTGCGCAGCTTCGCGGCAGCGGGCAGGTCATTGGGGATCTTGATCGGCAAGGTCTTCGACCTCTTTTCTATGATTTATTGGGGATCAACTAAGGATGGCGCGGGCGATCTCGACGGAGGCCTTGGCGTCTTTGGCATAATGGCAGCCGAGATGCTCTGCGTAGTCCGGGGTGACCACTGCGCCGCCCAGCATCATGGCCGGGGGATGGGGCAGCTTGTTCAGCTGGCGGACGGTCTCCTCCATCGCGGGGAGGGTGGTGGTCATCAGCGCGGACAGGCCCACCAGGCAGACGTCCTCACGGAGGGTCGCTTCCACGATGGTCTCCGGCGGCACGTCGCGGCCCAGGTCGATGATCTGGTAGCCGTAATTGCTCATCACCGTCTTGACGATGTTCTTGCCAATGTCGTGGATGTCGCCCTTCACGGTGGCGATGATCACCTTGCCTTTGCGGACGGCGTCGCCTTCGCCCATGCTTTCCTGGATGACGGCGAACACCGCCTGAGCCGCCTGCGCCGCGGAAAGAAGCTGGGGCAGGAAGGCGCGTCCGGCCTCGTAGTCCGCGCCGACCTTGTCCAGCGCGGGGATGAGGACGTTTTCCACCAGCTCCAGGCCGGTGGAGGAGGCAATGGCCTCGCGGGCCAGCCGGGATGCATCGCCCTTCAGGCCGCGGACGATGGCCTCCTCCAGTGTCATCGCGGAGGGGGCGGCCGGTGCAGCAGCGGGTGCTGCCGCATTGGCGAAGCGATCCACATAAACGCGGCAGCCTGCGTCCTCTCCGGAGAGAACGCGGTGGGCGGCGATGGCGTCCATCATGTCCGTCAAATTGGGGTTGATGATGGGCAGCGTCAGGCCGGCAGCCATGGCCTGGGTGAGGAAGGTGCGGGCCATCAGCGGGCGGTTGGGCAGCCCGAAGGAAATGTTCGATACGCCCAGCACCGTGGGGAGGTGCAATTCCTCCGTCACCCGGCGGACGGCGTCCAGCGTGGCGCGGGCCTGATCCTGCTGGGCGGAGACCGTCAGCGTCAGGCAGTCGATCCACAGGTTCTCCCGGGTGATGCCGTGGCTTTCCGCGGCGGCAAGGATGCGCTTTGCAATGGCGATGCGCTCGTCAGCGGTCCTGGGCAGGCCGGTTTCGTCCAGCGTCAGGCCCACGACGGCCGCGCCGTATTTCTTCACGATGGGCAGGATGCGGGCGAGGACCTTCTCATCCCCGTTGACGGAGTTGACCGCCGCCTTGCCGCAGTACACCCGCAGGCCCGCCTCCAACGCGTCGGGGTTGGTGGAGTCCAGCATCAGGGGAAGATTGGTGGCCTCCTGGAGCTTGCGCACCACCAGGGGCAGCATGGCGGCCTCCTCCACGCCGGGGTAGCCGACGTTGACATCGAGGATGTCCGCGCCTGCGTCCTCCTGCTGGATGGCCATGTCCACAATGTAGTCCATGTCGCCCGCCAGCAGCGCCTGCTGGAAGCGCTTCTTGCCGGTGGGGTTGATGCGCTCGCCGATGACCCGCACGCCGTCAATGGTGACGGCCTTCGTGGCGGTGCAGACCATGCTCGTGCGGTGGATTTCCCGCTGACCGGGGGTCATGTCCTTCACGCGCTCATGCAGGGCGCGGATGTAGTCCGGATTGGTGCCGCAGCAGCCGCCGATAACGGACACACCCGCCGCGACGGCCTCTGCCATGGCTTCGGCGAAATCGGCTGGGGAGAGATCGTAGTGGCCGTCCACTGGGTCGGGCAGGCCCGCGTTGGGCTTGGCGATCACCGGCAAATGGGTATTCGCGCAGATCTCCCGCAGGATGGGCAGCAGCTGCTTGGGGCCCAGGGAGCAGTTCACGCCGATGGCGTCCGCGCCCAGGCCCGTCAGTGTCGCGGCCATCGAAGCCGCCGTGCACCCGGTGAAGGTACGTCCGCTTTCATCAAAGCTCATGGTGACCAGCACGGGCAGATCGCTGTTCTCCTTCGCTGCGATGAGGGCGGCGCGGGCCTCCTGCAGGTCGGTCATGGTCTCGATGACGATGCAATCCGCCCCGGCCTTCACGCCCGCACGGACGATCTCGGCGAACATGTCCACCGCAGCCTCAAAGGGGAGCGTCCCCAGGGGTTCCAGCAGCTCGCCCAGGGGACCGACGTCCAGCGCCACCCGGGCTCCGGGTGCTATCCGGGCGGAGGAGTCCTCGCAGGCCTTCTTCGCCGCGGCGATGGAGGCCATGACGACCTCCTCCACCGAAACGCCCAGCTTTTGCAGCTTGCGGCGGTTCGCGCCGAAGGTGTTGGCATAGACGATATCCGAGCCTGCCTCAATGTACTGGCGGTGGATGGCGGTGAGCATATCCGGTTTGTTCAGGGCCACCAGCTCCGGCAGCTCGCCGGGTTGGAGCCCTGCGCGCTGGAGCATGGTGCCCATCGCGCCGTCCAGGAAGGTGAGTTTTTTCGTGTCAAACATGGCAGGTGGCACCAGCCTTTCTGTATGGACAGGTCTTGTTCAGCGCGCAATGGGCGCAGCCGCGCACGCGGGCAGGCTGCGGCGCATCGGCAATGCCGACGATGGCGCTGACGCTCTTTTGCGGGGTCATCATCAGGGTATCGGTGACCGCCACGCCGATGCGGCCGGCCCCGGCAGATTCCAGCAATCGGGGCTGCACGTCCAGCGGCAGATCGCCATAGCCGGGGGAGAAGCGGTCGGTCAGGTGCTTGCCGGGGAAGCGGGCGCGGATGGCGTTCTCCGCCGCATCGCAGCCGGCTTCCACATATACGCTGCCCAGCGCGTCCAGCATGACGGCGCGGGCCATATCGCGGGCGGAAAGCTGCCGCATCCACCGGTCGAATTCCGCGCCGAGGGTGCATACCAGCACGGCGGATCGCGGGCAGTCCGCGAGCATCCGCTGGGCCAGCTGGCCGGGCAGCGCGAGTTCGGCTGTATCCGTCAGCGCCCAGGTGAAGCGCGGCGTGATGCGGCTTTGCAGCTCTTCCGCCAGGGCGGTGAGGCCGGTGAGCAGGGCCGCGTCAGGGCTTTGTGCGCCCAAATAGCGCAGAGCTTCCTGCATGTTCAGCTCCATGTGCCTGCCTCCCTTGCGCGTATTGCTAACATTATACATGGTTGCGGAGGATTTGTACAGTTTTCTTGGTGTACGAAAAAACCGCGCAAGGCGGTCTTACCAGTTGCAGGGCTTTTTGCCATTACGGACGCGTTCACGGTTGGGGTGGAAGGACCACTCCATCATACCGAGGAGGATGATGCAGCCGCCGCAGACCAGGATGTAGCTGAAAAATATGCGAGAGATCCACTTACCGTCTGCCAGAAGAGCCCCCACAATTACCGGCAGAAACAGCGCGTGCAACGTGAGGTTCATCCCGCGTAGTACTTGGACGATGAAGGTTGCCTTGATGACCTTGCGTTCCAGCTTGCTGTACTTGTCGCGCACATAGCGGGGTGCGTCCAGCAACAGCCAGCGCCGTCCCAAAGGTACTTCTGCTTTGTAGCGTTTGCTGGCCTTGGCGGACTGATGGCTGCGAACCTCACAACCGAAGAGAGAACGGCAGATCAGCAGCATCAGCAGGGCACCGAGGATAGCGCCAATGGGTGAAACGTTCATGGTGTTCCTCCTTGATATTCCTGCATCCCCAGCGCCTTCTCCAGCAGCGCCGCGAAGGACTGGATGGCCTCCGTCAGGCCCTCGGCGTAGGCGAGGACGCCTTCGTCCCGGATCAGCTCCGGCTGGCGGCGCACCGTCAGCGCCATGGAGAGCTCCGCCGGGCAGGGGCAGACGCGCTCGTCCAGCGCCCACTGGGCCGCGGCGGTCTTGGTGATGGGGCGGCCGTTCACCAGCACATACATACACCGGGCGATATCCAGCAGCCACCCGTAGGCATAGATGCTCCGCGCGCCCCGGCCATGCTCGCGGATGGTGTGGGTATGATCGGCGATGGCGGCTGTGATCTGGGCATAATCCGGCATTTCGATATGGCGGCGCACGTCCTTGCCCAGCAGGAGGTGGCCTGTCTGTAAAAGCGACATGCGGTCAAAGGCGGAGAAGGCATGGCTGGTCTTGATGCGCTCGCCGGTGGTGCCCCAGTAGACCACGCGGGTCTCGCCGCCGGTGAGGAAGCTGCCCAGGTCGAGCATGCCGCCCTCAAAGAGGCGGTAATGGGGCGTATCCGGGTCGCGGGAGGCAAGGGCTTGGCGGAGCGTCACCAGTGCGGAGGCTTGCGCCTCCGTGATGGGCTCCCGGGTCAGCACCAGCAGGTCGATATCGCTCCAGCCGGGGTGGTAATCCTCCGCCGTCACGGAGCCGTAGAGGTAGATGGAAGGCTGCGCATCCGCCAATATGCGGGCGATGCTCACGGCCATGGTGTTGATGGCCAGGCGCAGACGGGGTTCAAGCATGCTTCATCCTCCCGTCAAAACAGCGCGATGAATTGCTGCCAGGCATTGCCGAGGTGCTCCCAATGGACGGTCTTGCCCATCAGGTATTCCAGGCCGATCAGCAGCACCAGATGCGCCGGATAGATGGCGTAGCCGGCCCACTTCGGCAGACGTACCTGCCCGGGAATGGTCCACAGCATCAGCGGCAGGGACAGCAGCGCCATGCCCTGCATCCGCAGAAAGGGGGAGAGCATCATGCCCAGCCTGGTGCGGGTAAATCCGGTCAGGCTCAGCCCGAACAGGCTGCCCAGCGTGTAGGAGCTGCTGCCCCAGTACAGGCAGAAGGCCACCATCACCGCAGCGATACCCGGGCGGGAGTCCTTTACGGCCCACAGCAGCAGGATCAGCAGTACGCCCTTCCAGCCGTAGTCCACATCCAGCAGCCAGGCCAGGGCGAGGGCAACCACCGGCGCCCAGATGTGGCTGCAGTACTTTTTCTCCCGCAGTCCCCAAAGGCCAAGCAGCGCCACCAGCAGCGTCAGGAAGATGTTGAAGTCGTTCCAGGGGTGATGGAGCGCAACCATGTACAGCGGCTGGGAGATCAGGCCGATCAGGCCGATTCGCAGGATGTACCTGGGGAAGCAACGGGTATTTGCTGCGCCCACCACCATGCACCAGCAGTACAGCGGGAAGGCAATGCGCCCCAGAACACGCAGATCCGGCAGGTCGGGGAAGCACATCTTGCCAGCGTGATCAAGGAACATAAACAGCAGTGCGATCAGCTTCAGCAGGCTGGTATTCGTGTTGCCTGCGATGGATGCTTTTTGTGTCATAGCGGCACCTCGAAGGGATGAATATGGGATAGTATACAGCAAAACCGGGCGCGAAGCAAGCGATGCAGAAAAAAGGGGCCGCCTTGAGCAGCCCCATGGAGTTATTGCAGATTGTACACGCTGCGGATGCGCAGGTTTTCCGCCTTGCCGCGCAGAACGCGGATGCGCTTTTCGCCTGCGTTCATGTCGAAGGCGTTGTCGGAGAGAAGCATGTCCGCGTCGTCGGACTCAATCCACACCTGCCGTGCGAAGGAGGAGGCGCGGACGATGATCTCGTCGCCGTCGGCGGTCACTTCCAGCTGCGGGTCGAGGAAGTCGAAGTGTTTGGGCGCGCAGAAGATCGCTGTGCCCTCACTGACGACTGCTCCACTGACCGTGAAGTCGAAGCTGACGTAGTGCCCGGTGAGGGTCGCGTCATCGAAGACCAGCTTGTCCAGCCACAACGCGGACAGCGCAGGCACGGTGACCTCCATGCTGCCCTCGCGGACGATGGCGGAATTGCCAGCGGGGCTCCCGCCCGCCGTGCGCAGCGCCCAGTGGACGGTGCCGGTCACATCCTGCATGGTCTCGTTGGCCACGTTCAGGCGGACGGAGCGCTCGATGGGTGCGGTGCGGTACTCGTTGATCTTCGGATTCTGGCTCAGCTCGCCCTCCTCCTCGGCGGAGATCATGACGGGCGCAAAGAACCGCTTTGCCGCGTAGTGCAGGGCCTTCCAGCGGCCGAAGTAGTCGATGGACGACCAGCTTGCCACGGGCCAGCAGTCGTTGAGCTGCCAGATGATCGCGCCCATGCAGCGGCCGCGGTTGCGCCGCCAGTGCTCCACGCCGTAGCGGATGGCCTCCGCCTGCAGGAGCTGGGAAGCATAGAACAGGTCGTCAAAGCTGGTGGGATACTTGAAGGTCTGGGCCAGGTAGGCCATGATCTTGCCGTTGGCGGCGCCGTTGCGCTGGTGGCGCTCCATGATGCGGGAGAAAATGTTGCGGTCGCCGGGCTCGGTGAAGGACTCGACGGTTTTGAGGCAGGGGAAGGACTGGAAGCCGAACTCGCTGGCGTAGCGGAAGAAGAACTTGCGGTACTCGGTGAAGGGCTTCTCGCCGTGCCAGACGTCCCAGTAATGCACGTCGCCGCGGTTGAAGTCGTTGGCATTGTCGAAGTCGCCGCCGGAGGAGGGGGACGCCGGCCACCAGAAGGTATCCGGCGCATGCTGCCTGACAAGGCGGGGCAGGAGGTACTCGAACATCTTCACATAGTCGGTGACATGGCGGCGGTTCTTGGGGGAAAAGCCGTTGCTGCCGTGGACGAGGCTGTCGTTGGCATAGCCCATGAACATCTCCATCTCATTGTTGCCGCAGATGAGCGCCAGCGAGGCATGGTGGTGCAGCCGCTGCACGTTTTGCCGGGTCTCCACGCAGATGGAGGCTTCAAAATCCTCCGTCAGGTCGTAGAAGGCGCAGGCGTACATCAGGTCCTGCCAGACGAGAAGACCAAGTTCATCGCAGATATCGTAGAAGAAATCGTCCGGGTAGTATCCGCCGCCCCAGATGCGCACGGTGTTCATGTTGGCAAGGGCAGCGTCCTCCAGCAGACGGCGGGTGCGCTCGGGGGTGACGCGGGCGAGGATGTTGTCCTCAGGGATGTAGTCCGCGCCCATGGCGAAGATCTTGACCCCATTGACAATGTGGCAGAATTCCTCGCCCCACTGATCCTTCTCCCGGCTGACGGAGAGGGTGCGCAGGCCGATGCGGCGGGTGTAGGTATCCACCACCACGCCGTCCACGATTGCGCGGACTTCCACCGTGTACAGAGGCTGGTCGCCGTAGCCGCGGGGCCACCAGAGCTGGGGATCAGGAATGGCGAGCGTATGCACTTCGGCGTCGTCGGGGAGCATTTTCGAGGTGATCACCGTGCCGTCGGGGGCGGTGATGACGGCCTGCCATTCGGGGCAGATATCCTCGTCCCGCTGGCGGATCCAGGGGCGCAGACCAACCTCCACGCGGCCATCCTCGTGATGCACCTGGCGGAAGTCCACCGTGGTGATGACGGCCTCTTCCCAGCAGCGCAGGTAAATGGGCCGCCACACGCCCGCGTCGGGCAGACGGGGGCCCCAGTCCCAGCCGAACATGCAGTGGGCCTTGCGCAGGTGGCGGAAGCCGGGGGTCGCATCGGAGGACTCCCAACCGGGAGCGCGCTCGGCCGCCTCGGCGCAGTAGTTGATCGGGCTGCGGAAGATGATGCGCAGCTCGTTCTCGCCCTCGTGCAGCAGGGACTTCACGTCCCACTCCCAGGTGATGTGCATGTTGTCCGCATGGCCGATGGGCGTGCCGTTGAGGAACACGTCCGCCAGGGTGTCAAGGCCTTCGCAGATCAGCTCCACCCGGGAGGGAAGCTCCTGCGGCGCGGGGAAGGAACACACATATTCCCAGTCCTTCTTCATCAGGTCGAAGAAGGCAAACTCGTTGTCGCGGTAAAAGGGATCGGGCATGGTGCCGTCGGCCATGAGGTCGGCATAAACGCTGCCGGGGACATGGGCCTCGTGCCAGATATCGCTGCCAAGCTCATGCATACGCCACATCGCAGCGGACAGGTCAATCAGCTTTTTCATTTGCAACGCTCCTTGTGGAGTGGTTTTCTGTATGATAGCATAACCGCTGGCAGGTGTCAACGCATGAAAAAAGGCTCCCCGAGGCGGGGAGCTGTCGCTGCAAGGTGACTGAGGGGTTGCAGGGCCTCATTCCTCGTCGCCCCACCAACGATACCCGACGCGGGCTTCGTACTCTTCGGCGGTCTCGAAGTGAGTGGAATCGCTGGCGACGATGACGGACGTTTCATCATAAAAGAAAGCGCCGCGCTGTATCAGCTCCACCGATGCCGGAATCACAACAGGCTCCGTGATGACCACGCAGAAAGCCTCTGTTTCGATTACACGCAGGCTCTCGGGCAGGGTGAGATGGCCGAGTTCCCAGTCGTAAAACGCAAAGGAGCCGATCTCCTCTACGCCCTCCGGGATGACTACGTTCTGTCCCCACTCGGTGCCCCAGTTTTCCATGCTGCTGGAACCGATGCGGCGGACGGCGGGGATGGGCTTATCCGCGCACTGCGGCGTGGTGAAGAGGAGCGTATCCGTCTGCTTGTCGATGAGGAAGCCATCACGCATTTCGTAACGCGGATTTCCTTCCGCAACGATGAACTCGGCGTGCACATGGTCGAAGCAGCCCTCCGGGATATCCGTCAGGCTGGCGGGAAAGTAAATCGCATCCGCATTGTGGCAGCACCAGAATGCATCGTCAGACAGCCACTTCACGCCTTCGGGGATGACGAGGGCGAAGCTGTGTTCATAATACATTTCATAGGTATTCAGCGCGTTGTCGGCGATGCCGATAACCGGCTGTCCGCCCAGTTCGGAGGGAAGTGTGATAACCCGCGGCACCCCATCGCCGTAGCCGTTGTAGTTCCAGTTGGTGATGACAGCGCCTTCATCGGTCAGCTCGTACTCGAACAGGTCAAGGGTGTATTCCTCCAGCAGGGAGTCGTCACCGGTGCGCTCGACGTATTCGAAGTAGGTCTCCAGCTGACCGTAGCCGTGGAAGAAAAGCTCCACCTCCGGGTCAAAGGCGTCCCAAGCCACAAAGGTGCACGTTGCGGGGATATCCACCTTTGTCAGCGGGCAGAGGTAAAACGCCCAGCTGCCGATGCTTTTGACGCTCGCCGGGATGGTGATCTCAGTGATATCGTTGCAGCTCAGCATCAGGTGGGGAATGCTGGTGAGGCCCGGAGGCAGCTTGATTTCGGTCAGGGAGGTGCAGTTGAAGGCGCCTGCGCCGATCTCCGTCACGCCAGCGGGGATGGTTACGCCGGTCACGTCCACACAGTCGTAGAACACTCCAGCGCCGATGGAAGTCAGTGTGTCCGGCAGGATGATGTGACCCTCGGCGTGCCAGTTTTTCAGGCATTCGTCCCCCAGACGAGTGACGGCGGGAAGGGGCTTCTCTGCTGCGGAGGGCGACGCATGCAGCAGCGTGTTCGTCCGTGCATCAATAAGGAAACCATCTTTGTTGGTGAAGTGCGGGTTGTTGGGATGGAGAACGATCTCCGTGCCGTAACCGAACTCGCCTTCTGGAAGCATTGTCATCGTTGCGGGTATCTCGATGGTATATACGATATACTCATGCCACATCGCGGATTCAGCGATACCCACCACTGGCGCGCCACCCAGCGTTTCTGGGATAGTGAGGCGTTCCATTACGCCGTCGGGGAAGGCGTAGTCGGTAATCACCGCGCCCTCATCCGTCAGCACATACGAAAAATCACCCTCGGTGAAGACCTCCGCCTCCTCCGCGAATGCCGCGCCCATCGTGCACAGCGCCATCAGTAATATAGCCAGCAGCTTTCTCATAAAAAGACCGCCTTTCATGCGTGTATCTACATACATAACGCACGAGGCGGCCAAAATATTTCATATTTTTGCTATTTGTTTTGTGCAGCGTAGCGGACGATTCCGGCAACGGCCAGGCTGGGCGAGGAAAGGGGGCGAAGCCTTTCACTTGCCTACGCAGAACATGCCGAACACCCGGTCCAGCAGACGCTCCTCGACCTCGTCGCCGGTGATTTCGGCCAGGGCCAGCTGGGCGGCTTGCAGGTCGATGGAGGCCATGTCCACCGAGAGGGCGCGGGCGGTTTCCGCGGCCTGGCGCAGGTGACGCGCGGCGCGGCGGGCAGCTTCCACATGGCGGGGCTGGGTGAGGGCCAGATTGTCGCTGACGGCGGCCTGCTCGGCAAGGAAGGCCTTCAGCGGCGCGAGGGTCGCTTCGTCCGCCGCGGAGACGGTGAGGATGGGCGCATCAAGCAGCGCGGTCACGTCGGCAGAAGACAGCACGGGGGACAAGTCCGCCTTGTTCAGCACGATCAGCACGTTGCGGCCCTGCAGTTCGGCAAGGAGGGCGCGGTCATCCGCGTCCAGGGGGCGGCTCTGGTCAAAGACGGCCAGGACAAGGTCGGCGTCCTCCATGGCGCGGCGGGCGCGTGCCACGCCCAGCTGCTCCACCGGGTCGTCGGTGGCGTGAAGGCCGGCGGTGTCCGTCAGGTGGATGACGCTGCCGCCCAGAATGAGATCGCCCTGCACCATGTCGCGGGTGGTGCCGGGGATGGGCGTGACGATGGCGCGCTCCTCGCCCAGCAGGGCGTTGAGCAGGCTCGACTTGCCCACGTTGGGCTGGCCGCAGAGGGCCACGCGCAGGCCGGATTGCAGGATTCGCGCCGCCCGCTCGTCACAGGCGGAATCGATCTGTGCGGCGAGGGCTTCCGTGCGGGGGAGCATATCAGCGGCGGCCTCGGATTCGTCGATCTCCTCGGGGTAGTCGATGCAGGCCGCCACGCCTGCCTGGATGGCGTAGAGCTCGTCCGCGGCCTTGCGGATGAAGCTCGACGCGCCGCCCTTGAGCTGGCGCATTGCCGCGCGGTGGGATTGATCGCCCTGGGCCGCGATGAGGTTCATGACGGCCTCCGCCTGGGAAAGGTCGATGCGCCCGTTCAGGAACGCCCGCCGGGTGAATTCGCCGGGAGCAGCCAGCTCCGCGCCGTGACGCAGGCAGAGTTCCAGCACCCGCTGAGCGATGTATCCGCCGCCGTGGAGCTGGATCTCCGCCACATCCTCGCGGGTGTAGGAGCGGGGCGCGCGCATGAGGACGGCCATGCACTCATCCACGGTGGAATCGCCGTCATAGACATGCCCGTAGGTCAGCATATGGCTGGGGGGCGTCGCCCCTTTTTTTGCGGGCTGAAACACTTCATAGAGGATGCGCTCTGCTTCGGGGCCGCTCAGGCGGACGATGGCCACGCCGCCCTGTCCGGGAGCGGTGGCGATGGCCGCAATCGTTGATGTATTCATAAGGACTTCTCCATGTTGTACCAGTATTCTTCGGAGGGGATCGCCTCCGGCCAGGGGAAAGTGCGGTCGGCGGCCTTCCAGGCGGATTCATCCGCAAGGGTGAGGCCCATGCCTGCCGCGACGGTGCTGACGTGCCGGATGAGCTGCATTGCGCCCTGGGGTTCTGCCGTGTGCATGACGTGCAGCACCGCGCGGCTCAGCTCCGGCGCAATGAGGGCCGCGCCGGTGGCAATGAAGGCCCGCGCAACGTCGTTCACGTCATAATGGGCGGTGTGGTGGGTGACCTCCGTGCCGTCCAGCACAAGGAAGGGCGCGAGGCCGGGCTCGCCATATTCCGTGGAGCCGGGCGGCAGCTCCCGCATGCCGGTGCTGCCGGGGTTGACGCCGCGTCTGCCGCAGTGCGTCACGTCCCAGGGGGTGTGGTTGTGCCCGGAAAGCAGCAGCGTCACCTCACCGGGCAGCGCGTCCAGCAGGTCCGGCACCTCCGGCGGCTGCACCAGATGATAGGGATCCCCCGGTGTGCCGTGGGTGAAGAGGACGCTGCCTCTGCGCAGATCCGTGGGCAGGCGCAGGTCAATGCCGCGCATCTGCTCCGCCGCCCAGCGCATCAGCCGCCAGTTGTAGCCGTCGAACTCTGCATCCGCCGGACGGGTCAGGCGCTCCTCGTGGTTGCCCAGCAGCATGAACGCGCCCAGATCCACCAGCCGGTCATGCACCGCGCGGCTCTGGGGGCCGAAGTTGACGTGATCCCCCAGGGACACGATGCCCGCGCATTTTTGCGCCGCCGGATGGGCCAGCACGGCTTCCAGCGCAGGCAGATTGCCGTGAATATCAGCCAGGACAAGGGTGGACATGGGCGCGCCTCCTTTCGGGGATTCGCTACCATTATAGCATGCGCACCGGAGAAGCGCAATCAAAAAAGGCCCCCCCATGAGCGGAGGGGCCAGGGGTCAGTAGGTCATGGCGCGGTCAGAGTCGGCGGCGCCGTCGGTGGTGGGGTCGATCACTACGCCCAGGGCGGTCAGGAGCGTCAGCAGCGTCTGCAGCAGGGACAGCAGCCAGTCCTCCGACAGGGGCGGGACAAATTCCACCATCGCCAGCAGGTCGTAGACGAAGCTGACGATCAGCGCCAGCACCGAGGCCAGCCAGGTCTTGTTGCGCAGGCGGACCTTCCAGTTGATTTTCATGGGATCATTCCTTTCTCGCGGCTTTCAGGTCGCGAATGTCGTGCTCGGCTTCATCCATGCGGCCCTCCAGGCGGAAGGTGCGCTCGATCACCTGATTGTGGCGGTTGACCTGCTTCTCCAGCTGAGCCAGGCGGTACTGGGTCAGCCGGGAGGAGGCGATCACGCCCGCGCAGCTGCCGATGAGGGTGCATGCGCCGGAAATGATGGCGACGATGATGGCTTCCGTCATCCGGGCATCACCTCCCGGCAGACCTCCTCCAGCTTGCCCCAGGTGAGCGGCCCGACGACGCCGTCCCGGACCAGGTCATGAGTGGCCTGGAAGGACTTGACGCACTCCAGGGTGATGCGCCCGAAGACGCCGTCGATGGCCAGATCGTACCCGGCGGAGCGCAGGCAGCGCTGCAGGACGCGCACGGCCTCGCCGCGGTCGCCCCGGCGGAGCAAACCGCGCTCGTCTGCCGGGATGGCGGGGATGGAGTCGGCAGGCTGTTCGGCGGCTGCCAGCACGCCCCAGTACTTCCAGCGGCCGATCTTGCGGTCTGCCTTGACCTTCATGCCCTCGGTGGAGGCATGGACGATGCGCAGCGGGCTGACGCTGGTGACCAGGCCGATGTGGCAGAAGTCGCCCTCGTCGTCGCTGAATTTGGCAGGGGTGTCGGGCTTCCACTTGAACACCGCCATGCCGGGGCGCAGGTCGCGGACGGTGTCGATGGGGCCCTTTTCCCGCAGATGCCTGCGCCAGATGGTGTTGCTGCCGTGATAGATGCGCTGGCCCTGCAGCCGGTAGGCCCTGACGAACATGCCGGAGCAGTCGATGCCCCGCTGGTCGTTGGTGCCGGGGGTCTTGTAGGGCCAGCCGAGGCAGTCCTCAAAGTCGGAAATCAGTTTATCAATGTTGATCATAGCGTACCTCAGGTGGTGGTTTTTTCGATGACGGTCATGGTGACGGTGGAGGTCACGCCGACGCTGTCGGAGGCGGAGGAGCCATAGGGGAGGAAGCTGACGGCATGCTGCCCCTTGGCGATGGAGCCGAGCTCGTCGCGCTTCAAATAGGGCATAAGGCTGAAGGCGCCGGGCTTCCATTCGTCATCCGCCGGGGCGTTGCCGTCCACCCGCACGTCGCGGATGGTCGCGCCCGCAGGCACGAAGAAGGTGACGCGGGCGTCCAGCAGGGCAGCCCAATCCTCCACGCTGAAGTAGTGCACCACCGGCGCGGTATAGGTGCCGTGGGCGTAGTTGCGCTCCTCCACCGTGGTGACGGTGCCGCCCAGCAGCTTCCCGGCGGTGACAAGGCGCACCAGCTCGGCCACCTCGTCCTCCTCGGACTGCTGCTTCATGCGGTTGGAGAGGGTCACAACGGCCTGACCGGGTGCGCCGTATACGTCCTGCTTGTCGATGGCGACGATGCGGTGCTGCACGGTCAGGCCCATGTCCGGCAGGCAGAGGCGGCACATCCGACCCACGCGGAAGCAGTCGATGCTTTCGCCCGTGGCGGCGGACAGGTCCGCGGCGGTGAGGACGGTGGTGATCTCCGGCTCACTGTGGCGGGACAGGTACATCTCCGCCACGGACTGCAGCGTGGGCACGTCGAAGATCAGGTCATCCTGGAAGGTGCGGCTGATGAGGCCCAGCTCCTGCACAGCGGCGGATTCGAGGTGGTCGCTGCCGGTGAGGGGCACCAGGGTGATGCGCCCCGTATCGACCTCCGCGCCGAAGGGATACACGCGGGTGCACAGGCGGCTGCCATCCACCTGATGGCGGACGCTGCCCACGTTGCGGCACAGGCGGCCCTCGCAGAAGGGCGTGTCCGTCAGGGCGCGGATGTGCAGCTGCCAGGGCATGGCGGACTGATCGAAGTCCAGCGCGTAGCCTTCGGGGAGCATGCCCAGAAGGGCGTTCAGCGCGTCGAGGAGGCTGGCGTACTCCGTGGCGAAGATGACGGTGAGGTCATCGGGGGTCTCCACGTCGCCGGGGGCCCACATGGGAATGGTCTGGCAGTCCAGCAGCCGGGCGAGGGCCTCTGCCACGCTGTCCATGAAGCCCTGGGCAGGGATGACGCTGTCGCCCAGGGTGCAAAGGCCGTGGGTGAGCTTCACCCGGCGGGCATGGGTTTCATCGGTCTCCACCGCCGTGACGCGGAAGACGCCGACGCTGCCCTGCTCGTCGTAGAGCTCCACCAGGTCGCGCAGGGCGATCTCCGGGGCGTCCGGCGGGAGCAGCATTTCCGCGGTGGACAGCCCGGACAGCGCCAGATGCAGCGAGAGCTTCACCGGCAGCAGTCGTGCTTTCTCCCGCTGGGCTGCATCCAGAAGGCGGGGCAGGCGGATCATGCGTACCGCCCCCTTGCCTTCCAGAGGGCCTCCATGGGCTGGAGGGCCGTTGCCTGCACGCGGCTGGTTTCCCCGCAGGGAGCCAGCAGCAGGTCATCGCTGCCGGCAGTACGCTTGGCCAGGATGCTCTCGCCGCTGATGACGGCGCTCAGCAGACCGTCCCCGGCCTCCACATAGCACTTGCCGCCTGCGGGCAGACGGATGTCCTCAAAGATGAGCCAGGTCGTGCCGCACTGCAGGCTCAGGCGGGTCACGGGTTCGGAGCCGGTATTGGTTACGGTAACGCTCACCGGAGCTTCCCCTGCTGTGCCGGGAACAGTGAAGACGGATGCGCCGGAGGTGGTGAGAAATGTGGCCTCGGCGTCTTCCCAATAGGGGCAGCGGGCGGTGATGAATGTGAGCGTCAGCGGCTCTGTCCAGTCCTCGGCGGACATGGAAGGAAACTCGCTGCACACCACCGCCAGCCGCTGGCCGGGCCGGTCGGAGACGGTCAGCATGCCGCCCTTGGCAGCCCAGGTCTGTACGTTCTGCATGGCAGCGCGGCGCAGCCGGGGCTGCTCCTCCTGGATGGCGAAGGTGACGCGGACAGTAAGGCTCTCCCGGACGGGGCGGATCTGCTGTCCGCCCCGGGGAAGGAGAAAACGGTCAAGGCGCAGAAGGGGCGTGTCCTCACGGATATCCAGGATGCAGATGCGGTCATCCAGGGAAGCCAGGGACACGCCGTCCAGTGCGCAGGTGTACTTTGTGGTCATGGTCAGCCTCCTTTATGTGGACGGAAAGAAGCGCAGCGTCCAGCGGGACTGGGCGCCCAGCAGTACCCCGTCCTGCAGGCAGCGGACGGGGCCGTCGCCGGTGAGGGTGATCGCGCCGGTTTCGACGGTCAGCCATGCGCCGCGAGGGGGCAGCAGACGGTGGAGTGCGTCCAGCTTTGCAAGGCGCTCGGTATGCGCTGAGCTGCTGCGGCTCCACACCGTCAGGGTGAGGCTGCCGGCGGAGACCGGCGTCAGGGGCGCGGCGATCTCAGCGGTGACGTAGGGGAAAGCGGCGCCCTCGGGGACGCAGTCCGCCTGGTACACGGGGATCGTCAGCCGGCTCAGGTGATCGGTCAGGGCAGAGAAGATGTGGCTCAGCACGGGATCACCACCCTTTCCACGTTCACCTGGGCAAAGCGCAGGCCGGAAAATGCCGGAGCACGCATGCTGTCCGTACGGCTGGAAACGCGGTAGACGGCCTTATCCTTTTCCCTGCAGATGTAATCGCCTGGGGAGAGGGTCACGTCGTATTCGTGCAAGAGCACCGGCTCCTCCCGAAGGGCTGGCTGACCGCCGTGAGCAGGGCTGTCCCCGGCGGTGAAGGTCAGTACGCCCCGGAAGGACAGGCACTCCGCATAGGCAGCGATCTCGCCGCCCAGGCCGTCGGGCGTGGACTGCCTCTCCAGGAGCGTGAAGGGTTCAAACCACTTTTCGATCATAGCGTCACCTCTGCAAACATGCGGCGGTAAGGGGCGAGGGCGGGAGCGAAGGCCTCCTGCCAGGTGATGGCGCGGCGGGAAACGCTGTACTCGCCCAGCTTCTCGCCGGTGACGGCTGGATCGGGGCTGGCGGCGGCCCAGCAGGCGATATCTCCGCACAGGCGGATGAAATCGGCGGGGGGATTGAGACGGTATACCGTGCCGGTCCAGCTCGTGTCGCCCAGATCGGGGATGCCGCCCTTCTCATCCAGCTGGTAGACGCCACAAGGAGCGTCTCCCCCGGCAACTGCGATCCACATGCCGGGATGGAATCCGTCGGAGGGGGTCAGCGTGCCGTCTGCATGGGTCCAGGCTGCGGAAATGGAATCGCGAATGAAGTGATTGCGGACATACCGCATCACATCGGCTACCTTAACGGTCATGGGTATTTCCTCCTTTTACAGAAACGCGGCCGGGCTGTAAACCCGGGAATTGCCGAAAAAGGGCTGCATGGCCCCGACAAGAGCACATGCAGCCCGGAAATGGATTACTCCTCGACCATGTTATAGACGATGACCGCGTCGGGAATGATCACCTTTGCGCCGGAAAGGCACAGGCCCTTCACACCGTCGCAGAAGCCCTTCTCGGGGCGGTAGGCGTCAACCTTGGTGATCTGGTTGGCGAAGGTGACCGCGTCGGGAGTCAGGGCGATCAGCTGGGTGGTCAGGTCGTTGCTGATGTAGATATCAAAGCCGGCGGCACGGGCGATGGAGCCTTCTGCCAGGGTTTCAGCGGCAGCGCTGGAGCCGGTAACGAAGCGATCGTCCAGCAGCAGTACGTACTCCATCGTAGCGGGGATGACCAGCTTGCGGTTGAAGCGCGGCACATTGGCCTGATCCATGGCCAGCTTCAGCTGCAGCAGAACGCTGTACAGGCCGCCCTCCTCAGGGGTCGGAAAGATCACGTTGAGGACACTGCCTGCACCTTCGGTGATGACGGAGAGGATGTGCTTCTCCGCATCGGCAGCCAGGCGGTATGCGGCGTTGCGCATGGCGGCATCCATCAGATCGGCGCGGGCCTGGGCGGCGTCCACATCGTTGATGTAGAAGTTGTAGTAGGCGCCGTGGTCAATCGTCAGGGTCACATCGGTGCCGGAGAGCTGCTCGGGATCCTCAATTTCCACGGTGGGATCATAAGGCTTGACGGTGATGTCGTTGAGCATGTTGATGTGCACGGTATCGCCCCACTGGGCGATGTCGCCTTCGTAGTTGCGGTTGCACAGACGGCCGAAAACCAGCGCCTGCTGCAGGTTCTCCTGCAGGCGGGCAGACCAGACCTGGGGAATGAAATTGGTGATAGCCATGGTGTATTACCTCCAATATATATGTCAGTGGTTGTTGAGCGCGTTTTTCACTGCGCTCCAGTTGCGGTTGATGTCGCTGGCGGACATGCGTTTCACGTCCGCATGAGTGAGCAGGCCCCCGCCATGTACCGGCGGACGAACCTTCGTTACCGGCACGGGATTTTTCACGGCGAAGAGGCCGCCGTACTTCGCGCGCCAGGGCTGCAGGATGGCCGCTGCATCGGTGAGCTTGTTATCCTGCCACGCTTCCTCGGGCAGTCGAATAGCGTCCAGCAGCAGCGGCAGCGCCTGGGGATTGGCGCCCTGGGCCGTAAGGGCCTGGGTGAGGGCCTCGCGCCGGGCGGAAAGGCGGCGTGCCTCCTCCACCTGGCCGCGGTAGGCGGTGTATTCCGCCTGAATGGCTGCGGTTTCGCCCTGCTGTGCATCGCGTTGGGCCTGGGCCGCGTCCCGTTCCTGCCTCAGTGCATCCACCGTTTCCACATGGGCGGCGATGATGCGCTCGATGGCGCTGTCGTTGAGCTCCAGTTCCTTGAGGAGCTTGCGGGTCAGTGACATGTCATTTTCCTCCAATCAAAAAGGACGCGGTGCTTCGCGTCCTCAAAGGCGGTGGGTTATTGTGCGGAAACCAGCCCCTCGATCTCCTCCTCCTGGATGTAGGGGTTGAGGCGCAGGGCGGTGCGCAGGTCGATGTCATCGCGCATGGCGGCGATGTCGGCGACGACCTCGCTCTCGTTGGCGATGGTCTGGCGGTTGAAGCGGATATCCTCCGTGGGGCAGCCGATGAGCGCGAGCAGCTCCTGCACGAACTGGCGCAGCTGCCACTCGTAGCGGTCTGCCTTCAGGTGGAGGTTGGCCGCCGCGGCGCGGATGGCCACGTTGGTCAGACTGCCGCCGGTGAGGGCGTCCATGTCCAGGGCCATGTAGTCCTGGTAGAGGGCGCGTTCCAGCAGGGAGAGTGCCTCGCGGCGGGCGGCGTAGGGCACCTCGATGGTGCGGGGTTCGGCGGTTGCGCCGGAGCCAGAGCCGTCGGAGAGATTTGCGACGGCCTTCACCCGGTTGATCTGTTCCAGCAGTTCCGCCACGTCGTCCATCGTTCCGCCGAAGTTGTTCAGCACCCAGTAGACGTCGTTGGCACGCTCAAGGTTGTCGGCAAAGTCGGAGAGGATGGCGTCGTAGGCGTCGATCTTGGCCTTGATGGCCGGGGTGAGCTCGCTGGCGGCGTCCTTGTTGGCGCGCAGGGGGATGAGGGGCAGCCTGCCGTAGCCTTCCACCACGAGGATGGCGCTTTCTAGCGCGTCGGTCGTCAGGGTGCGGCGGTAGGGCTCCTTCTCCTGCACGATGCTCAGACCGTGGCGGTCTTCGCGCAGGATCATCACGCCCTCCTCGTCGAAGATGCGGATGTACATCGGGCGTTCCGCGGCGATCTGCCAGAACTGCACGCCCAGGCGGGGCTCGCCGGTCATTTCGTCCAGCAGGGGGAAGAAGCCGGTATAGGCGTTCTTCGCCGCCTCGATGACCTCCACATGGTCGGCGTTCCAGAAGCCCCAGGCGCAGCCGTGCAGCAGCGCGCATTCGCCCAGATGCTCCAGCGCCCGGTCGAAGTCAGCGCCCAGGGCCTGCTTGCACTCCGGGGGAAGGCTCACGCCCTCGGAGAGCAGGAACTGGTTCTGCTGGGTGACGAAGCGGTACAGGAACGCGCTGGCGATGCGGTTGCCCACCACGTCCTCCGTGGCGGTGCGGACGCGGCGGCGGCCGGCGGCGTCCCGGCCCTCCAGCTTGCGGGCGCGAAGGATGGTCTTGCGGGCAACCGCGCTGTTTTCGCCCCGGAAGTAGCAGTTGGCCTCCAGGGCATGGTGGAATGCAGGGGAGGCCTTATAGCGGCGGACGGCCTCCAGCAGCAGGGCTTCCTTGTCGCTGGCGGCAAGGAAGTCCTGGTAGGTGATGTCGGTGAACAATGAGATTTCCTCCTTTGGTTGATGTGTCCGGCAGCCCGGAGCTTCAGCGCCGTTCCAATGCACGGATGAGGCAGGCGGCGCTGTCCGGTGCGTCGTCGTGAGCGGCGGAGTCGGTGTAGTCCAGGATCTGGTCGATGTAGGCGCGGTCGGTTCCGGTGACGAAGGCGATCTTCCCCCACCACTTGCGCAGCAGGGTGGCGATCTTGACATGCTTGTTCATGCTCTCCGGGTAGGGCCGCACGGATGCGCCCCGCATGCGAAGTTCCCGGGCGACGTACCCCTTGTCGCCGTTGGTTTCGCAATGGATGGGCCCGCACAGCAGCCGGTCGCACTCGGCGATGATCTCGTCCATCGCCCTGTCGATGTGCCCGCGCCAAAGTCTGCCGTAGAGGATGAGCCGATCTCCCACGATCCTGCCGCAGGTCAGCGCCGTGAAGTCCTCGCCTCCGTAGGCCGCGTCCACATGGGCAACGCCGTCCCGAAGGAGCGCCGGGTCTGCATCCGTGGACGGACACTCCCCGAAAAGCGCGCCTTCCGCGGCGATGTGCCTGAGCTCGTAATTCGCCGCGAACAGGGACGGCGTCATCGCCCTTTTCAGCCGGAGGATCTCCTCTTCGCTCAGCAGCCCCGAATGATAGCAGTCACATCTGCGGATGTTGGGCATGAGCGAGATGGCGTCCTCCGGATGCCAGGGTGTGCCGGTGTTGATGATGCGGCCGTCAGGGTTGCGGATGTTTTGCAGCTCCTGGTAGACCTGCCGGGTGCGCTGGCGCTCGGCACGGCTGAGGCGGTCATGCAGGTTGACGATGTCATCGGTGATGACCACATCCGCGTGCTTGCCGGTCAGGCTGCCGCCTACGCCCATGCCGATCAGCTGCGGCGCGCCGCGCAGGGACGCGTAGCTGCTCAGCTGCACGGTGAACATGTCCGTTTTGAGCACGTCCACCTTTGCGCCGTACATCATCCGGGCCAGGTGCTGCAGGGCGTCCGTGAGCAGGAGCTTCTTCACCAGGCGGATGACCTCGATCACGTCCTCATCCGTTTTGCGCAGGAAGATGAGGTTCCGCCGGGGGAAGGCCAGGAGCATGGCCGCCATGGCAAAGGCGAGGCTGGTCGTCTTGCAGCTGCCGCGGTGGGCAAGGAGCGTCATGTCCTCTGTGCCCAGCAGCATTTCCTGCATCCACGCCCCGTGGAGTTCGTCTGTCAGCCGATCCAGGCCGCACAGCCGCGCCGCCTCCGCCGGGCGGGTCAGCAGGAATTCCAGCGCCGCCCTACGCATGATGCGCCGCCAAAATGCTCGCCACCGCCGCTTCCACCGCAGTCGCCGCCTCGGTGGGATCCGCCGCGTCCTCCTTGGGGGAGAACAGGCTGTGGTATTTGGCGAGCTGCTCGGCGGCCTTCAGCCGTTCGGCGGATTTCTCCCCGCGCATCAGCTCGGTGAAGGTCGCCAGCACCTCATCCGGCGTTGCGATGTCGGTTTGATCCATGATTGCCCTCCTTTCTATGTGGTCAGGGGTACAAAAAAGACGCTCCCCACAAATGAAAATGGGAACGTCTGTTTCTATTTGACCACGATAGCATCATAACACGGGTGGGGTGATAATGCAAGCTAATCGTTGCTAATTCGTGATATTGTTTGATAATGTGTGCCAGGCGGTGATAATCCTACATTTACATTATGCGGATTCAAGGTACTCCAGGCGGAGCTGGTTGACTCGCCCTCTGGAGATGGACATGGCCCGCGCGACCTGCTCATCCGTGCGTCCGAGCACATAATAGTGCTGCACCACCATGTACGTCCTGAAATCCCGGATGCCCCGCAGCAGTGCATCCACCTGTGCGGACAGCCCCGCCATCTCTGCCTCCTTCCGGTGCAGCATCTCTTCCAGGCCGTCCGCCAGCTGCATGGCTGCCGCCGCGGGATCGTTTGTGCCGCGGATGCTGTCCGTCTGCATGCTGCGTGCACCAGCAGGCCGTCCGTCCGTGCCTGAGCGCGCCAGTTGCCGGCGCAGCTCCTCCAGTTCGATCACTGCCGCGCGATAGCGGTTCAGCAGTTCCTTCTTCGTCATCATTTCGACCTCCCTCCGGATGTTCTGTTCTCCTTGCAGCCAGGTCGATTCGGCAGAAATGAGAACATCTGTACGCATTATATCGGAAGAATCTGAAAATGTCAAGGGAACACAGAGAAAATGTTGAGAAAGTGTACCTCCAAAACCACGAACGTTTTTGGGAATCAACCTTGCAGAACGTCCGGCCCAAAAGCAAAACGCTGATAGATGCGTTTTGGAAGAATGTTCGCAAATCCAAAAAGAACGCCAAAAAGCTGAAAAAAGTTAAAAAAACTGTTGACTTTCCTTTGGAAAGGTGATAATATATGCAAGCTGACTGTGCGAGAGCACGGACGGCGCTGAACCTTGAAAACGATACAGACAAGAAATAACGCAAAAAAGAGACAGTAATTCCGAATGAGTTGAGTCTTGCCGGTATGAACCGGTTAGATATAACAGGATTAAATGAA
>JAFXFR010000028.1 GCA_017513475.1 Clostridia bacterium
CCAGAACGACGACGGCAAGACCGTTGCGGCAGTCGATCTGCTGGTGCCCCAGGCCGGCGAGCTGATGGGCGGCTCCCAGCGTGAAACCCGCTATGATCTGCTGACCGAGCGCATGGACAAGATGGGCATCTCCAAGGACAGCCTGGACTGGTACATCAACCTGCGCAAGTTCGGCGGCTGCACTCATGCGGGCTTCGGCATGGGCTTCGAGCGCCTGCTGATGTACCTCACCGGCGTGGACAACATCCGCGACGTCATTCCTTACGCCAGAACGCCCATGAACTGCGAATTCTAAAATAATTGGGTCGAAGACCCCGCACACATGATAATTGAATCGTGTGTGCGTTTTTTCTTCTATGGAGGTTTTCATGCAAGACAAACTTCCCCTTTGGCGGCGGATCTTCAAGGCCGTCCTTGCGGCGCTGCTGACCATCGTGCTGCTGGCAGCGTTCTATATTGCCGTCATCATGGGCAACCCGCAGGAGGAGGAATCCTCCGCTATCACGGCGAAGATGGATCAGCCGCTGCTCACAGCCATGGCGTCGCCCATCCTCATCCGGGAGCCGGGACAGCTTGGCCTGCTGCTGGAGCACTTTCCGGCCCAGGTCATGGCTGCCATGCAGTCCCCCGCGCTGACCTTCCAGCAAGGACTGTGCGAGGACGTCCCCTTTGAGGACGGGATAGGCCGCCGCATCACCCTCACCTACGCTACCGCCCAGGGCGCTGCCGTCACCGTTGTGAGCATCTACCCTGCCCGGGCAATGACGCTCATCCCCAAGGGAGACTACATCATTTCGGGCACAGCGGGTCTATCGCTCACAGGCCTGCGCTCGGTCCGCATGGAAAACGCTTCAACAATCCGCCTGCATGCCCAGGGTGAGGACGCCCTTTACGTCGTGACCCTGCCCCGGCTGCCTGCATCCGAATTACGCGCGCTGACCACCACGCTGCAGCGCCATCATGGAGAATAACGATGAGTTTCACCACCTGTCTGCAGGAGCAGCTGCGCCTGCACCCCAACATGCAGCCGCAGGACGTGATCAAGCTGTGCTACCAGGCCGCCCGCGGCGCGGAGCATCTGCTGGCCGACACGACCCGCGCCCGCGCCTATTTTGATCAGGAGTACGCCGCCACCCCGGCGGATACAGCGCTGCCCCTGTTTGAGCCCATTTCGGAGAACGTCGCCCGGGTGAACCTCGCCGCATGGAAAGCAGCGAACCTCCCGTCGGAGTGGCTGTTCCGCATGTTCGTGCACACGGCGAGCGTCCCCATGGGCGGCGCGGAGCTGCTGGCGCAGTACATCGCGGAGGCGTCTGCCCTCGTCAGCGACATGCCCGGCTGGGAGGAAGCCCTCGCCGAGTGGCAAGCCGCCGGCATGCCTGCCGTCCACCACTCGGAGAACTACCGCGCCGGGGAGCACCCCGCCTACCGCATCGTCAATGCGCGGTTCATGTGCATCCTGCCGCTGATCGAGCATCTGTACCGCTCCCCTGATGTGCGCGTCATCGCCATCGACGGCCGCGCGGCCTCCGGCAAGACCACCAAGGCCGGGCTTCTCAGCGCGATGCTGGACGCACCCGTCATCCACATGGACGACTTCTTCCTGCCCCCAGCCCTGCGTACTGAGGAGCGTCTCGCCCAGCCCGGCGGCAACGTGCATTACGAGCGTTTCGCTGAGGAGGTCGTGCCCGCCCTGCGCAGCAGAGATGCCTTCGCCTACCGCATTTTTGACTGCGGTGAAATGGATTTCGCCGGCGAGCGCACTATCCCTGCTGCGCCCATCCGCATCGTGGAGGGCAGCTACGCCCACCACCCGACACTGGGCGATTACGCCGACGCGGGTTTTCACCAGCGTGGACGAAGGGGAGCAGATGGCCCGCATCCTCCGCCGCAACGGCGAAAGGATGGCGGAGATGTTCCGCACGCGGTGGATCCCCATGGAGGAGGCCTACTTCGCCGCCTTTGGCATCCGCGAACAGGCGGATATTGTGCTGTAACCATGCAAAAAACCACCGCAGCTTTACACTGCGGTGGCTTCATGATCATTCTGCTTCGTCATAACGGGCAAGCAGCTGCTGCACTGCGTCCTCGGGGCCGGTCAGGATCACCCTGGCATGGCTGCCGTTGAAGCTGAATCCAAACCGGATGCAGCCCGACCACTCCCGGTTGATCGCATCGCAGAAAAACTCCGACATGGCGTTGGCCTCGTCCAGGGTGGCGCGGCGATCGATCACGGTGCACATTTCGTCCCGCTGCTTGCAGTCATCGGCCAGGAAATCAAAGATCAGTGCGTTCCGCTTCGCCCGGACAGCCGGTGCAACGTTGGGATTGGCAAAGAAATCCCCCACAGCTTCCACCGAAAAGTGCCACACGCCGTTGATCATCTCTCCCTCGATGAAGCCCATTTTCATGTAGTTGCGGATGGTGCGGCTGCTCAGTCCGCTCATGAGGGCAACGTGGTTGATGGTGTACATTTCCTGCATGATATCTCGTCCTTTCACTTGATTGACCGGTCACTAACATCATATCACATCAGCAGCAGCGCTTCAATTTGAACCTTCGCGACTTTTTCAAGGCAACTCTACGCTCCGTCGGTTGACGCGCCGCGTCCGGCGTGCTATCCTGTCCCCAGGAGGTGACCGCCATGCAGCATGTCGCACAGCTCATCCGCCAGCGGCGGAAGGAACTCGGATTCACCCAGGCCGCGCTGGCTGAGCGCATCCACGTCAGCGCAAAAGCCGTGTCCAAATGGGAGCGCGCCGCCGGGATGCCCGATGCATCCATCGTGCCGGCGCTGTCCGAAGCGCTGGGACTGAGCGCGGACGGCCTGCTCAGCGGGCAGGTCAGCCCCAATCCACCCGACGGAGGCAATATGAAGCGCATCAAGTTTTATCAGTGCCCGGACTGCGGCAACATCCTGACCGCTACCGGCAAGGCGGAGCTCTCCTGCTGCGGACGGCGGCTGTCCCCCATGACCGTCGCTCCGGCGGACGACGCGCACCGCCTGACCATCACCGATATCGAGACCGAGAAGCTCCTCACCTGGACGCACCCGATGGACAAGGCCCACCACCTGACCTTCCTGGCGGCGGTGGGGTATGACAGCGTCCACATCGTGCGGCTGTACGCCGAGGGCGCACAGGAGCATCGCCTGCCCCGCATCCCCTGGGCAAAGTACTGCTGCGGCTGCACCGAGGAGCCCGGCATCCTCTACGAAAGCAAACCCTGACCAAGGAGGCTCCCCATGAAGATCATCCTGCTCATCGGCAAGATCTGCGTCGGCAAAAGCACCTACGCCAAGGAGCTGGGCGGCATGCTCATCTCCTGCGACCAGCTGATGCAGACCCTGTTCCCCGGCGGCTGCGGCGAGCATCACGACATGCTGGCCGAGCGCGCCCGCAAGTACCTGCTGGCGCTGGCCCGTCAGTGCGCCGAGGCCGGCGTAACCCCCGTGGTGGACTTCGGCTTCTGGACGCCCGCGCTGCGCAAGGAGGCGACCGACATCCTCGCCGGCTTCGAGCTGGACTGGCGCTGGCTGGACGTCCCGGAGGACGAGTGGCGCCGCCGCATTGCCAAGCGCAACGCCGCCATTCAGGCCGGTGAAGCCGCCCCGTCCGACTACTTTGTGGACGACGGCCTGCTGGACAAGGTGAACCGCCTGTTCATCCCGCCCACGCAGGAGGAGCTGCCCGGACTGACTGTCATCCGGAATTGACGCATACGAAAAGCCCATCGGCATCGAGCCGGTGGGCTTTGCTGTATTATCGGGCGTATACGCCGGTCAGCACCTCGGTGATGAAGCTCTCCCGGTGCGGGAGGTTCACGTCCTGACGGGCCAGTTCCGCGGCAGCCTCGTTGTCGTAAGGTACGGAGAGGATGGTCATCGTCATAGGCGCGTCGGTCTGGCAGCCCAACTCACCGTCGATGATGAGGGCATGGGCGCGCGGAACGCCCAGGCTGTTGCCCACGCTGCCGGTGTTGAGCGCATAGCCGTCGTTCAGCGTGCGGACAAAGGGCCGGTGGCTGTCGGCAAAGATGATGCCCGTGTACACCTCGCCATTGGGACGGAAGGCCTGGGTGAAGACCTCCTTGTCCGTCTGGGCACTGATCAGGGGCGTCACCGGACGGCCGTGGAAAAGGCGGAAATGCACGCCGCTGATCCACACGTCCCGTTCCGGGGGCAGGGTGCGCAGCCATTCCATGCGCTCGGGGCCCAGCTGGTTCCAGAAGTAGCCGTCCTCCGGGAATTCCTTGCCGCCGATGCCGTAATCCCAGTTGCCGCCCACGCAGAGGCTGCAGTGCTTCATCACCCAGTCGCAGGTTTCGGCGTTTTGCGGGCCCTTGCCCACCGCGTCGCCCAGAAAGTAGATATCATCCACCTGGTGACGGCGGAGCTCGGCCTCCAGGGCCTGGGTGGCGACATAGTTGCCGTGGAGGTCACCGATCAAAGCGATTTTCATGTTCTTTCCTAATCAAATTCGTCGCGGAACAGGGTTTCGCCTCTGCGGAGGCGAGGAGGGGGCTTTCCGATCTCCCCCTCCACCCCTTCGGGTGGATGTCACTCGATTTATTCCGGGTACACCAGCGTATCCGGGGTGACGTTTTCCAGCACGCGGACGTAGGCAGCGGCCTCCGCCTTCGCGCCGGGCAGATCGTGCTCCAGGTAGTTGCCGCACTCGATCTGCTTCGCACCGGGGATCTCACCCTCGAAATCCGCCGCGAAAGCAAACGCAGCCTTCACCAGATCGATGGCCTGCCGATGGCCGACGGCATCCCGCATGATGAGGTAGAAGCCGGTGCGGCAGCCCATGGGGCCGAAGTACACCACCTGATCCGACCAATCCGAGGAGCGGACATAGGTAGCCACCAGATGCTCGATGGTGTGCAGGGGGGCCTGAGCCAGATAATCGCCCTTGTTGGGCCACTTGCAGCGCAGGTCGTAGGTGATGCAGTCCCCATCGACGCGGGAGATGTACATGCCGGGGGTGAGGGTATCGTGATTGATGGTAAAGGATGCGATCTTGCGCAGCATAATGGCCTCCTGAAAGTGTGATTGCCGGCGGGATTTCCGCCGCCCTATTATAGCACAACCATCACAGGCGTTTCAAGTAGACATTCTCACGGCTGCGGGCTGCGATGGCCGCAAGCGCGCCGAGTCATGCCCCTGACGGCGATGACCTTCCCGGCTGAAGCCGCACTTGACCGTCAGGAACCAGCTGTCAAGCCGTGATCCCAAGGGACCTCCATGTTGATTCTTTGATAAACGCTTTATCCTTCTCCGGGATGCCTGCGTCATCGGACACGCAGCGTTCCACCCGCATGTGCAGGTCGTACTTTTCCCGCAGGGCGATGATCCTGGCCATCATCGGGGACGCATGATGGACGTCCAGCGCCGCCTGATCCGCCCAGCGGTCGATCAGCAGGATGGTGCTGTCGTTCTCCAGGGGGCAGAAATACTCGTACTGCAGGTTGCCCGCCTCGGCGCGGATGGCGTCCACCACGCCGCCGGACAGCATCTCCCGGGCAAACTGCCGCGCGCTGTCCTTCGCGCCCGTGCAGTAAATGTGAATGGTGATCGCCTCAGGATTCCCTCCTTATTTCACCGCATCGCGCAGGATCTCCTCCGCCTCGCGGAGGATCGCGCGCATCTTCGCCGCGTCCACCTTGCAGACCTGCCGGTCATAGGTGTACAGGCCGTTGATCTCGTCCTCCACGTCGGAAAGCTGGGTGTACACCACGCCGCACAGGCCCTGCGCGATGGCGGGATTCACCATTTCTGCGTACATCTTGCCGATGGCGGCGGTCAGCTGCTCCTCGGTGTCGGTCTTGCCGTAGCCGTACTCGTTGGCCGGGTTCCACAGGTGGCCGTCGATCTTCCGGGCATAGCCGCCGCACTCGGAGAGGAACATGGGCCGCTTGCCGGGCTTCAATTTCTTGTTGCGGAAGTAAACGTGCTTGGAGTCCACGTCGGTTTCTTTGGGGATGAACCAGCCGGAGGCGGTGTCGTAGAAGCGCGTCGGATCGAGCGCCTTCAGCTGGCGGTACACGCGGTCGCCGTCAAACTGGCCCCAGCCCTCGTTAAAGATCGTGTAGCCGATCACGCAGGGATGATCATGCAGATGGGCGATGGTGTCCGCCGCACAGGTCTCGAAGATCTCCTTGCGGCGCGCGCTGACGGGCCAGTTGGGCCGCCACTGGAAGCCGATGGTCGGCAGCACGGTGTCGAACAGGTAGTTGTAGCCTCCGTTGTTGACCATGTCCTGCACCACCAGCATGCCCAGGCGGTCGCAGGCCTCGTAGAAGGCCTCCGGCTCCACCTTGATGTGCTTGCGCAGCATGTTGAAGCCCAGCGCTTTCATGCGGCGGACGTCCCGCTCGTACTCCGCCGGGTCGCCGGGCAGGTAGTGGCCGTCGGTGAAGTATCCCTGATCCAGCACACCGTTGAGGAAGACGGGCTCCCCGTTCAGGCACAGGCGCTGGACGCCATGCTTGTCCGCCCTGATCTCCACCGTACGCAGCGCGAAATAGCTGTGCACCGTGTCAGCCCCGGCGGTGACGGTCAGGTCGTAGAGCGTGGGTGAATCCGGCGTCCACAGGCGGATGTGCTCTGCCGGGATGTCGATGCGCACCGTTTCCGCGGCATTCCAGACTGCGCGGGCGACCTCCGCGCCGTCCAGGCGCACGACGGCCTCGCATTTTTCCGCCTCCGTATCCACCCGCAGGCCGATGCCGGTCAGGTCGGGGGTGATCTTCATCCCGGTGATGGCCTTCTCCGGAACGGCCTCCAGCCACACGGTCTGCCAGATGCCGGTCACCGGCGTGTACCACATGCCGCCGCGCTTTTTGCGCTGCTTGCCGTAGGGGTAGTCGTGATCCAGCCCGTCCATCACGCAGACGGTCAGGTGATTCTCCCCCGGCAGCAGCGCCTTGGTAATGTCCCCGCTGAAGGGCAGATAACCGCCCTCATGCCGCACGATGGGCCGCCCGTTGACGAACACCTCGGCGATTTGATCCACCGCGCCGAAGTGCAGCATCAGCCGGTGGCCCCTGGGCAGGAAGGTTTTGGGCAGGGTGAAGGTGGTTTCATAGGTCATGGACATGCCAAGCTCGCCCTCGTAGCCGCTGAGCAGGCTTTCCGGGCAGAAGGGCAGCGTGATCGGGTTGCCATTGAGCTTCCAGCCGTCCAGGAGCGGCAGGAAGGAATCCCGCCGCAGCTGCGGACGGGGATAGCAAGTCTTCCAGGTGGACATCATTTTCACCTCGCATGTGTGTTGCCTTCATTGTAGCACATCCAGCATAATTTGTCCATGCGGCAGGATTTCCCGCTCCGCAGGCAGAATCCTATCATGACGATTCCCAAAGAAACAGGAGGGCTCTCATGCTCACCCGCAACGACGTATTTCAGCTGCTTGAATCCTTCTCCATCCGCCGCGACGACATTGTCACCATGCACTCCTCCCTGCGCGAGATCGGCCCCATCGAGGGCGGTGCGGACGGGCTGATCGACGCCCTGAAGGACTACCTCTGCGAGGGATTGCTGCTCATCCCGACCCACACCTGGGCGAATGTCAACGCTGCCAATCCCCACTTTGACGTGCGCTCCACCGTGCCCTGCATCGGAACCCTGGCGAAGGTCGCCGCCTTCCGCAAGGACGGCGTGCGATCCCTGCACCCGACCCACTCCATGGCCGCCTTCGGCAAGGACGCCCGCGCTTACATCCAGGGCGAGGAAAAATCCTGCACGCCCGGCCCCATGGGCGGTGCGCTCAGCCGCCTGTACGAGCTGCGCGGCAAGGTGCTGCTGGTGGGCGTCGGCCACGAGCGCAACACCTATCTGCACGCGGTGGACGAGCGCATCGACCGTCCCAACCGCCTGTCCCCAACCGGCTTCTCCGTGGAGATCACCGACTGGGACGGCAACATCCTGCGCAACGAGGACTTCCACCCCCACGCTACCTCCGGTATCAATATCGGCCTAAGCGAGTACTACCGCAACTACAAGCACGCCCTGGACGCGACCGGCGCGGTGCAGTACGGCTGGATGGGCAACGCGCTGACCTACTGCTGTGACTGCCGCAAAATGACCGACACCGTCATGCGCATCTGGGAACACGCCGACCGCGACGTATGCATCGGCATCCAGGACATCCCGGAGGAATGGTATCTGTGACATCGCCGCTGCGGAGTTTTCATCCGCAGCTTTTTGATTGCAGCAAAAAAGCCGACCGCCATGCGATCGGCTTGCGCTCCCCAGGTAGGGCTCGAACCTACAACAACCCGGTTAACAGCCGGGTGCTCTGCCATTGAGCTACTGAGGAATATGGATGCCGGCAGCGACCTATCCTCCCGGGCCGTGTCCAGCCAAGTACTTTCGGCACTGAAGAGCTTAACTGCTGTGTTCGGTATGGGAACAGGTGGAACCTCTTCGTCATTACCACCGGCCCAATTATTGTAGCACCATCGCACGACGCTGTCAAGCAGTAATTTCAGTTGATCCGCACTTATTCCGTCGCTGGCGGCAGCGGGATCAGCGGTTCTTCAAGCGCGCCCATCATATCCGCCAAAGTTTTCGGTCCAATTCCCTTGATCAGGAGGAGATCCGTTGGAAGCCGATATCCCTTGAATGTCGCTCGGCCTTCAACAATCCTTTGGGAGAGTACCTTACCGATGCCGGGAAGCTTATCCAGGTCGGCTATATCCCCCACATTGAAAACGGAGTCTTCGGAAAAGCCCATCAACAGCGGTACTTCCTGTGCCGGATGAACCGACGTGTAGCGATCAGGCAGCGGGAACAGGACTTTGTACAGCACAAAAGCTGCCATGCAGAGGATTGCAGCGGCCAATACCGCATAGTACTTGCGTTCCAGCTGCTGCTCCATTGCCGCTCCCTCCTTTCGCTGCATTCATGATAGCACAGTTCCGTATCAATTGCAACGAAAAAACCGACCGCTGATGCGATCGGCTTTGCGCTCCCCAGGTAGGGCTCGAACCTACAACAACCCGGTTAACAGCCGGGTGCTCTGCCATTGAGCTACTGAGGAATATGAAGGTCGGGCTTTAGCCCGACTAACGCGAGTCATTGCTTGCAATGACCGCGTGTAGCCAGCGCAGCCTTTAGGCTGAGATGGCCGAAAGAGGGAACCGGCAGCGACCTATCCTCCCGGGCCGTGTCCAGCCAAGTACTTTCGGCACTGGAGAGCTTAACTACTGTGTTCGGTATGGGAACAGGTGGG
>JAFXFR010000029.1 GCA_017513475.1 Clostridia bacterium
CTGGAAGACGTGCTGCATGAGCGGGTCATCGGCCAGGACGAGGCCGTCACCCGCGTGGCAGAGGCCATCCTGCGCTCCCGTGCGGGCATTCAGGACCCGAACCGCCCGCTGGGCAGCTTCCTGTTCCTTGGCCCCACCGGCGTGGGTAAGACCGAGCTCGCGAAAGCCCTGGCGCAGGCCCTCTTCGACGACGAGAAGAACATGGTGCGCATCGACATGTCCGAGTACATGGAGAAATTCAGCGTCAGCCGCCTGATCGGCGCGCCTCCCGGGTACGTCGGCTACGACGAGGGCGGCCAGCTGACCGAGGCTGTGCGCCGCAAGCCCTACTCCGTCGTGCTCTTTGACGAGGTGGAAAAGGCCCACCCGGACGTGTTCAACGTGCTGCTGCAGGTGCTGGACGACGGCCGTATCACCGACTCCCAGGGCCGCACGGTGGACTTCAAGAACACCATCCTCATCATGACCTCGAACCTCGGCAGCGAGTATCTGCTCAGCGGCATCGAGGACGGCGAGATCACCGAATCCGCCCGCGCCGCGGTGGATCGGCTGCTGAAGACCCACTTCCGCCCGGAATTCCTCAACCGCATCGACGAGATCGTCTGCTACAAGCCGCTGACTAAGGCGGAAATCAGCCGCATCGTCGGCCTGATGGTGGACGCCCTCAACAAGCGTCTGACGGATAAGCAGCTGCGCGTGGCCCTCACCGACGCCGCGATGGATTCCGTCATCGACCAGGGCTTCGACCCGACCTTCGGCGCACGTCCCCTCAAGCGCTACCTGCAAAGCAAGGTGGAGACGCTGATCGCCCGGCGCATCATCGCCGCGGACGTGAAGCCCGGCGATGTGCTCACCGTGGACGCGGATGCGGACGGGAAGCTGTTCGTGATGTGGTAAAGTGAATATGAAAGCGGCCTTCCTGCCGGAAATGACGGGGAGGCCGCGCTTTTATTGACTTTGGCTGTCAGTCGCCGATAAACTGGAAGATGACCGCGACCAGGCCCAGAATGATGAGGATGGCCGGGTCGCCGTACCTTTCCCATTTGCTGATGCGGTGCCAGCGGATATCACCGGATGTCATGGGCTCGTGCTTTGCGTCCTGCCAGGCACAGTAGATGTGCTTCCAGCGGCAATGGTAACCGATCATCTCGACCAGCCCGATGCTGATGAGGCCAAGCCCCATGCCCAGGAGGCCCAGCAGGAATGCGGGCACAATGAACATCACAAGGGGAAAGACGTAGCGGTGAAGGTAAGCAAGGAGAATGATTTTGTCGGGGCTCTTTCTGCGTCGTCTGTGCTTTTTCATTCCGCGCCCTCCAGGGTGCTCTGGATGTACGCGTGCATGGCCTCGGCAACGATCTTGGAGTGAGCCACGGCTTCGACCACCGTGCGCGCGCCGTTGACGGCGTCGCCGGAGGCAAACACGCCGGGGCGGCTGGTGTGGCCGTTTTCATCGGCGACCAGCAATCCGCGGGGGTTGGCGTTCAGGCCGCTGGTGGTGCGGGTGATGGTATTTTGAGGGCCCTGGGAGATGGAGATGATCACGCTGTCTGCCGGGTAGAGGGCGTCGCTGCCTTCCACCTCGGTGAGGGAGCCGTCCTCGCCTTCAAGCAGGTCACGGAAGATCACGCCCTCGTCGGTGATCTCGATGGGCTTTTTGTTATAAGCGAATTCGACGCCCTCCAGCTGGGCATAGCTGGCCTCGTACTGGCTGGCGGTGATGGTTTTGGTCAGGGAGAAGCAGGTGACCTTCCGGCTGCCGTGGCGCAGGGCCGTGCGGGCTACGTCCATGGCGGCGTTGCCCGCGCCGATCACGACTACCTTCTCGCCCAGCTTGTATACGTCCGGGTTGTTGAGGTAGTTGATGGCGTAGTGCACATTGCCGAGGGATTCGCCCTTGATGCCCAGCGTGTTGGCCTTCCACACGCCGGTGCCGATGAAGATGGCCTTGTAGCCGTCGCGGAAGAGGTCGTCCACCTGGATGGCGTCGCCGATGCGGGTGTTGGGGCGGATTTTGATGCCCTTGAGCTCCAGGTGGCGGTACTGGATATCATCCAGGGTGGATTTGGGCAGGCGGAACTCCGGGATGCCGTAGCGGAGGATGCCGCCGATCTTGTCCTTGCCCTCAAAGATGGTGACCTGATAGCCGTAACGGGCCATCAGGATGGCGATGGTGAGGCCTGCAGGGCCGGAACCCACGATGGCGACCTTCATGCCGTTGGAGGGCGCGGGACCCTTGACCATCTTGGAGGCATAGGTGCTGGAAATGTAGTTCTCGATGACGGAGAAGTGCACGGGCGTGCCCTTTTTGCCCAGCACGCAGTGTCCCTCGCACTGCTTCTCATGGTTGCAGATCAGGGAACAGACGGTGGTCATGGGGTTGTTCTCAAAGAGCATGCGGCCGGCAGCGTCCAGCTCGCCCGCCTTGAGGAGCTTGATGACCTCGGGGATGGGGGTCTTGATGGGGCAGCCCTTCTGGCACTGGGGCACCTTGCAGCCCAGGCAGCGGTTTGCTTCTTCCATGACGTGAAGCGCCATAATGATCCCTCCGTTTTTGATTGTCCAGTGGTGCTGTATGTAATCATTGTAGCACACTTCATTTGGTGGGAAAAGGTCGATTCACGCCGTGTTTGATACATCTCGCGGCGATGGGACGGTGTTGGGGGAAAGAAAACGGCCCTCCCGGAGAGAACGGGCGCAGCAGGCAGTTCAGTCTGTCAATGATTTCCGGACCAGGATGTACTCGCCGGTGCGAAGGATTTCCTCAAAGCCGTAATGAAGGAAGAGGGCGACGCCGGGGTTGTCCGATGCGATGCTGTCATACAGCTCGGTGACGCCGCGGGCGCGGGCGCTGTCGCACAGCAGCTGCAGGCCTGCCCGGCCATATCCCTTGCCGCGGTGGGCAGCAAGGATGATGACGTCGGCCAGGTAGATCTGCTGCTCCTCGTCGAAATGGTATGCAGCCTCGCCGACAAAGACGCCGTCCGCCCGTATGTAGCGGTAGAAACGCTTGCCCTTGTGATGGACGATCCAGCGGTCATACCAGGCGGCCCAGCGCGACTCGGGGAAAGCGATCGTCCCGCCCCAGGCGTGGTTATAGGACATGGTCTGTTCGTCGCCGAGCAGCTGCGCCTTGAACCACAGGTCCTCCAGCCGGGGCTGATACAGCTCAGGCATTCTGAACACCTCTCATCTGCATGTTTGATGGGCTCATTTTAGCATACCCGCAAAAAAAGAGCAAGCCGCGCGCTCGGGCAGGGCTTGCTCTTTCATGTGTCAGTTGGCGGCAGGCGGCTCCATGATGTTGAGCACCATGAGGAACACGCCCATCTTCTCGGTTTCGAAGGTGAGGATGCCGCTCTTGAGGGTAAAGGGCACCTCGTGCCACACCTCGGTGGCCACGCCGTCCACCAGCTCGTACTGGACGAGCACGATCTTGAAGGCGCGGGCCTTGAGCTCTGCGGGAGGCATCTCAAAGAAGATGCTGTCCGGCAGGTAGAAGGGGTGCTGATTCAGGTCGACGGTGATCTCCACGCGGCCGCTGAAGTCCACCTCCACGCCTTCCTTCTGCAGGCTGGTGATGAACATGTAGAAGGCGTCCGTCCGCATGGGGACGTCCATGGGAGCGGGATCCACCAGGACCACCAGGTCGCCGGGGAGCTCAGTCATGTCCAGATGTGCAGCAGCGGTGGAGGATGCCTCCATGCTGGAGCCGTCGCCCTGGCTGATGCGGTGGCCGCAGATGGTGCAGACGCTCAGATTGACGCCGCCCACCACGCGGGTCACCGGCGAACAGGCTGCCGTGTAGGAGCTGGTACAGCCCGTGCGGGTGCAGGAAGCCGTGTGGGTGCCGTCGCCGTTATACTTCCAGCCGTTGAAGGCATGGCCAAGCGCAGCGACGATATGATCGTTGTAGAAATCAGGGCAGCGGGTGCACTGGTGGTTGGTGTAGCCGATGTTATCGCAGGCGGGGCGGTGAACGGTATCCTTGTAGTTGTGGCCAAAGGCGGAGCCGGGAGCCGGCCGGGTGGTGGTGGCGGTGCAGTGGGCGTTGGAGCAGTGGGAGGTTTCCGTGCCGTCGGTGGTGCAGGTGACGTCGCTGTTAAGGGTCCAGGTGGTGAAGTTGTGGCTGGACCAGATGGCCGAAGCGCCGCACCAGCGGCAATGGCCGGAGCAGCTGTTGGGAGACAGGCCGGAGTTGTAGCTGTTGGGGTCATGGTTGCGGGAGGTGGTATAGTCGCAGGCCTCGCAGTACCAGTGGCACCAGGCGCCGGAGCCCATCAGGGTGGTGGAGGTGCTGCCGCACTGATCGCAGGGATGGGCTGCGAAGGCCACGCTGCCCATCAGCAGCAGCGCAGCGAGCAGGATCAGCATAAATGTGAGTTTCTTCATGGAGGCATCATCCTTTCTGTAGAAACGGAAGAAGGGGTCAGGCTTCGGTGCTGTTCTCCGCAGCGGCGGTTTCGCCCTCGCGGTACACCACAAATTTCTGGAAGAGGTACTCGGTCACGAGGTTCGTGCACATGACGATCAGCTGCACCAGCCAGTCATGCACGCCCAGACCCTCCAGCCAGTTGCCCAGCCAGGTGGAAGCGGGGGTGAACACCGCGTAGAACAGAACGACCAGCAGCATGTCGCGCACGACATGGCCGGTGGGCTTGAAGGTGTACTTGCGGTTGAAGGTGAAGTTCCAGATGACGGACAGCGCCAGGGAGGGCAGATAGCTCATCCACCAGCTCTCCCAGCCCAGCACGTCGTGGAACAGGGCGAAGCTGGCGACCTGGATGATGCCGGCAGAGAGGCTGAACAGGGTAAACTTGATGGCTTGCCAGACATTCTTGTTCATGGGTCATTCTCCTTTGCAGATGGGTGATCGGCGGTGGTGTGTGCTGACGTTACCTGTCGTTGCAGTTCCATTCGTGCTGCATGTCCAGGGCGCTGTGCTCGTTGGCCTGGATGGTGGAATAATTGCCCGGCGCGATGACCCGCCTGCCGGGATCGGAACGGACGGGCTGCTCGTTCTTGTCGTCGCAGTTCCATTCATGCTGCATGTCCAGAGCCCTGTGTTCCATCACGCGGATGGCTTCGCGGCTGCTTTGGGCGATGACGCGATCGCCGTCGTTTTCCACATCGAAGCGGTTGAAGAAGCCGCGGGATTTCTTGTTCCGGGGAGACTTCCGCTTCTCGATATCCTCCAGATCAACGCCCAGAACGGTGGGGTCGTTGTCGCTGGCGGCGGAGAATTGCTTGCTGCGGTAGGGCGAGGAGTTTTCGGCTTCCACATACAGGCGGGAATTCTGCAGAACGTATCCCAGGATGAAGGTGACCAGGAACAGTACCAGGTTGACAGCCGGATAGAGATCCTGATAACCCATGTCCGGGGCAGCAAGGGTCTGGACCAGCGACAGCGACAGGATCGAGCTGGCGATCTGCAGGCCCGTCAGGACCGCGATGGCAGGCAGCACGTTCTTCTTGCTCTTGAACACGAATTTCCGGTACAGGAAGCCCTTGACCGAACACATAATGATGCCGCTGAGCACGAAATAGATCAGCGTCCCGGCGATGCCAGGTATTTTGAAGACATCCAGCAGGGAGTATATCAGCTTTTTGACAAGCGAGGAGCCGAATGCGTTGACCAGCAGTGTGATCAGGAGGTAAATCAGGATGCGGTTGCGCGCGGCGTGCTGCTGCTGGTTGGGCACCTGGATGTTGTTCTGCATGGTCATCCTCCTTTGTGTGAGTTATACCAGCCGCAGGGCGGGCATGGGGTTACACTTCTTCTCCATCGGCAGGGAGGTCGGTATCGAGACTCTCCCGATAGAGGACGAAGCGCTGGAACAGGTAGGCCAGCACCGCCCAAATGGTAAACTGTGTCAGGTTGAAGGCCAGGGTTGCATTCGCCAGAAGACTGCCCACCGTCGGCTCTGCGGAATATGCCATGGACCGCTGGAGGATTTCTTGCAACACGGGCTGCCAGAGCATGCCGGTGAGTATGTCGAACAGCATCTCCAATACGGTCATCACGGGGATGGCGATCCCCCATGCCAGCGCGGAGCGGAAGACATACCGGCGGTTCAGTGCAGCGGCGATGATGGCCGCCAGCAGGTTGACAGCCAGAGAAAAATAGGTGTTGGTGGCGATGAGCGCCGCTGTGCCCTGGCGGGCCATCAGCATGCTGGCGAAGCTCCTGAGGACATATGCTGCAAAGGCAACAACGGCGGTGATGGCGAAATACCGGGCGATTCGATGAGCTTTCATCTATCTTGCCCCCTTACACCAGCCGCAGCGCGGGCATGGCGTTGAGCGTCAGCGGCGCGGTTTCGCCCTTCATCAGCCGGAAGTAGGCGGCGGAGGCGATCATCGCGGCGTTGTCGGTACACAGGTTCAATTTCGGCATAAACAGCGGAATTCCTGCTTTGTCGGCTTCCTCCTGCATCATGCGGCGCAGCAGGCGGTTTGCGGAAACACCGCCGGCCATGGCCAGCGCGGGAGCCTTCGTTTCCTTCGCGGCGAGGATGGCCTTCTCCACCAGCGCGGACACCACCGCATGCCGGAAGGACGCTGCCATGTCCGCCTTCGGGAGCGGCTCGCCCTTCATTTCCAGCTTGTTGGCGGCGTTCAGGAAGGCCGTCTTCATGCCGGAGAAGGAGTAGTCGTACCGCCCGGGCGTGTGGGGATGGGGCAGCTGCATATAATGGGGATCGCCCTCTTCGGCCAGCGCGTCGATGCGGGGGCCGCCGGGATAGGGCAGCGTCAGCACGCGGGCGGCCTTGTCGAAGGCCTCGCCGGCAGCGTCGTCGGTGGTCTGGCCCAGCAGCGTGTAATCGCCGTAGTCATTCACCCGCACGATATGGCTGTGTCCGCCGCTGACCACCAGGCACACGAAGGGCGGTTCCAGCTCCGGGTTGGAGATGTAGTTGGCGCTGACGTGGCCCTCGATGTGGTTGACGTGGATGAGGGGCTTGTCCGCAGCATAGCTGAGGCCCTTCATGCAGCTCACGCCGGTGAGCAGCGCGCCCACCAGGCCGGGGCCGTGGGTGACGGCGAGGGCGTCCACGTCCTGCAAGGACATGCTGGCCTCGCGCAGGGCCTCGTCGATGACGCGGTCGCAGGCCTCCACATGGGCGCGGCTGGCGATCTCCGGCACCACGCCGCCGTACAGCGCGTGCAGGTCGATCTGGCTGAACACCACGTTGGAGACGATGGTGCGGCCGTTCTCCACGATGGAGGCGGCGGTTTCGTCGCAGGAGGTCTCCAGGGCCAGGATGCGCACGCTCTCCCTGGCGCGCAATGTCTCGGCCTGGGCGAGGGCGGATTCTGTGTATGTCATCGGGAAATCACTCCCCTTCATTTGCGTTCAGTTTCTTGATGCGGATGGTGCTGACAACGAGCATCGCGACCATCCCCGCCAGCCACATCCCGCCGATGATGGCGGCGTAGCTGACGAAGAACTCGATGGGCATCAGCCGGATGAGCAGGTCGGTTTGCGGATTCAGCAGCCACAGGTCGTTGGTGAAGGCGACCTTGTGGAACAGCACGAACAGGCTGTCGAAGTCGATGCAAGCCAGGATGATAACGGCGGTCACGACGGCTAACACGGCAATGAGAGTGTGGCGGAAGGTGAGCATATGCGGAAGACTCTTCCATGGAGCGTTGTTATCAAACTGGAGCAAGCACCCGAAAGAGAGAATCAGGAGCATCCAGCAAACCCATGTGCTATCAAAGAATAGACTGTATACGTCAGCCATATGGGCTTGCTCTTTGGCATTGAAAGCAACATATTCCATGCCATTCACTACGTATGTATGCTGGAAATTTCGGCCTGTATGCAGATAGCGTGTGATCATCTTGGCCACGGGCGCGTATTCTGCTGCGGGTAAGCCCGTGGTCTCTGGCGGTGCATAGTGTGTCATCAGTTGGTACATCAGATAGGGCGACTTTGCGCAGAGGTGTGTGATTGCTGCCAGAAGAAATACACACAGGCAGATTGTGGAGAAGATGACTAAAACACGACTCTTCATTGGGAAATCCTCCCCCAAAATCCAAAAGGCTCTCCCTCCGGGAGAGCTGTCCCGGAGGGACTGAGAGGGCATCACTGCATCTTAAGGTAAGCAGTCACAAACCCCTTGATATTGCCGTTCATGACGTCGTCAATGTTGCCGGACTCGAAGGAGGTGCGGTGATCCTTGACCATGGTATAGGGCTGGAAAACGTAGGAGCGGATCTGGCTGCCCCATTCGATCTTCTTCATCTCGCCCTTGATCTCGGCCATTTCTTCCTCGCGGGCACGGATGCGCAGCTCCAGCAGCTTCGACTTCAGCATGGCGATACAGGTGGCGCGGTTTTGCACCTGGTCGCGCTCGGTCTGGCAGGCCACGACGATGCCGGTGGGGTAGTGGGTCATACGAACGGCGGAGGAGGTCTTGTTGACGTTCTGGCCGCCCGCGCCGGAGGAGTGGTAGGTATCCACGCGGACTTCGTTCATGTTGATCTCGATCTCCTGGTCGATATCGTCCAGCATGGGGGCGACGTCCAGGGAGGAGAAGGAGGTGTGGCGGCGGGCCTGGGAGTCGAAGGGGGAGATACGCACCAGACGGTGCACGCCCTTTTCGCCGCGGAGGTAGCCGTAGGCATGGTCGCCGCTGACCTCGAAGGTCACGGACTTCACGCCGGCTTCGTCGCCGTCCAGATAATCGAGGACCTTCACCTGGAAGCCCATCTGCTCGCAGTAGCGGGTGTACATGCGGTAGAGCATGCCGGTCCAGTCCTGGGCCTCGGTGCCGCCCGCGCCTGCGTGCAGGGACAGGATGGCGTTGGAGTCGTCATACTGGCCGCGCATGAGGGTTTCCAGCTCGAGGGCGGCGGTCTTTTCCTTCAGGTCAGCGAGCATTTCGCCGGCCTCGTCCACCATGGATTCGTCCTGCTCCTCCTCGGCCATTTCCATGGCGACCTCGATGTCGTCCGCCTGGGACAGCAGACCCTCGTAGTGCTCGATCTTGTTGCGGATGTTGCCGGTCTTCTGGTTGATCTTGTTGGCGCGGTCAGCGTCGTTCCAGAATTCGGGCTGGTTCATTTCCTCGGTGAGCTCCTCCAGCTGCTCCTTCAGGGAGTCGATGTGGAGGGCCTCGCCGGCCTCGGTCAGGGTCTTGCGGAGCGCCGCCAGATCCTGGGTGTACTGCTGCAGGTCAAGCATTGACATGGTGTGATACCTCTATTTCTATGTCGTCTGAATTCTTGTGTGATGTGCGGAGGTGCGGGTCGCGCGGTCTCCCTCAGTCTTCGCTCTTGGCTTTTCAAGCCACTCGCGAATCCAGCTCCCTCCCGGAGGGAGCCTTTTGGTCGTGTCCTTTGCTGCGGTTCAGTGCAAGTGGCGGTAGAACGGGCGAGAAGCGGTCAGCCCCATAGGCTCCCTCTGGGAGGGAGCTCCCGCCGCAGCGGGTGAGGGAGAACGCGGTACAAACTTGCTATGCCTATTGGCATATGAGCTGGTTCCCCGTTTACCCCTCCGTCGGCTGATTCTTGCCGCAGCAGGCCTTGTACTTCTTGCCGGAGCCGCAGGGGCAGGGATCGTTGCGGCCGACCTTCTGCGCGGCGTATACGCGCCGGGGCTGGGCAACGCCGCTGCCGGCACGGGCTGCCTGGGCAGCCTTGCCCTCCTGGGTGGCCTTCACGGTCTGGATGCGCTCGGGGGTCTTCTCGATGCGCACCTGATAAATGCGGCGCACCGTGTCCTCGCGGATCAGGTGATTCAGCTCCTCGAACATGTAGCCCGCCTCGATCTGGTACTCGGTGACGGGGTTCTTGCCGGAGTAGGCGCGGAAGCCGATGCCGTCGCGCAGCTGATCCATCGCGTCGATGTGATCCATCCAGCGCACGTCCACCGCGCGCAGCAGCATCACGCGCTCGAATTCGCGCATGTC
>JAFXFR010000030.1 GCA_017513475.1 Clostridia bacterium
GTGAAAAGGGGTCGAAGACCCCGGACGTCACGATGAGAGTGCTGGAGATGATCGAGGAAGTACAGAATTGACCATTCCGTCCGCCGGAAAAACGGGTCGAAGACCCCGGACGGCACGATGAGAGTGCTGGAAATGATCGAGGAAGTGCAGAAGAAGTAAATATATAGCCCCCGCTGCATCGCGAAGGTGCGGCGGGGGTTTATACTTAGGATCAAGATTCACTTTGTTCCCGTCAGCTCTACGGTGAGGATCTCCCGCGTGGGCCAGAAGGCGCACAGGTGCAGATGGGTGATCTTCGCGCGCAGGGGGACGAAATGCTGCATCAGCACCGGCAGCGCGGCGCCGATGGTCTCCGGCGAGTCGATGAGCATGGTGGTGTGCGGCGTCCAGGGGAAGCCGTTCACGGGGCCGCTGCTGCAGGCCTGCTGGAGCGCCGTCAGCTCCGGACTCATGTCCGGCGCGGCGAAGAGCACTTTCCCGCCGGGGAAAACGCCCACATGGCGGATATCCGCATAAACGGGCGAAAATTCCGCGGCGACGCGCTTCGTCAGGGCGATGGCTTCCTCCTCCCGGTCAAGGGGGAAGGTCGCCAGGCTGATGTGATGGTTGAGTCCCGGCGTCTGGGTGCCGGTGAAGCCTGCGGCTTGCAGCGCGTCGTACCAGACGGAAATGCGCTGCTGATCCTCGGTGCAGTAGTCTGCCATGAGGGTCAGAAAGGATTCGGCCATGAAAATCGCCCCTTTCGCGTGTTTTGGCGATGATACCATGCTTCTGCGGCACTGTCAAGCAGGGATTCCGGCTCCGGCGGCGAATAAGGATAGATACGGAATCTGTGATCGACCCCATTGTACATATAAGGAGGATACACCCATGGCCATTACGCCCCATGACATCGCCAAAATGCTGGATCATTCCACCCTGCAGCCCTTCCTGACGGAGGCTGACATCCGCAAAGGCTGCGAACTGGCGCTGAAGTACGACTGCGCGTCCGTCTGCGCCCGTCCCTGCGACGTGCCGATCCTCGCCGAAATGCTCAAGGGCTCCGACGTGAAGGTCTGCACCGTCATCGGCTTCCCCCACGGCAGCCACGAGACCGCCATCAAGGTCGCTGAGGCCAAGCTGGCCCTCGAAGAAGGCTGCACCGAGCTGGACATGGTCATCAACATCGGCAAGATGATCGCCGGCGATACGCTGTATGTGAAGAACGAGATCAAGCTGCTGGCGGATCTTGCCCATCAGCACGGCGCGATCCTGAAGGTCATCCTGGAGACCTGCTACCTGACCGACGAGCAGAAGATCGAATGCTGCAAGCTGGCCGAGGCCGCCGGCGCGGACTTTGTGAAAACCTCCACCGGCTACGGCTCCAAGGGCTGCACGATCGATGACCTGAAGCTGATGCGCGCCTCCGTGTCCCCCCACATCCGCGTGAAGGGCTCCGGCGGCATCCGCGATCTGGACACCGTGCTGTCTGCCCGTGCGGTGGGCGCGAGCCGCTGCGGCGTGTCCGCCACTGCCAAGATCATGGAGGAGGCTGAGGCACGCTACGCTGCCGGCACCCTCTGCGAAGTCACCGACCTGACCGAAATGAGCGGCGGCTATTGATTCCCCGCCTGATTTCCGCCGCATGAAAGAATGCGGCGGATTTTTCTGCAGCAGGTGAAATGTTTTGCCTTTGCCGCGCGTCTTATTGGTGAAGGGAAACTGGAGGAGGATGCATATGGCGAAATACATGCTGGCCTGGCAGCGCGTTGTGATCGCGGCGCTGGAGGCGGTTCCCGGTGCGGAAAGCGGCGCGGACGCCTGGGCAAAGCTTCCGGAAGGGGAGAAGCAGGCCATCCGGGTATTTGCCGCAGAACGCTGCTCCGGCGACAGTGAAAAGGCCGGGATGATGATCCGCCAGCTGCTGCCTTCGGTACGGCTGTCCGGGGGAGGCAGGAAGCTTCCGCTGCTGCTGGCGGCTGCGCTGGCGGCGATTGGCGCAGGCGCGGCGGCATCGCGGAGTCTGGGCTTCGCCCTGGGGGCGGTTCTGGCGTTTGCAGTGCTGATTTACCTGCTGAACGGCGCCAGGCATGCCCGCGTGCGCAAGCTGTGGGCAGACCGTACGGATACGGCCCTTTGCTTGAAGGCGATGCATGCGGTGGAGCTGGGCTCGGTGTTTGCGGCGGTGAACAAGCTCTGGGCGTTGCTGGCGCTGCTGGCAGCCCTGGCTTGCGGCGTGCTGGCGGTGCTGCCGGAGCCCCCGCCCACAGAGGCTGAGCTGCTGGCGGCCAAGGTGGGCGAGGTCACAAAAGGGGAGGCTGTCTTGGCGGACGCGCTGGCGATCCTGCCCGAAGGAGAGGACGGTCTGGACGTTGCCCGGCAAGCCATGAAGTACACCGTTCAAGGATCGGATGAGGAATTCCTTCTCGCCGCGCTGATGTGGATGCACATTGAGGACAATGCACAGCTCGGGCTCTCTGATTATGCGGTGGGAACGGCCAGCGACGCGGCCCGTGAGGCGCTGGAAAGCACCAAGCTCTCCCAGATTGATAACCCGGAGGAAATGGCTGCCCTGGCGCTCCTGCTGGGCCGCGTGGACGGCCCTTCACAGGAAGCCTTTTTCCGTCGTGCGCTGAGGGAGAATGCGCTGTCCGGGGAGCTGATGACGGTCCTGGGTACAGGGCTGCGCTCCGGCCGCGACGATGCAACGCTGCTCCTTCTTGCCGATGAGATCCGCGGGGCGGGCTATGACCCGCGTGGGTTTGTGCAGGCGGCACTGCCCGCTTTGACGGTTGCCCGGGTGACGGAGATCGTTGCCGCTGCTGAAGCAGAACAGCGTGGCGCGATCCTGCGCGGCGCAGCCCCTGCCATCACCGAGGTGGACGAGGTGCTGGCCTTTATCCGCCTGGCAAAGGAACATGGCGTATCGGCTGAGGAATGCTATCCCCAGGGCGCGCTGCTCACCTGGGATACCACCCGCTACAATCCGGCGACCTCCAATTTGTCGCCCAAGCTGGGCAAAAGGGATACCTACCTGATCATCCGCCGGTGGGAAAAGCCGGAGCCTTTTACGTCCATCGCCGTCCCGGAGACGGATCGCACGGCGTATGATGCGTCGCTGCCGGTCATGCTGCATCACGATTATGACCCCGATGCGGAGCTGGGGGCGGCTCAGTTCACTGTGGTGCTGGAAACGGCAGTGCTGGACGCCATGCCGGCGGAGCGCATCCCCGAAAGTATCGCTGCGTGTGACGCGCTGGTCATCCTGGACGGCTGGTATCAGTGCGATGGCTACGTGCGTTCCAGCAGGCACACTTCCATGCAGCAGGCCTCGAAGACGCATCAGGTGGATATCCCCACCTACGGCGCCCTCCAGATGATCTCGGTGTACAATGTGGCCAGCGGCGAGGGGCTGTTCAGCGTGAAACAGAACGTGATCTATTCCCCGGCGATGACAGGAGGGGAAGCGCGCAGGAGCATGGACGAGTGGGCGCTGGAAGATAACTACATCGCTGCCTACGACGAAAGCTGGATGGATGAGGCTTACAAGGACTTCCTGTTCTCGCTGATCCGGCGGAACTGGGTGCTCGTACCTTGATGAAAGGAAGATGTGCGAATGAAGAAATCCCTGCCCGGCTGGCAGCAGGTGCTGCTGGTGGTGCTGAACGGTACGTTTAGTGCGAAGAACGGTAACGAGGCATGGGGCAAGTTGAAGGATGAAGAGAAGGCCGCAGTAACGGACTTCCTCACCGAGCATTGCGGGGAAAATGCCCCATCTGCCCTTGCGGACACCTGCGCCATCGCCAAGCCGAGCAGGCTATCGGAGGGCCTGGGGAACCTCCTGGGCGTTGTCGGGGCTGTGGCGATCTGCTTTGTCTTGAAACGGACTTCCGACTGGCTTTCATCCATTGATTGGCTGGAGCCTCTACAGTGGCTGTATGTCCTGCTGATGTTTGGATTGTACATCCTGTCCATCTTCGCCGATGACCGCCCGTCGCGCATGCGGGAACTGTGGCGTGATCGGGAGAACCAGGACGGCGGCGCGAAGGCTGTGCTGGACGGGATGTACCGCGTGACGCAGATGACCCGCTGGCAGGCGATGGACAAGGGAATGCTGGTGCTGCGGCTGATCCTGTTCGGCCTGCTGCTGGCTTTGTGCATATTGAACCTGTATGTATTCTATACATAATCCGGAAAGGGGTTTTCTCAATGAGACTTGCCGACATGATCCCCCGCCGCCGCTCTGTGCGCGCTTACCGCGCTGAGCGCATCGATAACGCCGTCCTGGCTGACCTGCTGCGGTATATGGAGGGACTCGTGCCCCTCACCTCCGGCGCGAAGGTCGAGGGCCGCATCATCCCTACCGATCACGGCAATTTCCTGCAAAAATGGAAGACCCCCCATTTCATCGCCATTTTCTCCGATGGCAGCGATGACGGACTGATCAACGTGGGCTTCATGTACCAGCAGCTGGATCTGTACGCCCAGTCTCGGGGCCTTGGCACCTGCTGGGTGGGACTGGGCAGCCTGACAGACAAGGAGACCGTCCCCGAGGGCATGAAGCTGGCGGTGATGATGGCCATCGGCGTCCCGGATGACGTGCCGGAGCGCACGTCCGCAGACTTCAAGCGCAAGAATATGGCGGAGCTGTCCGATCAGCCCGACGATCGCCTGGAGCCGCTGCGCCTGGCGCCCTCCGCCACCAACAGCCAGCCCTGGTACGTCACCCATGACGGCGACACGCTGCACATCTGGCGCGAGGAGCTGGGCTTGATCAAGCAGCGCACCCATGGCCGGATGAACAAGATCGACATGGGCATCGGCCTGTGCCACCTGTATGCGGAGCATCCGGATACCTTCCGGTTCTGGCGGGAGGAGAATCCGCCGAAGCTGGCGGGGCAGATCTACGTCGGTAGCGTGACGCTGTGAGGTGAATGAACATGCGCAACAAGGAAGTCAGGCTGTACAACGTGCTGTTTCCGCTGTGGTTCCTGATGATCTTTCCGGTGACGTGGCTGATCGTGCTGCCGGGTAATTTCCTGATCGACAGCCTGGTGCTGCTCATCAGCCTGCGGGTGCTGAAGATTACCGACAGGAAGAGCTGGTACAAGCGGCATATTCTGCCGATATTTGGCTTTGGCATGCTGGCGGATGTGATCGGCGCGGCGTTTCTGTTCCTGATGATGATCCTGGAGGTCTACGACATCCGCAATGAGCTGCTGCTGACCATCCCGGCGATGCTGGTTTCCGCAGGGTTGATCTTTGTGTTCAACTACTTTGTCACCTTCCGCAGGGCGGAGAAGAAAACGCGCCTGAGGCTGGCGCTGACCTTTGCCATCGTGACCGCACCCTATACCTTCCTGGTGCCCTCTGCCTGGCTGTATGGATTCTGATGACACATGAAAGCCGCCGGAACGCATTTGCACGTTCCGGCGGTTTTGTTTGTTTACAGACCGGTCTTTTCCGCGATGTAGGCGCGGGCCTTCTTGGCGTACTCGAAGGGGTTGGCCTTGGCGGGATCCTGCTCGGCCTCGACCACTACCCAGCCCTCGTAGCCGGACTTTTCCAGGATGTCGAAGATGGGCGCGAAGTCCACATCGCCGTCGCCGGGGACGGTGAACACGCCTTCGCGCACTGCCTGCAGGAAGCTCCAGCCCTCGGCACGGGCCTTGTCGCGGATGGCCAGGCGGACATCCTTGAGGTGGACATGCTTGATGCGGTCAATGTACTTCTCCAGCACCGGCACGGGATCGATGCCCGCGAAGGTCAGATGGCCGGAGTCAAACAGCAGGAAGACCTTCTCGGGATCAATCAGGGACATGAAGGTGTCGATTTCTTCCGCCGTCTGCACGCCGGTGCCCATGTGGTGGTGGCAGGTGAGGGTCATGCCCTTTTCCTGTGCCAGCGCGCCCAGCTCGTTGTAGCCGCGGGCGATCAGCTCCCACTGCTCGCGGGTGTAGACAGGCTTGTCCTCGCCGAAGATGTTCAGCGGCTTGCCCTGGATGGAGTTGCCCTGCTCGGACGCGCCGATGACCTTCGCGCCCAGCGCATGCAGGCGGTCGCGGTGGGCGATGAAGTTCTTGATCGTCACCTCATAGGGCTCGGAGGTGAACAGGGTGGAGAACCAGGCGTTGCAGATCTGCAAGCCGCGCACGTCCAGCTTGTGCTTGAGGACGGCCACGTCCTGGGGATACTTATTGCCGATTTCGGAGCCCTTGAAGCCGGCGAGGGCCATTTCGCTCACGCACTGCTCAAAGGTGTTTTCCGCGCCCAGGTCGGGCAGATCGTCGTTGGTCCAGCCGATGGGGGCGATGGCAAGCTTGACCTTGTTGGGATTCAGCATGATGGTGTCCTCCTTATGTTCATCGGAATGTCCGCAGGCGCGATCGTTGGTCGCCCGCCATTGCTTAAAACTCTCTCGTTTCTTTCACGTGGGCCATCAGGTCCTCATAAGCCGCCTGCACGCGGGGCTGGGTGGAAACTTCCGCCACGCCCACGCGCCACCAGTTTTCAAAGCCGGGGGTCATGGTGCCGGGCACGACCTTGATGTCGTAGAGCACGGGCTTGTCCTGGGTCAGCGCATCGGCGAGGGCCGCGCGCAGCTCCTCCGCGGTGCGGATGGTATAGGCCTTCAGGCCGTAGGCTTCGGCGTTCCTGGCGAAGTCGATGGGCAGGATGGGGCCGTCCAGCTGGCCGGTTGCCTTGTCGCGGTAGCGGAAGACCGTGCCGAAGGTGTCGTTGCCCTGATTGTTTTGCAGGTTCTCGATGCAGCCCCAGCCGCTGTTGTCAAACAGGCAGAAGTGTACGCGCAGCCCCTCCTGCACGCAGGTCAGCAGCTCCGAGTGGGCCATCATGTAGGTGCCGTCGCCGAAGAAGGTGTACACCTCGCGGTCGGGGGCGGCCAGCTTCACGCCAAGGGCGCCGTTGGTCTCGTAGCCCATGTTGGAGAAGCCGTATTCCATGTGATAGGTATCGCGGCCGCAGGGGCGGAAGAGTCGCTGCATGTCGCCGGGCAGGGAGCCTGCCGAGCCCACCGCGATGTCGCCCGTCTTCATGAAGGCGTTGATCTCGCCCAGCGCGCGGGTCTGGCTGAGGCTGCCGGTCCGGCTCGGACCGCGGGGATCGTCCGCAGCGTAGAAGCCGTCGACGATGGCGTTCCACTCGTCCACGGCGGCCTTGACTTCGCCGCCCCATTTGGACTTGTAGCCGTCCAGTGCGGCGGTCATGGATTCCAGACCGGCCTTTGCGTCGCAGATGATGGCTTCCGCGTCCATCTTGATGGCGTCGAAGGGGCAGATGTTCAGCCCGATGAACTTCGCGTCATGCCTGAACAGCCACTTCGACGAGGTGGTGAAGTCGGTGAGCCTGGAGCCCACGGCGATGATCACGTCCGCCTGGGGCGCCAGGATGTTGGCCGCCTTGCCGCCGGTCACGCCGATGCCGCCAACATTGAGGGGGTGCGTCCAGGGCAGCGTGCCCTTGCCCGCCTGGGTCTCGGTGAAGGGGATGTTCGCGGCCTCGCAGAAGGCCGCCAGCGCATCGCCCGCCTCGGAGTACCGCACGCCGCCGCCCATGATGACCAGGGGCTTCTCGGCCTTGCGGAGGATGTCCATCACGCGGGCGAGCTGGCCGTCCGTCATGGGACGGCGGTCCATGTGCCACACGCGCTTGTGGAAGAACTCGGCGGGGTAGTCGTAGGCTTCGCCCTCCACGTCCTGGGGCATGGCGAGGCAGACTGCGCCGGTGTCGGCAGGATCGGTCAGCACGCGCATAGCCTGCATGGCGGCGGTGATGAGCTGCTCGGGGCGCTCGATGCGGTCAAAGTAGTGGCACACGCCGCGGAAAGCGTCGGTCACCGTGCGGCCGAAGGAGTCGAAGAACTCCGCCTGCTGAAGCACCGGATCGGGCTGGCGGCAGGCAAAGGTATCGCCGGGGAGCAGCAGCAGGGGGATGCGGTTGGCAGTGGCGCAGCCGGCAGCGGTGACCATGTTCATCGCGCCGGGGCCGATGGAGGACACGCAGGGGATGATCTCCCGGCGGTTCTTCTGCTTGGCGAAGGCCATCGCAGCCAGGGCCATGTTCTGCTCGTTCTTGCCCTGATAGAAAGTCAAATTGTGGTCGCCCTGCGCCAGCGCCTGGCCCACGCCAACCACGCAGCCGTGGCCGAACACGCCGAAAATGCCGTTCACAAACTTGTTTTCGACGCCGTCCAGCTCCACGTACTGGTTGTCCAGGAAGCGTACCAGCGCCTGCGCCATGGTCAGTCGAATGCGTTCCATGTTACACCTCACCGTAATTGTCGCCCCAGTAGGGCTCGTCCTTGCGCTGCACCCAGAGGTGCTCGTCGATGAAGACGGGGTATTCCGGCTGCTTGTAGGGACAGCCGTCCAGGTGACGGATGGCCCACAGGTACCACAGCGCGTAGCCCGGCGGCGTGCACTGGGGATGGGTCATGCCGGCGGGGATGCACACGGTATCGCCGCTGTGCACTTTGTAGACCGTCTCGCCCACCTCGGCATAGCCGAAGCCGTTTTCCGGGTTGTTCTTGTAGTAGTAGATCTCCGGCTGAGGATGGTGGTGGGGCGGATAGCTTGACCACTTGCCCGGGAAGCCGATCACCTCGCCCAGCACGAGGTTGGCGTAGGGCGCGTTGGTGTAATCGAAGATCGTGCGGACGATGCGGGTGCTGGTTTCGTGCATGGTGCCCGCGCCGCGGAACTCGTCGGGGGTGTCCTTGGGCAGGTAGAGCTTCGCAGGGAATTCACGTTCGTTCACCGTGCGCAGGACGTTGACCTCGCATTCCTCGCTCAGGCAGATGACGGTTACGCCCTTGGTGACCTTGGACACATGCAGGGCCGTCGGCGGCACGTCAAAGCAGTTCTCGCGATACTCGGTGTGTTCGCTGTCGTCCCACTTGAAGCAGACCTTGCCGTATACCAGCAGGAAAGCGCGTTCCAGCGGGTATTCATCGTGGAAGCTCTCGCCATACCGCAGCCGGAGGATGCCGAAGTCCATCAGCATGTCGCCGGTATGCCTGGTGATCTCAGTGTAGCCAAAGGCGTGGGGGCCGTTGGCGCGGATGATGTCGGACATATTACGCCTCCAGGATCTCGGAGATCTTCACCGGACGATGCTCGTCCAGGGACTTCTTCGCGGCCTTGGCCAGCACGACGCTCATCAGACCGGCGTGGATGCCCACGGGCACCTCCTTGTCCTCGTTGATGGCGGCGATGAACTGCTTCATCTCCTCAATGAAGGAGGCCATGTAGCGCTCCAGGAAGAAGTACTGGGGCTTGTCGCTCATCACGCCGGCGGCGGTGGAGACGCGCACGGTGGAATCGCCGTCGTTCTCGCCCGCGGCCATGCCCAGGCTGCCGAAGACTTCCACGCGCTGGTCGTAGCCGTAAGCGGCACGGCGGCTGTTGTCGATGACGCCCAGGGCGCCATTTTCGAAGGTCAGGGTGACGATGGCGGTGTCCACGTCTCCGGCCTCGCCGATGCGCTTATCCACCAGACTGGTGCCCATGGCGTAGACTTCCTTCACGTCGCAGCCAGCCAGGAACATGGCCATGTCGAAGTCATGGATCATCATGTCGATGTACAGACCGCCGGAGGACGCAGCATACTCGGGGGACGGCGGCTCGGGATCGCGGGAGGTGATCTTGATCAGCTCGATGTTGCCCAGGGTGCCGTCGGCTGCCAGCTGCTGCACCTTGCCGTGGTTGTGGTCGAAGCGGCGGTTGAAGCCAATTTGAAGCTTCTTGCCGGTCTCGGCGGCGACCTCGGCGGTCTTCCTGATCTTTTCGATCGTCAGATCAACGGGCTTTTCGCAGAAAACGTGCTTGCCGGCCTTCATCGCAGCGATGGAGATGTCCGCGTGGGTGGGCGTGGGGGAGCACACCAGCACTGCGTCAATCTCCGGATCGTTGATGATGTCCATGTAGTCGGTTCCCCAGTGGGGAACGCCGTAAGTGTCAGCCAGCGCCTTGGCAGCGGGATAGTACACATCCGTCACACGGGTGACCTGCGCCTGGGGGATGTTGTAGGTGATGGACGCCGCATGCACCTTGCCGATGCGGCCCGCGCCGACGATACCGATGTTGAGCTTCTTCATGGTGATTTCCTCCTCATTTAAGTTGTAACGAAACGTTTAGTACACAATGACTTCGCCGGGGGTATCGGAGATGGGATGCTGACGGCACACGCCGCCGAAGTAGTGGTAGTCCGTATCCTTGTCCGTCTGGCCGGCGAGGATTTCCTCGCAGCCCTGGATCATCCAGTCAAGGATCTCCCTGCCGCGCAGATCCCTGGCGTGGCCGTGGGCGACGTAGTCGAAGTCGCCGCCGTGCTCCGCCTTCAGCGCGAGGAAGGTTTCCAGCATGGCCGCGATGGGCAGGGAGTGATCCAGCTGCATCCACAGGTGGGTGTTGAGGCCGTCGCCGGTGTAGAGGATGCGTCCGGCCTTGTCCAGCAGCCCGACGGAGCCGGCGGTGTGGCCCTTGAGGTCGACGACCTCCAGCTGAACGCCGCCCAGGTCGAAAATCTGCCCGATCTCCAGGGGCTTCACAGGACAGGGCTTCAATCCGTGCTTTTCCATTTCCTCCTTCGCATAGCCGAAGAAGGTATCGTACAGGTTGTTGTCTGCCGGATGCAGCCAGGCCTCCTCAAAGTAGACATTGCCGAGGATATGGTCGCCGTGGCCGTGGGTGTTGACCACGGTGACGGGCAGTTCGGTCAGGCTGCGGACGATTTCATGCAGGTCTTCGTAGCCGTTGGCGGTATCCACCAGCAGGGCGCGTTCGCTGCCGGTGATGAGATAACAGGTGCTCTCGCCGGCGTCGTCGATTAGGTGGACGTTGGGGCGGAGCTGCTTGATGATGGCGCGTTCAAAGGACATGGTGTACCTCCTTGAAGGGGGGATGCGGATCTCTTGCGGATGTCCGGGTAAGGGAGTGGGGCTTCCTTGCGGATGCGTGAGCTGTTTCGGCGGAATCGGAGATTCCGCGAAAGGCGCGGGGTGAGGGTTTTCCGCCTGCGGGCGGAGGCCTCCGGCGGGGAGGGGCTAACGCCGCCCCTCCACCCGCGCAAGGGTCACAGACCCTTGACCCTTTTTTTGCGTCCGTCCTTAGAGGGAGCCGTCCCAGGTATCTACCTTCTCCTTCTTCATCTCTTCTTCGTCAAACCAGCGGGTGGTCACGCACTTGGACTCCGTGTAGAACCGGAAGGCATCTTTGCCGTGGCAATGCAGGTCGCCGAAGAAGCTGTTCTTATGCCCGCAGAACGGGAATACGCCCACCGGCACCGGGATGCCCACATTCACGCCCACCATGCCGCCGTCGGTGCGCTTGGCGAACTCGCGGGCGTAATAGCCGCTCTGGGTGAAGATGACGCTGCCGTTGGCGAACGGATTGCGGTTCATCAGCGCCAGGCCTTCCTCGAAGTCCTTCACGCGCTTGATGCACAGCACCGGGCCGAAGATCTCCCGGCTGCCCACATCCATTTCCTCCGTCACATGATCGAAAATCGTGTGGCCGATGTAGTAGCCGCCCTCGTAGCCCTCGACCTTCACATTGCGGCCGTCCAGGACGAGGGATGCGCCCTCCGCAATGCCGGCTTCGATCCGGCTGAGGATCCGCTCCATGTGGGCCTTGTTGCCCACCGGGCCGAGGTTCGAGGCCTTGTCGTAGGCCGGGCCGATCTTCTGCTGATGGCACAGGCGGATGATTTCCGCCACCAGCTCATCCGCGATGGCTTCCTCCGCCACCACCACGGACAGCGCCATGCAGCGCTCGCCCGCGCAGCCGAAAGCGGAGTTCATGATGCCCGCGGCGGTACGGCCGATGGGTGCATCCCGCAGCACCAGCGCATGGTTCTTTGCTTCGCACAGGCACTGTACCCGCTTGCCGTTGGCGGCGGCGGTGGCGTACACATGGCGGCCGGTCTTCGTGGAGCCCACGAAGGTCACGCCTTTGACGTCGGGATGCTCCAGGAGTGTCTGGGCCACGTCGCTCTCGCAGGGGACAATGTTCAGCACGCCGTCGGGGACGCCGGCTTCCTTGTACAGGGCAGCGATCTTCAGGCAGGTCAGGGGCGTGGTGGGAGCGGGCTTCAATACGAAGGTGTTGCCGCAGACGATGGCCAGCGGAGCCATCCAGCCCACGGGGATCATCGCCGGGAAATTCCACGGAGCGATGCCGGCAAATACGCCCAGGGGCTCGCGGTAGAGCGTGGTGTCATAGCCGGCGGAGGTGTCCATGAGGCTCTCGCCCATCAGCAGGGAGGGCGCGGAGCAGGCCAGCTCCGTCATTTCCAGGGCCTTGCCCACATCGCCTGCCGCTTCGGACCAGCACTTGCCGTTTTCCGTGGCGACCAGGAGGGTCAGCTCGTCCATGTCGCGCTCAATGAGATTGCGCAGCTTCATCATGATGGACGCGCGCTTGCGCACCGGCGTATCGCGCCAGGCCGGGAAGGCGGCCTTCGCAGCGGCGATGGCGGCGTTCATTTCATCCTGGGTGCACTGGGGCACCTGAGCGATGGCCTTGCCGGTGGAGGGATCGTGGATGGTGAAAAACTGCTGCGACTTGCTGTCGATGTATTCGCCGTTGACAAATGGCTTGTAAATGGGAAGCATAGTGAGCACCTCCAAATCAATGCGGGATTAGATCTTCGTTACGACCTCGCCACAGGTCTTTTTCTTTTCGGCGATGAAGGCCGCCAAAGCGTCCTCGGTGGGCATGTCGCGGCTGCAGGCGTGGCTGGCGACCAGCATTGCGGCGCTGGCGCTGCCCATCTCGAGTGCCTCGTTCAGCGGCTTTCCCTGCAGGAGCCCATGCAGGAAGGAACTCGCGTAGCCGTCGCCGCCGCCAAAGCCCTTCAAGGCGTCCACCGGGAAGGGCTTCACGTCCCAGTTGCCGTCGTGTTTGGAGTAGGCGCAGGAGCCCTTCTTGCCGTGCTTGATGACCAGCACCTCGACGCCCTTGTCCTGCCAGTACTTCGCGCTGGCTTCGTCCGTGCCGGGGAGGCCCAGCAGCTGCTCCATCAGGTCGAACTCCTCGCGGGAGCCCAGCACCATGTCGCTCTGCGCTGCGACGAGGGAGGTGTACACGGCGACCTCGTCGAGGTTCTTCCAGGTGTAGGCGCGGTAATCCGCGTCGAAGATGACCGTCGTGCCCGCCTGCCTGGCGTAGGCGAGGGCCTTCAGGGCGGCCTCGCGGGTGGGGCTGGTGCACAGGCTCGTGCCGGAGATCAGCAGCGCTTTGGCGGAGGCGATGTAATCATAGTCCACATCGTCGGGGTGGAGCATCAGGTCGGCCGCGCCCTCGCGGTACATGAGGATGGAGGACTGGGTGGGGGAGAGGATCTCGGTGAAGGTCAATCCCAGCTTTTCGCCATTCTGGCAGCGGGTGATGTGGCTGACGTCGATGCCCTCTTTAATGAAGTAATTCGTGACGAAGTCCCCGAACTGGTCGTCCGAGACCTTGGCGAGGAAGCCGACCTTCCGGCCCAGCCGGGCCAGGCCCACCGCGATGTTCGCAGGCGATCCGCCCAGGTACTTGTTGAAGTTCTCGCTTTCGGAGAGGGGCTTGAAGTAGTCGGTGGGGTTGAAGTCGATGGCCACGCGGCCCACGGGGATCACGTCGAGGGGACGGGATGCATCAAAACGGACCATGTTATTCCGCCTTTCCCGCGCTGCCGAAGAGCGCGATGTATCGCTTGGTGACGGCCTTCACCGCATCGGAAGCGGCGGTGATGTTGCTGAAAATATTGTCGCTGTGTCCGGCCAGGGCTGCGGCGCGGAAAATGTCCGTGGCGATGTTGATCTTGCGCATGCCCAGGCGGATCAGGCGGCGGAATTGCTCGTCCGTGAGTCCCGTACCGCCGTGAAGCACCAGGTGCGTTTTCAGCCCGCCCAGCTGCTCCAGGATGTCGTAACGGAGCTCCGGCGTGGCGGCGTAGAGCCCATGGGCATTGCCGATGCCCACCGCCAGCGCGTCGATGCCGGTCTCTTCCATGCGGAAGCAGTCGGCGACAGAGGCGGCCTCCTCGGGGGAATCGCTGCCGTCCTCGCCGCGACCCACGCGCCCGACCTCAGCTTCCACTGCGGCGCCGCTGGCCTTTGCCATCTCCACGACACGCCGCACCAGGGCGATGTTTTCCTCCAGCGGCAGCGCCGAAGCGTCCAGCATCACCGATGTGAAGCCGATGTCCAGTGCTTCCCGGACGCAGGGCAGCGTTGCGCCGTGATCCAGGTGTACCGCCACGGGGACGCTGGCCTGGCTGGCGGCAGCTGTCATCAGCGGGCCCAGCATGGAAAGCGGCGTGCATTTCAGCCGGGGTTCGGCGCATTGGATGATGATTGGCGCGCGGTGTTCCTCCGCAGCGGCGATCACGCCCATTACGCTCTCCAGATTGGTCACGCTGAAAGAGCCCACGGCATAATTGCCTGCCCGGGCTTTGTTCAGCAGATCCCGCATGTTGCTCAGAGGCATGAATACCCTCCTTTGCGGTTGATGGCGCACCCGCTCCTGTCAGGCGGATGCGGAATATGGTGGATAAACGAACAAATTCTTCATGATGTAGCATACCATATATTCGCCGGACTTGCAAGATGAAATGGTGAAATTATGATAAAATCCTGGGCAAGAATCGGATGTATGTGCAGATTTGGCAAAACAGTTGCCATTCCCGGCGGAATCTGCTATACTGTGTGCAGCAAATCCCTCTGACGGAGGAATGTACGATGAATTACAACGAAATTGCCAAGCTGGTCATGAGCCGCCTTGTCGCCACGAAGGATGGCGGTGCAGGCAACCCGGAAGATCACATGAATCTCTCCACCTGGGAGTGGCCCCAGGGCGTGGCCATGTACGCGATGATGAAGGTCTACCTGAAGACCCGCAATCCCGCTGACCTTGAGGACATCAGGGACTGGTATGCCCAGCATATCCGGCGGGGACTGCCGGCGCGCAACATCAACACCACCGCGCCCATGCTGGCCCTGACCATGCTCTATGAGGAAACCGGTGATGCGCAGTACCGTCCTCTTATCGAAGATTGGGCCAACTGGGTCATGACCGGCCTGCCCCGCACGGAGGAGGGCGGCTTCCAGCACATCCCCACCCACGATGTGAACGAGGAGCAGCTCTGGGACGACACCCTCTTTATGACGGTGCTCTTCCTGTACCGGGCGGGCGTGGCGCTTGATCGCCGCGACTGGCGCGAGGAGGCCAAGTACCAGTTCCTGCTGCACATCAAGTACCTGCACAGCCAGAAGACCGGATTGTGGTACCACGGCTGGTGCTTCATCGGGCGGCACCACTTCGGCGAGGCCTACTGGGCCCGCGGCAACAGCTGGTTCACCTGCGGCGCGGTGGATTTCATCGAGTGGCTCAATCAGGACGACGAGGCCAATGACTGCGTGAAGCTGTTCATCCTCAACGCCTGGAAGGAGCAGTCCCTGAAGCTGGTGGAGCTGCAGGACAAGGAAACCGGATTGTGGCACACCCTGCTGGACTACGACGACAGCTACCTGGAAACCTCCGCCAGCGCGGCGATCGCCTACGGCCTGCTCAAGGGCGTGCGGTTGGGCCTCTTGACGGGCTGCGAGGCAGCAGCGCAGAAGGCCCTTGCCGGTGTGATCGCCCAGGTGGGCGAGGACGGCATCGTCGGCGGCGTGTCCTACGGTACGCCCATGGGGCATACGAAGGACTTCTATCGGACGATCCCCATTGAGGCCACGGCGTATGGCCAGGGGCTGACCTTCCTGATGCTGACGGAAGTAATGTAATAATGAAAGGGCTGCATCCCGGCGTGGGGTGCAGCCCTTTTGTGTGGAGGACTCCCACCGGCATCCGCACACGGATGCCGCCTCCCCAAGGGAACTGTCGCCGTTTCGGCGACTGAGGGAGTAAAACAAGGCTGCACCAACACAGGTGCAGCCCCTTTGCATATACGATTTAGTCAATCTTCACCCTGACGACCACCGGCTTATCCGTCTTGATGCCCGGCATGGTCACATGCAGACCGCCCTTCTCGCGGCTCCACACGGGCTTCTCAGTGCAGCCCAGCACGTCCACATCGCGGATGATGCCGTGGAATTCCGGCAGGTTCGCGTCCTCGGAATGGCCCAGGGACTTGATCGCCACATGGCCGTCCTCCGGCCAGGAAAGCACCGTGCAGTACAGGTTCTCACCCTTGACGGTGAAGCGGATGTCCTCGGAGGTGAAGACCTTCTCCACGCCGTCGGTGAACTGACCCTCCTTGACCTTCGTGGGGCCTTCGCCGTACTTGCGCCAGACCTTGGTGTCGTAGATGGCTTCGCCGTTGACGGCCATCCACTCGCCGATCTCGGTCAGTACGGCGGTATCCTGCTCGGAAATGCTGCCGTCCGGCTTGGGGCCGACATTGAGCAGCAGCGTGCCGTTCTTGGCGACGATGTCCACCAGGTCGCAGATCAGGCCCTTGGGGGACTTGAACCAGTTGCCCTCGGTGTAGCACCAGGAGTTGGTGGCGATGGCGGTGTCGGTCTGCCAGAAGAAGGGCTTGATGTCCGCGAACTGGCCGCGCTCCACGTCCGGCACGGCACAGCCAAACATGAAGGCCTCGTGCTTGTAGGTGATGGCGACCTCCACGCCCCACTCGGCGGCGCGATTGTAGTAGTAGGCGGCGAACTTCTTCAGGTAGGGCTTCACGGCGCTGTGCTGGATCCACCAGTCGAAGTAAACCAGCTTGGGCTGGTACTTATCCACGATCTCGCAGCAGCGGCAGAGCCAGTCCTCCAGGAATTCCTGGGTGGGGGTGGGCTCGGAGAACAGGTCGTGATGATTGCCGGGCTCGGGCATGGCGGGCCAGTAGAAGTCGCCGCGCTGGAGGGGCTCCTTGATGTCGGAGTCGAAATCCTTGCCGTGACCCATGAAGAACCAGTGCTCCACGCGGTGGGTGGAGGCGCCCAGGGTCATTCCGCGCTCCTCGACGGCGGCCTTGAGCTCGCCCAGGACGTTGCGGCAGGGGCCCATCTCAGCGGCGTTCCAGTGGGAAATGTCGCTCTGGTACATCTGGAAGCCGTCATGATGCTCCGCCACCGGCACCACGTAGCGGGCGCCGGCCTTCTTGAACAGATCCGCCCAGGCGTCGGCAGAGAACTTCTCCGCCTTGAACATGGGGATGAAATCCTTGTAGCCGAAATCCTTGTGGGGGCCGTAGGTCTTCACATGGTGGTCGAAGCAGCGATCCCCCTGGATGTACATGCAGCGGGAGTACCACTCGCTGCCGAAGGCGGGCACGGAATAGATGCCCCAGTGGATGAAGATGCCGAACTTGGCGTTACGGTACCACTTCGGCGGCTGGAATTGCCCCAGGGATTCCCAGGTATCCTTGTAGGGGCCCTTTGCGATCACGCGGTCAATTTCTGCAAGATAAGGCTTCATGTCGTACATGGAGAGACCTCCTGTGTA
>JAFXFR010000031.1 GCA_017513475.1 Clostridia bacterium
ATCAGCGCACGCTGCATCGCCTTGTCCTCCGGCGAACGGGCGACGAAAACCGGCTTCATCGTGCGAGGATCAAGCCCGGTGTAAAACATACAGGTGGACAGCGTGCCGGGGGTGGGATAGAAGTCCTGCACCTGATCGGGCTGGAAGCCGATGTCCCGCAGATAGCACGCCAGTTCCACCGCGGCGGTCAGATCGCTGCCGGGGTGGCTGGACATCAAATAGGGGATCAGGTACTGCTTCTTGCCCAGGCGCTCGTTGACGCGCACATACAGGTCGCAGAAGGAATCGTAGAGCTGGCGGCGGGGCTTGCCCATCTTGTCCAGCACCTGGGGGCTGACGTGCTCCGGGGCGACTTTCAGCTGGCCGGAAACGTGATGCTCGCAGAATTCCTTGAGGAAGGATGCGGCATGGGGGTCTGCCATGATGTAGTCATAGCGCAGACCGGAGCGCACAAAGACCTTCTTTACCTTCGGGATCTCCCGCAGCTGACGCAGCAATCCCATGAATTCCGTGTGATCCACCTGCAGGTTCTTGCAGGGCTTGGGGAAGAGGCACTGCCGCTGCTTGCAGGCGCCGACCTTCGCCTGATGCTCACAGGCGGGCATGCGGAAGTTGGCGGTGGGGCCGCCTACGTCGTGAATGTAGCCCTTGAAGTTGGGCAGCGTCGTCAGCAGCCGCGCTTCCTTCACGATGGATTCCGGACTGCGGCTCTGGATGATGCGGCCCTGATGGAAGGTGATGGCGCAGAAGGAGCAGGAGCCGAAGCAGCCGCGAGTGGAGGCCAGGGAGAACTCCACCTCCTGCAGGGCAGGAACGCCGCCGTCCTTTTGATACATCGGGTGCCAGGTGCGGGTGAAGGGCAGCTCGTAGACCGCGTCGTGCTCCTCGCGGGTGAGGGGCAGACTTGGCTGATTCTGGATGAGGTAGCGATCCTTGTCCTGCTGCTGGCACATGCGCTTGCCGCGGATGGGGTCCTGCTCGTCGTACTGCATGGTGAAGGCTTCGCAGTACTTCTTCCTGTCCGCGATGACCTCCTGATGGGAGGGCAGCTGCAAACAGGTCGGGTCCGCGGTCTTGGACATGTAGCACACGCCGCGAAGCCTGGGCAGCTCTGCCGGATTCATGCCGTCGGCGACCCAGTTGGCACACTCGACGATGCTTTTTTCACCCATGCCGTACATCAGCAGCGTCGCGCCGGAATCCACCAGCACGCTGTGGCGAACCTTGTCGTCCCAGTAGTCATAATGGCTGAAGCGGCGCAGGCTGGCCTCCACGCCGCCGATGAGGATCGGCACGTCCCGGTACGCCTGGCGGATGCGGTTGCAGTATACCACCACGGCCCGGTCGGGGCGCATACCGGCCTTGCCGCCGGGGGCGTAGGCGTCGTCGTGGCGGCGCTTCTTGGCGACGGTGTAGTGGTTGACCATGCTGTCGATCACGCCGGAGGACACCAGGAAGCCCAGCCGCGGCTTGCCAAAGCGCTTGAACGCGCTCTCGTCTTTCCAGTCCGGCAGGCAGAGCATCGCCACGCGGTAGCCTGCCTTTTCCAGCGTACGACCGATGATCGCATGGCCAAAGGAGGGGTGATCCACATAGGCCTCACCACAGACATATACGAAATCCGGCGCATCCCAGCCGCGCTGGCGGCATTCCTCGAGAGTGACCGGCAGGAATTGTTTGTTCATAGGGCGAACCTTCTTTCACAAGGGTCTATGAACATTGTAGAGGATGCGAGCGGGAAAGTCAATACAAGTCCTGCAGGGAAAATCCTGCTGTACAAACCTGCTGCATCTGTGGTACAATAATGCCACAATAATCCACGCGAAAGGAGCGTTCTATATGATTCCTACCCCCCACATTACCGCCAAGGAGGGCGATTTCGCCCGCACTGTCCTGATGCCCGGCGATCCGCTGCGGGCCAAGTATATCGCTGAAAACTATCTGACTGACGCCGTGCTGGTCAACAACACCCGCGGCGTGCAGGGGTATACCGGCTACTACAAGGGCAAGCGGGTGTCCGTGATGGCCAGCGGCATGGGCATGCCCTCCATCGGTATCTACTCCTACGAGCTGTTCAACTTCTATGGCGTGGAGAATATCATCCGCGTGGGCAGCGCCGGTATGCTCAGCGAAAAGCTGCAGGTGCGTGACATCGTGGCGGGTATGAGCGCGTATACCAACTCCTCCTTTGGGGAACAGTATGGATTCCAGGGACATCTGGCGCCCTGCTGCTCCTGGGAGCTGCTCAAGGCGGCGATGGAGGCCGGAGAACGCTTGGGCGCTCACATCGTGCCCGGTGCGCTGTACTCCTCCGACGTGTTCTACGATGAGCGCCCGCAGGGGAAGATCCTGCAGGGCCTGGGCGTGCTGGCGGTGGAAATGGAGGCTGCGGCGCTTTACCTCAACGCGGCCAGGGCGGGCAAGAATGCTTTGTCCATCTGCACCATTTCCGACAACCCCTTCACTGGCGAGGGCCTGAGCGCTGAGGAACGGCAGAACTCCTTCACCCAGATGATGGAGATTGCCTTGGAAATTGCGTAAACTGGAGGCTGTATGACTCAGCTTTTCTATGATGATGACAAACTCCGCATCCGCGTATGCGGCGGGATGAACTGCGCCTCGAACGGCGGCGGACGAGTGCTGGAGGATGCTCTCCAGCAGGCTCTGGAGGCAGCAGGCGTGGCGGATGAGGTGGAGATCTTCCGGGCGCATTGCCTGGGCGAGTGCCACAGCGGCCCCTGCGTACGCATTGCCGGGGAACGGTTCTACCATGTGCAGGCGGCGGACGCTCCCGATCTGGTGCGGGATGAGATCCTGCCAAGGCTGAAATGACAACAAGGCAGACGGTGCTGTACCGCCTGCCTTTTTGCATCAGTGAGCCTGTTCCGGGCAGATGCGCTTGCGCATGCAGACTGATGTGCCGCTGCCCGGGGTGGAGCGAACTTCCACCTCATCCATGAAGGTCTGCATGACAGCAAAACCCATGCCGCTGCGCTCCTGCTCGGGGTGGGTGGTGTAGAAGGGCTCCATGGCCTGAGGCACATTCGGGATGCCCTTTCCTCGGTCGGCGATCTCAAGTGCGAGGCTGGTTCCGTCAATGCGGGCTCGCATGGTGACCATGCCGCGAGTGCCTTCGTAGCCGTGGACGATGGCGTTCGTTACCGCTTCCGAGACAGCGGTTTTGATATCTGTGATCTCCGTCATGGTAGGGGATAACTGTACAGCAAATGCGGCAATCACGATCCGGGCGAAGGCTTCATTCTCTGGGGTGCTGAGAAAGCTGACTTCCATTTCATTGTGTCTGTTCATTGGGCTGCCTCCTTCCGGTCAAGATTGCGGATCACCCTGCCCATGCCGGACATGCGGAAAATGCGCGAAACATGCTCATTCATGTTAACCACGCCTACCTGCCCGCCACGGTCACGGAGCTGACGGTAGCGTCCAAGGATCACGCCAATACCGGAGGAGTCCATGAACTGCAATCGGGAAAAGTCCAGAATCAGCCAGCGGATACCGGGGTCAGATATGAGCCTGTCCAGTTCCCGGCGTACGCTTTGAGCGCAGTAATGATCAAGCTCGCCCGCCAGGCGTACGATCATGCTGTCCCCATCGCGGATGGATTGAAGCATAAAAATATACCTCCTGTGATGATATTCACGGGAGGTTATTCCTTTTCACACAGCGGAATCCCTGCGATGAAAAAAGAGTCCTTTTGGCAAATGCGGAGAATCGTTCGACAAGACGGCGCGGTTTATGCCGATTTCCATTTCATCATCAGCACGCCTGCGGCCATCAAGCCTACGCCGACGTACTTCTGCCATGTGAAGGGCAGCTTGTCTGATCCCAGCCAGCCGAAGGCGTCAATCAGAGCTGCGACTGTCAGCTGGGCCAGCAGGATAGTGGAAATGGCCACGGTGGGAGACAATCCCTTGATGGAAAGCATCACTGTCACCGTGATGATGGGGGCAATCACGCCGCCCAGCCAGGAATACCATGGCGCCTGCCCCAGCAGACGGATATTGCCTTTCCCAAAGCAGAATACAATCACCAGCGCCAGCAAGAAGCCCACGCCTTGAACCAGCGCATTGGTTTCCAGTACGCCTACCTTATCGCCAAGGCGGGTGTTCATTACCCCTTGGATGCTCATTGCAGCGCCTGCGATCAAGGCGCAAAGAAAGCCCAGCATCGTCCATCACTCCTTTGCAGAAAGGGTGTGCGCGACGCCGGGCTTTTATTCACTTGCCGGTTTTGCTGTCGGCGGTAATGGCGTCGATGCGGTCGTGGATGGACTGCATCTTTTCATCCAGCGTGGCGATATCTTCGCCGACGGACAGCAGCTCCGCGCAGATGTCGTCCGGTACCTTTCCGGCGGCTTTGTAACGCAGGTCATGCTCCAGCGACGCCCAGAAATCCATGGCGATGGTCCGGATCTGGACCTCCACGGAAACCATCATCCGTCCGTCCTGCAGGAAGACGGGGATCTCGATGATCAGATGCAGGCTGCGATAGCCGTTGGCCTTGGGAGAACGGATATAATCCCGCATTTCCACCAGCTTGACATCGTCCTGGGTGGTCAGAAGGCCGGCGACGGTGTAAACATCCTGCACATAGGGACAAACGACGCGGATACCGGCGATGTCATGAAGGTTTTCCATAGCGCTTTGCATGCTGACGGGGAATTGCTTGCGGCGCAGCTTGCCCATGATGCTCTGAATGGACTTAAGGCGGCTCTCAATGTGATGGATGGGATTGCGGCGGTGCTTGATCTGAAACTCGTCATCGAGGATTTCCAGCTTGGTTTGTACTTCCTTCATGGCGGCAGAGTAGCGGTACTGGATGCTGAAGAATTCATCCATCATCTGCTGAAGCGCAACGCCCATCTGCTGCATAGAGTTTTCCTTAGCCATGGAGTTCCTCCTTCTGCGGGTCATGTGTTGCAGGCTCGATATGGTGATGGCGCGGCGGCGTAACCGGCAAGGATACGCGGAAGGTTGAACCCTTGCCAACTTGACTGCTCACGGTAATCTCGCCGCCCATCATGTCCACGATGCGTTTTGCCAGACTCAGTCCCAGGCCGACACCCTCCTGCTTGCGGCTCTTGTCTGCCTGATAGAACTTGTCAAAAATGCGGGATTGGGTCTCCTCTGACATGCCGCAGCCATGATCCTGGATTTCTACGATGGTGTTGCCTTCCCGGAATGCCCGAATTGCGATCTCACCGCCGTCCGAGGAGAACTTGACGGCGTTCTGCAGGATGTTGACCCATACCTGGTTAAGAAGCTCCTGATCGGAGGTGATGGAGAGCTCATCCAGGTCCAGCTGCCAGACGATGCCCTTCTGGCACCAGGCGGGCTCCAGACGAAGGATGACCTGGCGCAGCTGCTCGTCCAGAGGGAAGGTGGATAGGGACGCAAGTGCGGTTTGCTGCTCCAGAGCAGAGAGCCGAAGCAGTGTCTCGGAAAGCCGGGAAAGACGATCGCTTTCCTGTGCGATGAGACTGATATACTCAGCCTTCTGCTCTTCGGTGAGGCCGGGCATCTGCAAAAGCCTGGCAAAGCCGCGGATGGACGCAATGGGTGTCTTGAACTCGTGGGAAATGCTGCTGATGAAGTCCTTCTGCAGATAGGCTGTGGAGCCGAGCGCTTCGGTCATGTCGTTGAAGGAGCGCATCAGCTCACCCATTTCACCGGGCTGGTTATCCGGCAGACGGATGGAAAAATCGCCCTCCTGGACCTGCTCGTGTGCGCGGGTGAGCGCCTGCACGGGTCTGGACAGCCGGAAGGAAGCGTAAGTCGTCATCAGCACGAATACCGCCAGAAAGCTCAGCGATGTAGAGATGATACGAAAGAACACCACCAGGAACAGCGACTGCTTGTACAGTGACGAAATGCGCACCACGCCGTCTGTCAGCTGCACATAGGTCACCGGCGATTTTGTAACGTCGTCCAGCACAGAAACGATCTGCCGCTCGCTGAGCAATGCGAGCAGTTCGGGATCGGTCGGGAATACCTGTTCCACATGCGTGCCTTCGACATCGTCCAGCATGCCGATCATGGTCTGCAGCGTCAGATCGGTGCGGTTGTCGATCTCCAGCAGGTAGACGGCCAGAGCATTCTGCTCAAGCTGTAATTCGCTCTGCACATCGATGTGGCTGATCACATAGGCAAAGAGCAGGGACACTACAGCGGAGAAGATGGCGCATACATACAGCGCGATCATCATTCTGCCGCGGAAGGTGTAGGGCTGAAAATAACGTTTAAGCATCGTTCTTGACCGCCTTGTAGCCCAGGCCTCTTACGGTTGCAAGGGAGAAATCCGGGAACACCTCGCATTTTTCGCGCAGCCGTTTGATGTGAACGTCCACCGTGCGCTCGTCGCTGTCGGAATCCATGCCCCATATCTCGTCCATCAGCTGCCTGCGGGTGAAGATCTGCATGGGGCTGGAGCAGAGTTTGAACAGGAGGAAGAATTCCTTCTTGGGCAGCGTCAGCAGCGTATCGCCCCGGCGGACGGTCAGGCTGTCGTAGTCCAGCACCGTTTCGCCGATGGTCAGACGGTGGCTGGTCATGGCGCGGCTGCGGCGAAGCAGCGCCTGCACATGCAGCAACAGCTCGTCCAGGTCGACGGGCTTGGTGAGGTAATCGTCTGCGCCTGCGGTGAAGCCGGTACGCTTGTCCTGAATGGAATCGCGGGCGGTCACCAACATGATCGGCAGCAGGGGATATGCGCTGCGAAGTTCCTCGGTCAGCTCCCATCCGTCCATCACGGGCATCATCACGTCCGCGATGACCAGATCGGGCATGACCCGCTCGATGGCGTCCAGCGCTTCCTCGCCATTGGCGGCGGGGATGGTCTGATAACCGTTCAGCCCCAAAAAGGCGCACATCATCCTCTGCAGCGCCAGATCATCCTCTACGACCATAATGGTGAACATACAACCAACTCCTTCGTATACTGACATTATATCACAGCTTCATCCATCATACAAGGCAAGAATAGGGCAACGCTGTGAACTGGAAATGAAGGGATCAGCTGGTCATTTCTTGTAGAACACCAGCGTCAGGCGATCGTTGATGACCCTGGTTTCGCCGGTTTGACGGTAGCCCATCTTCTCGTACAGATGGCAGTTTCCTTTCTCCTGCAGGATGGTGTCAAGGCACCAGTTGTCGCTGCCGTGGATGCGCTCGGCCTCGCGGATGGCAGCCTGTGCGATGCTCTTGCCCTGGAACTTTGGCAGGACAAACAGGGGAGAGATCTTCTTGGGGGAATCATCGTGATGGTCGATGACGCGAATGGCGCCTGCGTTTTGGCCATCGACTCGGATAAAGTAGAAGTACGTCGCGGGAAAGGAAAAGCGCCACTGTACCTTTTCCAGCGGTTCGTTGCCGGGGTTGATGTCAAAATCCTGGTAGCGTTCCAGCAGCTCTGCAAAGGCGATGCGCTGCATCTTCCAGATGACTTCTGCATCCTCCAGAGAAGCGCGGACGAGCTCAATGTTCATTTCGGTCCTCCTATACAAAAACCGCCGCAGGAAACACATCCGGCGGCGGCATTTTGTTATTCTGTTGCGTCCCACGCCTCGTAGGATTCATCCTCCAGCAGGTACTCGAACTTGGCGTCGGTCAGCCGGATGAGATCGGCGAGCATGGCCTCTGCGTCCTTCTCACGTACCAGCAGCGTGAAGCCAACGGCCGTGGTGAATTCGCTGCTGACGAGCTGCACCGGCATGGTTTTCAGTGCGTGGGTGACGCGATCCCAAAGAGGATAGGCCACCTCGCACAGATACCGCTGACTGGGCTCCATCACGACGACCTGCGCGGCCTTCAACGCGATGACTGCACCCTGGGTGTATGCGCGTACGAGGCCGCCTGCGCCCAGCAGCACGCCGCCGAAATAGCGCGTCACTACCACGCAGCAGTTGACCACGCCCTGGGCCTTGAGCACCTCCATCATGGGGAGGCCTGCGGTGCCGCCGGGTTCGCCGTCGTCGGAGTAGCGCATGATGCCCGCATTCCTGCCGATGACGTAGGCGTAGCAGTTGTGGGTAGCGTCCTTGTGCTTCGTGCGGATCTTCTGCAGGAAGGCCAGGGCTTCCTCTTCCGTTTCGCAGGGGCAGGCGTAGCCGATGAAGCGGCTCTTGTTGATGATCACCTCATCGGCTGCTTCCTGCCGCAGCGTCTTGTAGGGCGCGGTACTCATTTGAGGATCAGGCGGCGGAAGCCCTTCTTGCCCTTCTGAAGCATCAGGCCGTCTTCGCCGAACTGGGCAGCGTCAATGGTGGCGTTCATGTCGGTGACCTTCACTTCGGCCACGGACACAGCGCCGGCCTTGATCTGCTGACGGGCCTCGGACTGGCTCTTGCACAGGCCGGACTTCACCAGCATGGTGGTTACGCGAGCGTCCTCCGCCAGGTCAGCCGCGGTCAGCTCGAAGGAGGGAACGTTGGCGCTGTTCATGCCGCCGCCGAACAGGGAAGCCGCAGCGTCCGCAGCCTTCGTGGCTTCTTCTTCGCCGTGCACCAGCTTGGTGACCTCGAAGGCCAGCACCTTCTTGGCCTCGTTGATGGCGCTGCCCTCCAGCGCGCCCAGACGGCGAACCTCGTCCATGGGCAGGAAGGTCAGCAGGCCCAGGCACTTCTCCACGTCCTTGTCGTCCACATTGCGCCAGTACTGGTAGAAATCGAAGGGGGAGCACTTGTTGGGATCGAGCCACAGCGCGCCCTTCTCGGTCTTGCCCATCTTCTTGCCGTCGTGGGTGAGCAGCAGCTGGAAGGTGCAGGCGAAGGCCTTCTCGTTGTCCTTGCGGCGGACGAGATCAGCGCCGCCCAGCATGTTGGACCACTGGTCGTTGCCGCCCATTTCCAGACGGCAG
>JAFXFR010000032.1 GCA_017513475.1 Clostridia bacterium
AGCAGAATCTCGGCTGGCATGAGGTGATCGCGGATGATCTGGGCTACGTGACGGACACGGTGCGTCAGCTGGTGCGGGACAGCGGCTTCCCGGGCATGAAGGTGCTCGAATTCGCCTTCGACGCCCGTGACACCGGCTCCGCCAGCGACTACTTGCCCCACAACTATCCCGTCAACAGCGTCGCTTACACCGGCACGCATGACAACGAAACGCTGGCAGGCTGGTTCAGCGTCATCAGCAAGGAAGAGCGGCAGATGGCGCGGGATTACCTGTGCGACCAGCACACGCCTGCGAAATACCTGCACCGCTCCTTCATCGCGCTGACCATGCGCAGCGCCGCGAAGACCTGCATCATTCCCATGCAGGATTACCTCGGCCTGGACAACAGCGCCCGCATCAACAAGCCCTCCACCGTGGGGCAGAACTGGCGCTGGCGCATCACGCAGGAGCAGCTGAATGATACCCTGAAGACGGATATGCACGAAACAGTCAGGCGCTACGGCCGCCTGAACTGGGACAACGAACCTGATGAAACGGAAACCACTGCCGACAAGGCAGAGAAATAAAGGGAGGACACCACGATGAAGACGTTTGAGTACACCATTACCGATGCGCTGGGCATCCATGCCCGTCCCGCCGGCCTGCTGGCCAAGGAAGCCAAGGCCTTTGCTGACACTGTGATCACCGTTGCCAAGGGCGGCAATGCCGTGAAGGCCAGCCAGCTGATGAAGCTGATGAGCCTGGGTGTGAAGCAGGGCGACGTGGTGACCGTGACGGCTGACGGCGCGAACGAGGACGCTGCGATCGCTGCCATGGAGGCTTTCTTCAAGGCAAATCTGTGATCGGACTGACACACGGAAGAGGTATCAAAGATGATTCTCATGCAGGGTAAAGGCGTATCCAAGGGCGTTGTGAAGGGGCCGCTGTACTTCTTCCGCCGTCAGGACACAACCGTTGGTAAGACCACCGTCAATGACCAGTCTGTAGAGCAGGCCCGCCTCCAGCAGGCGCAGGAGAAGGCCATTGCCCAGCTGGAAGCGCTGGCAGAGCGCTGCCGCGAGGAAGCGGGCGACGAATCCGCCGTGCTGTTCGAGACGCATGCGATGTTCGTGGAGGACGAGGACTTCGCCAGCTGCATCCAGTCCACCATGGAGGAGGAAAACTGCAACGCCGAGTACGCCGTGCAGACCGCCGGTGAGCAGTTTGCCGCCATGTTTGCCGCGATGGACGACGCATACATGCAGGCCCGCGCCGCCGACATCCGCGATGTGGCCCGCCGCATCCTGAACAACCTGATGGGCGTGGTCGAGGGCGGCATCGACTCCGACGAGCCGGTCATCGTTGCCGCGGACGACCTCGCGCCCTCGGAGACCATCCAGCTGGACAAGTCGAAGATCCTCGGCTTCGTCACACAGGGCGGCTCCGGCAACAGCCACACCGCCATCCTGGCCCGCACGATGGGCATCCCCGCCGTTTGCGGCCTGGGCGATGCGCTCAAGGCGGACTACTCGGGTCGTCTTGCCTATGTGGACGGCGAAACCGGCAGCGTTGTTCTGGAGCCGGACGAGCTGACCCTGGCCACCATGCGCGAAAAGTACGCCCGCCAGCAGGAAATGAACGCCCTCTACCAGACCATGAAGGGTCAGGAGGACGTGACGCTGGACGGCAAGAAGGTCAATGTTTACTGCAACATCGGTTCTCCCGAGGATGTGGCGGCGGTGCTGTCCAACGACGGGCAGGGCATTGGCCTGTTCCGCTCGGAGTTCCTGTACCTCGCGGCGGACGACTATCCCAGCGAGGACACGCAGTTCGAGGCCTACAAGAGCGTCGCCGCCGCCATGGACGGCAAGCGGGTCATCATCCGTACGCTGGATATCGGCGCGGACAAGCAGGTCGCCTACTTCGACATGAAGAAGGAGGAGAATCCTGCGCTGGGCGTGCGGGCGATCCGCATCTGCCTGAACCGCCCGGAGGTCTTCCGTGCCCAGCTGCGTGCGCTGTACCGCGCATCGGCCTACGGTAAGATCGCCATCATGTTCCCGATGATCACCTCCGTCTGGGAGGTGCGCGAGTGCAAGCGCGCCTGCCAGAAGGTTATGGCCGAGCTGGAGAAGGAAGGCATCCCCTTCAACAAGGACACGGAGATCGGCGTGATGATCGAAACGCCCGCCTCCGTCTTCGTGGCGGAGGAGCTGGCCCGGGAGGTCGATTTCTTCTCCGTGGGCACCAACGACCTGACCCAGTACACCCTTGCCTGCGACCGCCAGGCCAATGACCTGGGCAAGTTCTTCGACCCCCATCACCCCGCCGTGCTGCGCGCACTCAAGATGGCGGCGGACGCAGCCCACAAGGCTGGCATCTGGATCGGCATCTGCGGCGAGCTGGGCGCGGATGTGAGCATGCTGCCCACCTTCCTGGCCATCGGGATCGATGAGCTGTCCGTTTCGCCCTCTGCCGTGCTGCCGCTGCGCGCAGCGATCCGTAAGAGCATCGCGAAAACCTGCACGCTGGAAGCGCTGGAGTGCTGACAATCATATAAGAAAGCTCCCGGAGGATCGTTCATGATCTTCTGGGAGCTGTTTTGTGCAAGTCAATCATCCTTTGCGCTGCCCGCGCTTTTCCTGGAAGGCTGGCAGCGCCGCCTGTCCCTCCGGGGTCACGGGGCGTACCCATCTGCCGGAATACATGTGCCGCTGCATCAGCACGAAGCGGATGGGCTCGTCAATATAGCAGCAGGCAAAGATCAGCAGATAGGGCGCCTTGAATACCAGACCGCTCAGGCATACGCAGGGCAGTACCACCGCGTACATGAAGGAGATCTCCAGCACCGTGCCGGTAGTCGCGTCGCCCGCGGCGCGGTAGGTGTCGTTCATCGTCCAGTTGCACATGCGGATGACCGCCGCCACGCAGTAGATCGCCAGCAGACCCGCACCGATGCGCAGGCTCTCGCCGGTGAGGCTCATGGTGGTCAGCAGCGGCCTGTGCACCGCCAGCAGCGTCACACACACCAGCAGGATGCAGCTGCCGCACAACAGCACCAGCCGCTTGGCGCGCTCGTAGGCCGTATCCAGCTCGCCCGCGCCCACGCACTTGCCCACCAGCACCGACGCCGCATTGGAGAAGCCCGTGAAGAAGCCGAGCACGATGCCCTCCAGCGTGCGGAACACCGCTGTAGCAGCAATGGCCTCCTCGCTCTGCCGGCCCAGCACCATGTTGATGATCATCAGCGCCACGCCAATGAAAGCTTCGTTGCAGATGATCGGGAAGCAGCGCTGCAGATACAGCTTTACCGCCTCCATATTCCAGCGGAAGTGCTGCCGGAAGTGGAACAGATAGGGGTACCTCTGCGCTTTTGCCAGGACGAGGATCACGCCCGCATTCACCACTGCAGCGATCACCGTGGCCAGCGCCGCACCCTGCACGCCCATCGCCGGGAAGCCCCAGTGACCGTGGATCAGCAACCAGTTCAGCAGCATGTTCGTCAGCACCGAAGCAATGGCCGCATAGAAGGGAATTCTTACCCGCTCAGTGGAGCGCAGCAGCGCGCTCATACCCATGGACAGGATCTGCATCGGATACGCGAAGCCCACCACCCGCAGGTAATCCACGCCGATACGCTGGATGTTCGCCTTGTCCGTGTAGACCGCCATGACCCATTCCGGTGCAAGCACGCCCAGACAGGCAAAAGTGATCGCCACCAGCATCATGAAGCTGATGGTGATGCCGTAGGAACGGTCGATGCCCTCATCGTCCTTCGCGCCCCAGTACTGGCTGAAGAACAGCATGCCGCCGCCCACAAAGCCCCAGTAACAGCTGAACATCAGCGACGTGAACTGCGCGCACAATCCGACCGCACCGACGGTCGTTTCGCCCAATGGGGCAATCATAATCGTATCCACCATAGAGCCGGTGGTGGTCAGCAGATTCTGCAGCGCAACCGGAATAGCGATCACAGCAATCTTGCGGATGAAGTCCAGCCAGGGGAAGGTCTTCTTTTGCACCATTCGTGTCAATCCTTTCTGGAGTGTCACAGAGATTATACCCGACTGTGGGACGAAAGTAAAGCCGCACTACATGTCCGAATAACATATTTGCGAGCAGCATATCCACAGTGCCGATAAGATGATTATCGCTGTGGTTGTTCCCTCTGGGGCTTTACATTGCGAGGGGCTGGGGCATGTGCAAGTTGCTCCCGTATGGATTTCTTCGATATAGTTTCTCCAAGCATTGCAGCGACCTCTTTCTGACTCTCGCGATACAGATGCTCGTCAAAGCGCTTTCCATATGCCTGTTGCAGTCTGGTACTGGCAGCGGCGACGGCATTGCGCTGAATTTCATCTGAATCTGCATTTGCCTGACTCTGCAGCTGCTTGTACTGCTGCAGGGTTTCATCCAGTTCAACCGAATACCTTTCCTTCTGCTCATCCAGCTTGTGCAAGCTGGCCTCCATGGCGGTGATTTCGCTCTGCACCGCCTTGACGCCAGCGTCGTCCGCACAGCCCAGATCCAGCAGAAGGCTTTCTTTTTCGGAGCGCAGCTCTTCGAGCTCTTCTGTGAGCGTCGTGATCTGCCGGGACAGGTCGTGCTGCTTGATGAGATTCAGCTTGGAGGTGTTCTTCTGCTCTGCCACCAAGGCCTTGCGGGCTTTGGTTTTCTGCCTGATCTGCTGCGTAAGTTCATTGTACCGCTTCAGTTTCGGCTGAGTTGCCTGAATGGTCGCGGTGCGCTTATCCATACCCCTGATGATGACCTTGATCTGATAGCAGATCACGATCAGCTTTTCCCGCAGTTTGGTCAGCTGCTCGGTGATGGACGATGCTGCATCGGCAACAAGCTCGCTCAGCGTGGCAACCAGATCCTTCAGCTCCCCCAGCAGCGCATTGTCAGCTTTGATCTGCCGGTTCAACTCGCAGCGGTCGGAGACGATGCCCTTCTTCTCCATCGCACGGGCAGCGACGCCCTCGTGGATGGTGGGCTGCTCGTCCAGCCCGCGCTCGGCATGGCTGCGGTGGTCAACACGTTCGGCAGAGCCCACTCGTTCCAGATGTAAATTGACGATATCCGCCCATGCACAGCGCCAGAGGATCAACTGGCTCTCGCTGTTCCAGCGCTCAGTGATGGGATTCTGCCTGCCGTAGGTGGTGCTTTTCGGATGCTTGGAGGCACGCTTTAATCCCTGTGCTTCTCCGTCGGCTGTGGTCATGTATACCTTCTTCTTGCCGACCAGATAGGGATACTGCTTCTCCCAGCCCTCGTCTTGCGCATGGAGAAATTCGGCTGCTGTGAAGCCCCGCTCCTCGTCGCCACGGATGCACAGATATTCCTTTTCCGTTTTGTACTGCCACTTGCCATCTTCATCCAGCGGACGGATCGTCAGCAGTATATGGGCATGGGGATTATGACCGGGCGGATCAGGATCATGGATGCCCACGTCGGCGCACATGCCGTCTGCCACAAACTGCTGCTGGATGTACTCCGTCAGCAGGGCGATCTGCTGATCCCGGTTCAGTTCGCGCGGTAGAGCTACCACGAATTCTCGTGCAAGGCGGCTGTCCTTGCTCTTTTCAGCGTCCTCCACGGCGTTCCAGAGGATGGCACGATCCTGCCACTCGGCGGGCGCATTTTCCGGCAGAAACACCCGCTCCCACATCAAGCCTTTCTTGCGTGTGTAGTCATGGTGGACGCCGTCATACTCGTTTGTCACGCTGGAACAACTCATGTAGGCAGAGGCTGCCACGGCGGATCGTCCTTTGCCGCGACTTACGACTTTTGCCTGCATGTGATAGATGGCCATCTGCGTTCACCTCCTTCGTCGTTGACCGGCCCCGTCGCACCCGCAAGCTGCCAGTGGCAGGTTGCGTCATGCCGCAGATGTGCCGCCGGTGGCAGGACAGCAAGGCGCAGGGTGGGATGGCATATGGGGATATGACAGCACGGCCTGTCGCTCTC
>JAFXFR010000033.1 GCA_017513475.1 Clostridia bacterium
CATGGCCCAGGATTTCTCCATGCGCGCCACCATGGTGGACGGCCACGGCAACTTCGGCTCCATCGACGGCGACAGCGCCGCCGCCATGCGTTACACCGAGGCCCGCATGACGCCCCTGGCCATGCTGATGCTCCGGGACATCGAGAAGGACACCGTGCCCTTCCGTCTGAACTTCGACGACACGCTGAAAGAGCCCGACATGCTGCCCGCCCGCTTCCCGAACCTCCTGGTGAACGGCGCGACGGGCATCGCTGTCGGCCTGGCGACCAACATCCCGCCCCACAATTTGAAGGAAGCCATCAATGCGGTCGTTGCGCAGATCGAGAACCCGAAAATCACCCTGGATGAGCTGATGCAGATCATCCCCGGTCCGGACTTCCCCACCGGCGGCGTGCTGGTGAACAACGAGGAGATCCGCAAGGGCTACGAGACCGGCCGCAGCAAGCTGTCCGTCCGCGCCCGCGTGGAGATCGAGGACGGCGCAGCAGGCCGCAAGCTGATCGTCATCAATGAGATCCCCTATACGGTCAACAAGGCCGCGATGCTGGAGAAGATCCTCAAGCTGAGCGAGGAGAAAAAGGCACAGCTGGGCTGCATTTACGACATCCGCGACGAGTCCGACCGCAACGGCATGCGCGCCGTGATCGAACTGAAGAAGGACACCGACGTCCAGAAGGTGCTGAACTACCTGTACAAGTACTCTGACTTGCAGGTCACCTTCGGCGTAAACATGGTCGCCATCGCTGAGGGCAAGCCGGTGCAGATGGGCCTCAAGACCATGATCGGCCACTTCATCCGCCACCAGAAGGACGTGGTCACCCGCCGCACCCAGTACGAGCTGAAGCACGCCCGCGCCCGCGCCCACATTTTGCAGGGCCTGATGATCGCGGTTGACAACCTGGACGAGGTCATCGCCCTGATCCGCTCCTCCAAGACGCCCAAGGAAGCCAAGGAGAAGCTGATGGCCCGCTTCGACCTGTCGGACGTGCAGGCCCAGGCCATCCTCGACATGCGCCTGCAGCGCCTGACGAACCTGGAAATCGTCGCGCTGCGCAAGGAGTACGAGGACATCCTGAAGCTCATCGACAAGCTGGAGGGCATCCTGGGCAGCGAAAAGAAGCTGCTGAATGTCATCAAGAAGGAGCTGCAGGAGATCGCGGACGAGTACGCCGACGAGCGTCGCACCACCATCGAGGCCGCCGAAGAGGTGTCCGCGGACGCCTTCAAGGAGGTCATCGCGCCGGAGGAGGTCATCGTGGCCTACACCCGCGCGGGCTTCCTCAAGCGCATCCGCCCCGATGTGTACCGCAAGAATCCCCTGCCCACCCGCGAGGAAAACGAGCCAGATTCCGCCGAGTTCCTCTTCATGTCCCGCACGGACGAAACGCTGCTGATCTTCACCGACCACGGCAACTGCTACCCGCTGAGCGTGAACAGCCTCAACGAGTGCAAGCCCAAGGATCGCGGCCAGCTGCTCACCGGCGTGCTGGTGGGCCTGGAGGACGGCGAAAAGGCCCTGTGGATCGCCTGCCTGCGCATGGCGGACATCGGCCACATGCCGGACTTCCTCTTCGTCACCAAACAGGGCATGGTCAAGCGCACCGCCGCGGCGGATTACGACGTGCGCAGCAAGAAATTCGTGGCCGTCAACATCAAGAAGGACGACGCGCTGCTGGCTGTCATCCCCGCTGCCAGCCGTGATGACCTGCTGATGTTCAGCCGCAACGGCATGTGCATCCGCTTCGCGCTGGACACCGTGCCCACCCAGGGCCGCGTGAGCGCAGGCGTCAAGTGCATGCAGGTGGACGACGGCGACGAGGTCGTCTGGGTGGACCAGATCGGCGAGACCGAGCAGATGGTGCTCTTCTCCGAGCGCGGCTACGCCAAGCGTCTGCTCGCGGTAGACTTTGAAAAGCAGAACCGCAACGGCAAGGGCGTCAAGTCCTTCTACTTCAACAAGAACGGCTCCAACGGCAAGTACCTGGCAGGCATCGTCAAGGTGGAGAAGGCCGCCTGCGACCTGATCATCACCCAGGCCCAATCCCCCGCGACCCGCATGGCGAAGGATTCCATCCTCCTGCAGAGCAAGACCGACCGCGGCAATCCCTGCGTGATGGCCATCCTGGACGACGTGGTCACCGGCGTGACAGCGGTGGACGTGGAGGAAGCCGAATAAGCCGTTCCCCTTGCGCAGGCGCGCAAAACATGCTATCATATCCCCAGTGAAAGGAGGGCATGCCGATGAACCGCAACGAGTTTTTCCCTGCACTGCCGGTGACGAAGCTGAAGCTTCGCCTGACCAGCGCTGCACTGGAGATCATCACCGATGACATTGAGGACATCCATGTCATGGCCTCCGGCGGCAAGGCGGATATCGAGGAGCTGCGCATCGCCGCTGCAGCGGATACGCTGACCATCGAGCAGCCGGTGTCCAAGTTGACGCTGGTCGCGCCGGCGACGGGCAGCTGGCTTCAGCTGACCCTCCGCCTGCCCCGCAGCTGGAAGGGCGCCGTCGAGGCCCGCAGCGTATCCGGATGGATGACCATCCGCGGCCTCTCCGGTACGGACATGAGTCTTGACACTGTCAGCGGTATGGTTTCGGTATCGGACGTCAGCTTTCTGACCCTGTCCGCCCGCGCTGTCACCGGCGACGTCAAGCTCCTGCAATCCGGCGTGAACAAGGCAAGCCTGTTCTCCACCTCCGGCGAGCTGACTGCGACCTCTGTGGCTGTCAACACGCTGAGCGCCAGCACCGTAACCGGTGAGATCTCCCTTGACCTGCTCGCTCCCTTTGAGGAGCTGTCCCTCCACACCGTCACCGGCGACCTGCACGTCGCAGCGCCCATCACCGCATGTGACGCGACGATCCGCAGCGTATCGGGACACATCCATCCGGAGGGCGTGGAGATCGTGGAGGGTGCGGCAAAGCTCCGCGCTGTCACGGTATCCAGCGATCTGGACATTTCCTGTAATCTTGTATAAACTTTTCACACATATAAGGAGGTTATTCCCATGGCACGACAGAATTTCGGCGGTTTCGGCGGCGGCAACATGCAGCAGCTCATGCGCCAGGCTCAGAAGATGCAGCAGATGATGACCGAGGCCCAGGAGAAGCTGGACGCGGCGGAGTACGAAGCTACTTCCGGCGGCGGCATGGTGGCCGTGAAGGTCAGCGGCAAGCGCGAGCTGCTCTCCATCACCATCGATCCCCAGGTGGTTGATCCCGATGACGTGGAGATGCTGCAGGATCTGGTCATGGCCGCTGTGAACGAGGCGCTGCGCAAGGGCGAGGAGACCCGCGAGGCGACCATGAACCGCATGGCCCCCGGTATGGGCGGCATGGGCGGCATGTTCTGATGGCTGCCCAGATCGAACCCATCCAGCGGATGGTATCGGAGCTGGCACGGCTCCCCGGCATCGGGCAAAAGACCGCCCAGCGCCTGGCGTACCACATCGTAGGCCTCCCCCTGGAGGAAGTCCACGCCCTGGCGGCGGCGCTGTGGCAGGGGCGCAAGGCCATCCGCTATTGCGAGCGCTGCGGGAATTTCTCCGCGGCGGAATTGTGCAGCGTGTGCGCCGAGGAAAGGCGTGCCAACGGGCAGATCTGCGTCGTGCGCGATCCGCGTGACGTTGCCGCCATGGAGCGCATGCACGATTACCACGGCCTGTACCATGTGCTGCACGGCACGCTGTCCCCCATGGATGGCGTGGGCCCCAACGACATCCGCATCAAGGAGCTGATCGCCCGCATCGGCTCGGAGGAGGTCGAGGAGGTCATCCTCGCCACCAACCCGGACATCGAGGGCGAGGCCACGGCGACCTACATCGCCCGCATTTTGAAGCCCATGGGCGTCAAGTGCACCCGCATTGCCCACGGCGTGCCCGTCGGCAGCGATCTGGAGTACGCGGACGAGGTCACTCTCTCCAAGGCCATGGAGGGCCGCAGGGAACTTTAAGGCCCATAAGCACACCCATTTTCGGTGTGCTTTTTTGCCATACAGGAGTACACTATGGAATATTTGTTGATTGCCATTGCGGCGCTGCTGACCGTGGCCATTGCGCTGCTGATCGTTCTTTTGGTGCGCCAGAGCAAGCTGAATCGTGACCAGGAGCAGCAGAACCATCAATTTGCGGACTACCTGAAGAACTTCGGCTACGATATGTTCGACGAGCTGGACGCCCAGCGGGACGGCAACAATGCCGCCATGCTGCAAACCGGCGAGCGTATCACCGCAGCCATGTCCCATATGAGCCAGAGCCAGACCACCCTGCTGGAGAGCATGCAGCGTCAGCTCCTTTTGTCCACCCGGAATCAGGAGGAGCGCATCGGGCAGATGTCCACCGGCGTGAACGAGACCCTCGCCCAGCTGGACGCCCGCATGGAGCAGGTGCGCCGCGCTATCGCCGAGGGCCTGGAAGCCCTCCGCCAGGAGAACACCCGCCAGCTGAATGAAATGCGCCGCAGCGTGGACGAGCGCCTCACCCAGAGCCTGGACAAGAAACTCAACGAGAGCTTCGCGCTGGTCAGCCAGCGGCTGGAGCAGGTCTACAAGGGCCTGGGCGAGATGCAGACCCTCGCCACCGGCGTGGGCGACCTCAAGCGGGTACTGACCAACGTCAAGACCCGCGGCATCTGGGGCGAAATGCAGCTGGGGAACCTCCTCAGCGCGGTGCTGACCCCGGAGCAATACGCAGAGAACGTCGCGGTCGTCCCCGGCAGCCAGGAGCGAGTCGAATTTGCCGTCCGTCTGCCCGGCAAGGACGCGGACGTGGTCTGGCTGCCCATCGACAGCAAATTCCCCGTGGAGGACTACGCGCGCCTTCAGGAAGCCAGCCAGTCCGGCGACGCCGCTGCGGTGGACGCCGCCCGCAAGGCCCTCATGCAGCAGATCAAGCTGGAGGCCAGGCGCATTTCCGGCAAGTACATCGCGCCGCCCCACACCACGGACTTCGCCGTCATGTTCCTGCCCGTGGAGGGCCTCTACGCCGAGGTCGTGCAGCAGACTGACCTGGTGGATGCCATTCAGCGGGAGCAGCGGGTGGTCATTGCGGGCCCCAGCACCTTCTCCGCGCTGCTGAACGCGCTGCAAATGGGCTTCCGTACACTGGCCATCGAAAAGCGCTCGGGCGAAGTATGGAAGCTGCTGGGCACGGTCAAGGCGGACTTCGGCGCCTTCTCCGACGTGCTGGAGAAAACCCAGCTCCGACTGCGCCAGGCCAGCGAATCCATCGACAGCGCCTTTGTCAAGACCCGCACCATCCAGCGGCACCTGGGACAGGTGGAATCCGCCGGCAAGGACGGCGCGCTGCCCGCCGGCGAACAGGAGGACGCATGATGCCTTACGAGATCCGCCGCCTGCGTCCGGACGAGGTGGATGAAGCGCTCGACCTCGCCATGGCGACCTACCTTGAATTTGAAGCGCCCGATTACGGCCCCGAGGGCGTCACGACCTTCCGCCGGGATATCTATGACAATGAGGCCTTCCGCGCCGCCTGCCTGGACGGCACGAACCGCATGTGGGGCGCACTGGACGGCGGACGCATCATCGGCCTGATGGCTATGCGCGGCGAGAGCCACATCGTGCTGGTGTTCACCCACCGGGACTATCACCGTCAGGGCGTTGCCAGCGCGATCCTGCGCACTTTGCTGGATGACGTCCGCCGCGAGAACCCCGCCCTCCGCCGCCTGACGCTCAACAGCAGCCCCTACGGCCTGCCCTTCTACCTCCACGCAGGCTTCCGGCCGGCGGATGTGGAAAAGACCATCAACGGCATCCGCTTCACCGCGATGACCTATGACCTGTAAGCGCACAAAGGAGCCATTTTATGAAGCTGTTCACCCTGATCGAAAACACCACCGCTAATCCTGACCTCGTCTGCGAGCACGGTCTGAGCCTGTACATCGAGGTCAGCGGCCAGCGCATCCTCTTTGACGCGGGCCAGAGCGGCGCCTTTGCCGACAACGCGGAAAAGATAGGCGTTGACCTCACGCAGGTCGACCTGTGCATCCTCAGCCACGGCCACTATGACCACGGCGGCGGCATCAAGCGTTTCCTGGAGGTCAACGACCACGCGAAGGTCTACGTCAGCCAGCATGCCTTCGGCGATTACTACAACGCCGAGGAAAAGTACATCGGGCTTGACTGGGAGCTGCTCAGCGAAGAGCGCATCGTGTTCGTCCGCGACAACCTGACGCTCTCCGACACCCTCAGCCTGCACACCTGCCCCAACTTCCCCCAGGTGTACTTTACCGACGCCTACGGCATGCAGGTCAAGCGCCGGGATCAGCTGGAAACCGACGATTTCCGGCATGAGATGTACCTGCTCATCCGCGAGGGCGAGCGGCGCATCATCGTCAGCGGCTGCAGCCACCGGGGCGTGATGAACCTCAAAACCTGGTTCGCGCCGGATGTGTTCATCGGCGGCTTCCACCTGATGAAGCTCAACCCGGAGAAGGAAGCCACCCGGCTGAAGTTCACCGCGATGGAGCTGCTGAAGCAGGAGACCGTCTACTACACCGGCCACTGCACCGGCGGCATGCAGTACGACGCGCTGAAGGCCCGCATGGGCGAACGCCTGCAGCGGCTCTCCACCGGCGCGATATACGAGATTTGACGCAAGCAGCGGGGCTGGCCAACTTGCACATTGACCAGCCCCCGCGCCTGTGGTATAATATTTTCGCTTGCTGATGTGGTGGAATGGCAGACACCAGCGACTTAAAATCGCTTGCTTCGGCGTACGGGTTCGAGTCCCGTCATCAGCACAGGAAAGGCTCCGGTCACTTGACCGGAGCCTTTTGTCATGCCTCCTGAGCCGCGTCCCGCTCGGCGATGTTCTTATAATGGGCGATCGCTCCACGCAGGGCAGCCTCGTCCTGGCCGCACTCGACAGCCTTGCGGACGCACTTTTCGCTGCGCTCCTCATCCTTCTGGATGGCCGTCACGATGGCAAGCGTCGTCCACGCCTGATGCTGATTCGGATTGATTTCCACCGCATTGGCTGCCGCCTGGGCCGCCCCGTCGTACTCGCCCAGACGCAGCATCAGGGCGGCCACGTTGTTATGGGGCATCGCGTTCTGCGGATCCAGCTTGATGGCCTTCATATACGCAGAAAACGCCTTTTCCGGGTCGGTTTCGCCATAAAGGATGCCCAGGTTGGAGTAGAGCTGGCTGGTCTCCGCGCCCTTGGCCGCGATGTCCTCGTAGGTGGCGATGGCGGCCGCGGTCAGGCCCAGGTCCCTCTGGCACAGGGCAGTGAAGAGGCCCACCACGTAGATCTCATCGCGGGTGCGGGCGTCCGGGCGGAGATCGTCCAGGATCTTGAGGGCAGCACGGTTCTTGTCCTCGTCAAACAGGCGGACAGCCTCCAGCAGCCTTTCGCGCTTCCTGGTATCATCCG
>JAFXFR010000034.1 GCA_017513475.1 Clostridia bacterium
ACACACCGCCGTCCCACTCGATGGTAATACCCTTACGGAAATCGCCAGCAGTAATCATGAATCAATTCCTCCATTGATGTGAAATCATTTATTCAAACACACGCTTTATCAGATGCGCGAGTGAATCCACCTAACAGTATACCACAACTTTTCCCCGCTGTGAAGCCCCTTTTGCTCAACAAATGCGGGAAAATGCGAGTTTTTCAAAGGAAGAAAGGGAGAATTATGTACTTTTTCCATTTTAGAACAGGCAAGGCTTGCCTTGGACGGTGGAACGTGGTAAAATATCTGCAAGGCCTCAAACCGTTCAAAAAAGGAGTGTATACCATGAAGAAGTTGTGTCTTTTGCTGGTGGCGCTGGTGATGCTGCTGACGGCGTCTGCCCTGGCTGATGCAAAGGTGGAGAAGACCACCGAGCTGACGGGCACCATTACCCTGTGCGGCTACAGCAATCATTACATTGCCCGCGTGGAGGACGGCTATGCCCTCTTTGATTCCCAGGGCAATATGCTCTCCGCTGTATACAAGAGCATGACCGCTGTGGACGACGGCAAGTACCTGAAGGTGCAGAATGTCAGCAGCTCTTCCAACATCAACTGCGTGGGCCTGCTGGATTCCCAGGGCCGCATGCTCCTGCCCATGGAGTACGGCTCCATCATCACTTACCATGCCAAGGAGTGGGTGTTTGCCCATGTGCTGGAGCGCACCGACGGCGATGTGGGCGAGTACTCCGACAACAAGGGCAACAAGTACATCATCGGCCGCACCGACATTCTGTATGACGGCCATATGACCCATCTGGACCGCGAGGAATACAATAACTCCTACCGCGTGACCGACCGCGGCCCCGCCCTCTATATCAAGATCACCGATAATGAAGGCTACTGGCTGTTCTACAGGAATGATGCCTTCTGCTTCCGTCGTGTGAAGCAGGATTCCCGCGTTGATACCTCTGAATTCATCGGCGGCGGCAAGAAGTCTGTGATCCACAACCCCACCGAGTGGGAAGCCTTCACGCCCTCCTGCACCCTGACCCCCGACGATGTTGTGCAGCATGTCTGGTATGACAGCTACAACAAGCGCCTGCTGGACCTGCAGGGCAATGTGCTGGCGGAGAATCTGACCTATGACCATGTCCAGTACCGCACCAACTACGTGGAGATCGAAACGAACTCCTACAAGTATTCCGGCGTCATGACCTTCGACGGCAAGGTCATCATTCCTCCTAAGTATACGAACATTGCCCGCGATATCGTTACCAACCGCTATTTTGCCTCCGGCTACAACGGCGCAGTGGATGAAGACGGCAACCTGTACTTCTATGACGCGGCCGGCAATATCACCGCCTCCGCCGAGTACCAGCTGGACTACAATGACTACAAGGGCCTGGGCAACAATGCGCCCATCGTCTATGTGAAGAACATGGGCAAGTACCTGATCATCACCGCCACCCACGGCACCCTGCCCGAAACCTACGAGGAAGCCCTCACCTGCGGCGAAATGCAGAAGGTCATCCGCGTCAAGAAGGACGACAACTGGGGCGTGATCGACATGGCCGGCAATGTGGTGGTGCCCTTTGAGTACAGCTACACCCCCTCTGTCTCCTACGACGGCTCTCTGATCCTCTGCCAGGAGGGCATGAGCAAGTACGTGCTGTACCACATCACCTACACCGAGGAGGGCTCCGCCTCTGCTTCCTGGACCGAGACCCGGACCTCCGGCGAGGAGACCGGCAGCGAACCCGTCCTGAACGAGGGCGCCTGGGAGTGCGTCTGCGGCACCATCACCAACGGCAAGTTCTGCCCCGAGTGCGGCACCAAGAAGCCTGAACCCACGCCCACCCCGGCTCCTGCCGAGGACGGCACCTGGACCTGCTCCTGCGGCTCCGTCAACAACGGCAAGTTCTGCCTGAGTGCGGCACCAAGAAGCCTGCCGAGCCCCAGTGCGGCAATTGCGGCTACAAGCCCGAGGGCGCTGCTCCCAAGTTCTGCCCCGAGTGCGGCACCAAGTTCTGATATACCATGCGCTGCTCCGCCATCCCCGGCGGGGCAGCTTTTTGTTTGCGCGCTTCTTGCATTTTGCATAGCGTTATGGTAGTATATCCCTACATCCATCGTTCAATCAAATACAACGGAGGTACCATCATGGGCAACTACCGCAACTTCAAGCTCGTAGCCTATTTTGTCGCCGGCGGCGTGCAGCGTGCGACACGCGATCAGCTGGAAAAGGATCTTGCCTTCTTTGAGCGCCATATGCGCCTGGACAAGGTGTACCTGGAGCCATACCGCGATATCTTTGCGGATGAGGACAAATTCCGCATGTGCCAGGAGATCCTCGAGAAGCACGGGATCGAGGTCGCCGGCGGCATCACCACCACCTTCTCCGCCAAGGACGATCCGGAGAAGAAACAGCGCATGTTCAACACCTTCTGCTACAACGATCAGCGGATGCTGGATCGTTTGGCGATGGTCAGCGCCTTCCTCGGCCGCAATTTTGACGAGTTCATCATCGACGATTTCTACTTCACCAACTGCACCTGCGATGCCTGCCGCGCAGGCCGCGACGTGTTCAACCGGGAGCTGGGCATCACCGACGGTTCCTGGGAGCGCTACCGCCTGGCGCTGATGCAGAAGGTCAGCCGGGAGTACATGATCGCCCCCGCCAAGCGGGAAAACCCCCACTGCCAGATCACCATCAAGTACCCCAACTGGGCCGAGAGCTATCAGGAGACCGGCTACAACCCCGCCCAGCAGCGGGAGATCTTCGACAACCTGTACACCGGCACCGAGACCCGCGATCCCGTCACCACCGATCAGCACCTGCCCCGGTACCTCAGCTACTCGCTGATGACCTACTTTGAGAACATGTGGCCCGGCCACAACGGCGGCGGCTGGTTCGATCCCTTTGACATGCACATCACCGAGCATTACCTGGAGCAGGCCTACCTGACCGCCTTTGCCAAGGCGAAGGAGCTGATGATGTTCTGCTTCCAGGCCCTGGCCGGCACGATGAACGTCGCCGCGCTGGGCTATCAGCTGGACAAGCTGGACGAAGTCCTCGATCACTGCGGCAACCCCGTGGGCATTCCCTGCTACCTGCCCGACAACTGCCAGGGCGAGGACAACATCCAGGACTTCCTGGGCATGGTGGGTCTGCCCGTCGTATGCACGCCCTATTTCCCCAAGGAGGCCCCCGCCATCCTGCTGACCCGCTCCTCCGCCTGCGATCCCGACGTAGTGGACAAGCTGGAAAGCTACGTTGCCGGCGGCGGCAAGGCCATGGTCACCCACGGCTTTGTGCAGGCCACGATGGATCGCGGCATCCAGCGCATGACCTCCATCCGCTTTGCCGACCGCAAGGTCATCGCCGATGACTTCCTGGTGGAACAGCTCACCTCCCGCATGCACGGCCGCATCATCACCTGGCCCCACGGAAAGAAGCCCATGCTCATCACCGTGCCGGAGCACCGCAACAACGCCTCCTGGGCGCAGATCAAGACCCGCGTGGGCCAGGAGAGCTACGGCATGCTCCTGCGCGACACCTACGGCAAGGGCGAAATGCTCACCCTGGCGGTGCCGGATTCCTTCTCCGACCTGTACCACCTGCCTGCGGACGTGCTGACCCGCATCCGCGCGGCCCTGCCGGTCAACGGCGTCCACCTGGAGGGCGATGCGCTCATCAGCCTCTTCCACTATGACAACGGCGCCTTCATCCTCTACCCCTACGTGGACGAGGGCTGCCAGCCCAGCATCTGCCGCATCCACGCCCCCGCGGACGTGAAGGCCCTCGACATGCCCGTTGCGGGCCGTCAGCTCAAGCCCCTGTATGCCGACGAAACGGAATCCGTCTTTGAGTTCCGCGCCATGCCGGGGCAGTATGTGCTCTTCGTGCCGGTGAAGTGAGCGATCCACCCAAGGGTTGCTTTTTCTCCCCATCCGTGGTAAGATGGTTGCATCAAATGACCAAGCAGGAGGTGCGCAAATGCACATCCACGAATCTGCAGAAGATTACCTGGAGGCGATTCTGCGCCTCCGTGAATCCAAGGGCCAGGTGCGCTTGGTGGATATCTCCCAGCTGTTGGGGGTGACCAAGCCCTCCGTTTCCTTCGCGATGAAGAAGCTGCGCGAGAATGAGTACATCCACATGGATCAGGACAACCTGATCACCCTGACCGAAAAGGGCGAGGAGATCGCCATGCGGGTCTACGACCGCCATATGACCATCTCCACCTTCCTGATGAAGATCGGCGTGGAGGAAGCCACCGCCCGCGAGGACGCCTGCAAGCTCGAGCACGATATCTCCGAGGAGAGCTTCAGCGCACTGAGAAAGCACCTGCTCAAGCTCGGCTGACCAATGTACATTGCCGCTCCGGCAACGGAGCGGTGATTCTTTTTTTCGAGGTGAATCCGGTGAAAGAAAACCGCTGGCGGCCTGCGCTGAAGGCTGGCTTCCCCCATACGATCCCGATCATGACGGGCTTTCTCTTCCTGGGCATGGCCTATGGCATCCTCATGCGGACGAAGGGTTTCCATCCCCTCTTCCCGACCGTGATGGCCCTGACCATCTTCGGCGGCTCGCTGGAGTACGTCTGCGTGGAGATGCTCTGCAGCCTCTTCGCCCCGGCGGAAACGCTGCTGATGGCGCTGCTGATCCAGGCGCGCCACCTCTTCTACGGCATCGCCATGCTGGACAGGTACCGCGGCCTGGGCTGGAAGACGCCCATCCTCATCTACGGCATGTGCGACGAGAGCTTCTCCATCAACTGCTCCGTGGATGTGCCAAAGGATATCGACCGGGGCTGGTTCTACCTGTGGGTGACGCTGCTCAACTGGTTCTACTGGATCGCCGGGGCGACCATCGGCGCGCAGCTGGGCGCGGTGCTGCCTTTCCCCACCGACGGCCTTGATTTCGTCATGACGGCAATGTTTGTGGTCATCTTCCTGGAGGCCTGGCTGAAGGAAAAGCAGCACTGGTCCTCGCTGATCGGCCTGGCTTGCTCGGCGGGATGCCTGCTGATCTTCGGCGCGCAGGGCTTCATGCTGCCCACGATGGGCGCCATCCTGCTGGCGCTGGCCATCCTGCGCAAGCCCATCGAAAAGGCGGAAGGGGGTGCGCTCCGATGAGCCCGATGACCTTCCCCCAGCAGGCGATCACCATCGCCCTGTGTGTCCTGGCGACGGTGGCTACCCGCTTCCTGCCCTTCCTGATCTTCTCCGGCAGGAAGGAGACGCCGGCCTTCGTGAAGTACCTGGGCTGGGCGCTGCCCTCGGCGATTTTCGCGATGCTGGTGGTGTACTGCCTGCGCAACACCGATGTGGCTGCCCATTTCACCCTGCCGGAGGCCATCGCCATCGCGGCGACGGTCGGCCTGCACCTGTGGAAGCGGCAGATGCTGCTCTCCATCGCCGGCGGAACGGCGGTGTACATGCTGCTGGTGCAGCTGGTGTTCTGACAAAATGAGGCCCGCACGTCCATGAAGCGACGTGCGGGCTGCTTTATTCAATTGATTCGACGGGCCTTGTGCCCGGGGCAGGCCGACTCAGGAGGTCGGAGCTTGATCCGACGAGCGACGAGGACACGACAGTACCGCAGTCGCGAAGCCTGCGACGGGCCTTGTGCCTGGGGCAGGCCGACAGCAAGGTCGGAGTATTCTCCGACGAGCGACGAGGACACTACAGTACCGCAGTCGCGAAGCCTGCGACGGGCCCTGTGCCCGGGGCAGGCCGACTTACCACTTCAGGAACCAGGTGGACATGTAGCCCTCCGTGCCGTCAACGATAACCTTGCACCAGTCGGTACCGTGCTCGATGACCGTTACAGAGGCGCCTACATCCACGCGGCTGATGATGCCCGCGCTCAGGCTCGCGGCCTTGCGGAAGTTGACATAGGAGCCGCCGTTTACGTTGATGACCTTCGCCTGGAAGGGCTTCACGCTGCCGGATTCACCGGTCACCTTAAGGTACTTGGCCATCATGTAGCCGATCTTGCCGTCCTCCACCTGCACCTTGTGCCAGGTATCGCCCGCGGAGAGAATGGTGACCTCCACGCCGTTGCGGTAGTAATCGACCACCTTGGCGTCCAGGCTGGGAGACTGACGCAGGTTGAGCACCTGGGTGTCACGAGGGTTGCTGACAACCGCCAGCTTGCCGGTGGAAGGCTTGACGGGCGCGTTGCCGAAGTTCAGGAAACGGGTGGCCATGAAGCCCTCCTGGCCGCCGGCCTGAACGCGGCTCCACTCCTTGCCCTTCTGCAGGACGACGATCTCGCTGCCGTTCTTCACGGAGGTGAGGATGGCGCCGTCCATATCGGGCTGCTCGCGCAGGTTGAGGCCGATACCGCTGTTGGTACGCACCGTGGCGGTCTGGCTGTTCATGGCGGTATTCAGGTACCGGGCCATCATGAAGCCCTCCTGGCCGTCCACCTCCACCTGATGCCATTCATCGCCGGCGGCAATGATCTCTACCAGCGTGCCGGTGGGGAACTGGCCCAGCACCTTGGCTGTCAGGGCGGGGGTTTCGCGCAGGTTCAGACGGCCCCCCTGCACCAGGGCGCTGTCAGAGGCCGCGGCCAGGCCGGCAGAGGCAGTCAGGGTCAGGACGGCGGCGGCGCTCAGGCCCGCCAGCTTCTTCAGGGAATTGTGTTTCATGGGGATCCTCCTTGTCTCTTTGGATGTGCGACGGAGCGTTTGGCGCTCACATCCACAGAACGGGTCAGGCGGCCGGAAGACTGCGAAATTTACCTGGTATCATCTTCCATCTGCCTGCTCAGAAGGGTTGAAAAGGGAAAATCTGTCTGCGCAATCCACAGAAAAAGCGGAAATTGTGTCATTTTTGTGGATAATTTTACAATTTTGACGCAATTCTGGGCTGTACATTCGCTTGAATTTCATGTAAAATAGAATCGGCTGAATATACCATCCCTGCGGATGGTTCCCAAAGGAGCGTATCAGAATGATGAAGAAGATGCTGTGCCTGCTGGTGTTTGTACTGCTGCTGCCCGTGGCTGCCCTGGCAGAGGACTCCGTTGCGCCGGTGCTGACCTACAGGGAACTGGTGGACTGGGCCGAGGGATTCATCGCCCGGGCCAGGACCGCTCAGCCCCTGAACGATCCCTCCCAGCACCTGACCCCCGACGGATATGAGTACATCTACGATTTTGCCACCCTTTACGGCGACACGCCCCAGATGAGCGCGGATACGGTCATCACGGCGGTGGTGATCACCTCTTCCGAGGAGAACGGCCCGCGCAATGTCAACGTGGGTAATGCGATGTCCGTGGTGGTGGATGCTTATTACAACGAGAATCCCTCCCTGCTGGGCACGAAGGACGCCGCCGTCCTGTACGCGGTGGATCAGCTGCCGGAATCCGCCCAGTGGGCGCAGGTGCTGCGCGAGGGCCAGAGGGTGAAGAGGATCCAGTACGCCGTGCATGAGCAGTATGCCACCGGCGGCGAAGGCTACACCGACGCCGGCGTCATCTATACCATGAACGAAAACCGCGTCATCGCCATCCGCGTGTACGGCCTGGACAGCCGCATCGGGCTGGACGTGGTCAACAATGTGATGTACACCGCCATGGTGACCGCGCTGGAGAAATCCTATGCCCAGGTGCCCTTCTCCTATAACGGGGAGGAGCTGGAGGTTTTCTCCGCCAAGGATCTGGTCTTCTCCGGTATCAACTTCCTGAACATCACCCCCGATGAAGCCATTGCCCTGCTGGGCGAGCCCCTCAAGGACGAGTGGGTCGATAACGGCGACGACGGCTACATCCGCGTGCAGACCTTCGCCAGCTGCGAGCTGATCTACATCTTCAACGAGGAGCGCACCCAGGGCCATGTCTACATGCTGGCCATCAATGCCGACGGCCTGGAGGGCCCCCGTGCAGTGCGCATCGGCGACAGCTATGCCAGCGTGTACAACCGCTTCCGCAACGGCGAGGGCGAGTTCCAGGAGGATGGTACCGAGGTGCTCTACGGCGCTGAAGGCGCCGGCGAATTCGGCACCGCGATCTATGGCTACGACGCCTCCGTGATGGCCCGTTACGGCTTCATCCTGGAGGATGGCCGCACGGTCGTGCTGCAGATGGAATTCACAGTGATGGAATGCACGGGCATCATGCTGTACGTGGAATAATCCCCTGAGCTTTCTGTACGAAAGGACGTGTCCCTGATGACGATGCGCATCGACCTGACCTGCCCGGTCGAGGCATGGCGTTCGACCCTGCCCACCCAGGACAATCCCGCCTGCGAGGTGACGCTGTTCAACCTGTCCTCCCTGCAGGTGGTGAGCGTGGAGCTGACCATCCTCCTTTCCTCCGCCGACGGAGAGGAGACGGCCAAGGTCATCCACCGCAGCCGCGGCCTGAACGGCGCCCCGGGCAAAACCTTCACCATGACTGTGCCGGTGGAGGGCCATATCTCCCCCGAAAAGTACGAGATCACCGTGGAGAAGGTATGGTTTGACAATGCCTCCGTCTGGCGGCACGAGAAGGAAAATACCATCGCCTACAAGCCCAACAACCTGCATCGCTCCGCCCAGCTGACCACCCTGCGCGCCATCGCCGGGGAGATGGCCAGCGGTTATCCGGCGCAGCATGAGGGGCTGTGGGTATGTGTATGCGGCCGCCCCAACCTGGATGACGCCGTGCTGTGCGCCCGCTGCCACCGGGAAAAGGCAGAGGTCTTCCGGCGCTTCAGCCGCGAGGCCATTGACGCCATCGTTGCCGCCCGCGAGGATGAGCTGGCCGAGCACGGACGCGATACCCTGCGCCAGACCAGCCGCCGCTTTGCGGATGAGAAGGACTTTGTCCGCCGCAAGGGACAATACAGCTGGATTGTGAAGCTGATCCTCGCGCTGGTGCTGGCGGCGGCGCTGGGCTTTGCCGGGATCACCTGGGGCGTTCCCTATGTGAAGTACGAGATGGCCATGGCCGCCTATGAGGACGGCCGCTATGCCGAGGCAGAGGCTGCCTTTGCCGCCCTTGGCGATTACCGCGAGGCAAAGGCGATGATCTCCCATTGCCAGATGAAGCAGGCGGACGCCCTGATGGGCTCCGACGAGGATCCTGCCACGGAGGAGGAGCTGCGTCAGGCCCGTACCCTGTTTGAGGGCCTGGGGGATGTGACGAATGTCACCCATTGCGACTGGCTGCTGGCGGAGCTGCTCTTCTCCGAGGGCCGCTATGACGAGGCGGAGGCGATCTACCGCAGCTTTACCTCCTTCACCCTTACGGCCGGATATGACGGGCAGATCAGCATCGATCTGGTGGAGGCCCGCCTGACCGAGATTGATTACATCCGCGCCTGCGATATGCTGGCACGGGGAGATTGGGAGGAAGCCCGCAAGGCCTTCGCCGAGCTGGGCGATTACAGGGACAGCGCGGAAAAATACCTGGATACCTGGTACAATCCTGCTGTGGCTGCCATGGAAAGCGGCGATACGGAGACGGCCCTGGCGCTCTTCCGGCAGATCCCCGGGCACCGCGACGCCGATACCCTCATCAAGAAGATCTACTATGACCGTGGCGTGCAGCTGCGCGCTGAGGGCAATATCAACGAGGCCGCCGAGGCCTTCTACCAGGCCAAGGGCTACAAGGACGCGGAGGACCAGGCCAACGAGTGCTTCTACGTCCCGGCCAGCATCGCCTATGAAACCATGGAATATGAGCAGGCGGCGATGCTCTTCGGCAAGATCCGCGGCTACCGTGACGCGGACGAAAAGTGGCGCGTTTCCGTCATCGAGGCGGCAAAGATCGCCATGAAGCAGATCAACTACCCCAAGGCGCTGTCCTTCCTGGAGCAGCTGCCTCCCGAGGATGAGGAGGCTGCGGAGCTCATCCGGGACTGCACCTACTATCCCGCCGTGAACGCCTATGTCCGCGGCGATTATGAGGAAGCCATCGCCCTGTTTGCGACGATCCCCGGCCACCGCGACAGCGACGAGCAGCGCATCCGCTGCCAGTACGACTGGGCCGGCGCGTGCTTCGAGGCCGGTGAATACGAGCAGGCTGCGGCGCTCTATGAGGCTCTGGGCGAGTACGAGGATGCGCCCCAGCGGCTGACGGCCGCCCGCTATGCCCAGGCCTGTGCGGCGCTGGAGGCCGGCGACGCTCTGAGCATTGATCAGGCCATCGGGCTCTTCACCGCTCTGGGTGAGTACGAGGACGCCCCGCAGAAGCTCCGGGACGCTCTCTTTGCCAAGGCTGGCATCCTGCTGGAGAAGGGCGAGCATGAGCAGGCCCGGGAGATCTACCTGCAGCTGGGGGATTATCCCGGCGCTGCGGATCAGCTGACTGCCTGCGATTATGCGGCGGCCCATGCTCTGGCGCAGGAGGGACGTACCGAGGAGGCCATCGCCGCCTTTGAGGCCCTGGGTGATTACCGGGATTCTGCCGAGCAGGTCAAGCTGCTGCGCTACGACGCGGCCCTGGCCCTGTCGGTGACGGATCCGGAGGCGGCCATTGCCGCCCTGGAGGCGTTGGGCGATTATGCCGATGCGCCCAGCCAGGCCCGGGAGCTGCGCTATCAGCAGGCTGAGAAGCTGATCGAAACCGACCGAGCGGCTGCCATCGCCGCCTTTGAGGCGCTGGGGGACTATGCCGATGCCCACGACCGCGCCTGCGAGTTGCGTTACGAGGATGCCGAGGCTCTGCTGGCCACCGACCGTGCCGCTGCCATCCTGGCCTTTGAGGCGCTGGGGAACTATGCCGACGCCCACGACCGTGCCTGCGAGCTGCGTTACGAGGACGCCTGCGCCCTGGAAGCGGCCGGAGACTGGCAGGCTGCCGCAGCAATCTTCGATCTCATCCCCGGTTATAAGGACGCGACCGCCCGCGCCGACAAGCTGCGCTACGACGCCGGCGTTGCCTACGCGGAAAACGGCGAATGGGACAAGGCTGCCGAGGCCTTTGCCGGCATGTCCAACGCAGGGGACGCGGACGAACAGGTCAATGCGCTGCGCTACGAGGCGGCTGAAAAGCTGCTGGCTGCCGGCAATGTGGAGGGCGCGATCGCAGCCTTCGAGGCTATCGCCGGGTATTCCGATGCGGGTGAGCGCGCCAAGGAGCTGCGCTACCGCGAGGCGGAAAAGCTGGCCCTGACCGACTGGGAGGCCGCCGCTCTGGCCTTTGAGGCCCTGGGCGATTATGCTGACGCTCCCACCCGTGCCAAGGCGCTGCGCTACAACGCCGCCGCCAAGGCCGCCGCTGCCGGCGACTGGCAGACGGCTGCCGCCATGTTCGAGGCCCTGGGCGATTATTCCGACAGCGCCGACAAGGCGCTCCAGGTGCGCTATGAGGCCGCCGGCCGCATGGTGGACCGCAAGGAATGGGACGCCGCCGTGGAGCTGTACACCCAGCTGGGCAATTACACCGACAGCCGCGACCGCATCAGCATGACCCGCTATGCCCAGGCCCAGGATGCGGAGGCCTCCGGCGATTACCTCGGGGCGGCAAGGCTCTACGCTGCGCTGAAGGGCTACCGCAACTCTGCCTCCAAGGTGGAAGAAATGTACGACAAGTACTACGGCGGTCCTGCTGCCGCCATGCAGAAGGCGCTGGACGAGAAGAACTACCAGGAGGTCATCCAGATCATGTCCTGGCTGGACATGACGGATGTTCCTCCCCGCTACAAGAACATCATCAGCATCTACCAGGAGGCTCTGTACCAGGAGGGCAACCGCCTTTTCAGCGAGGGCAGGCCCTATGAGGCTTACTGCTATTACAAGCTTCTCCCCACCTCCTACCGCGCGATGGAGGAGAAGCTCCAGCGGCCCTGCTATCTGATCCTGGGCACCTGGGAGGACCGCCACGGCAACCGCTACATCTTCCGTGAGGAGGGCCTGTGCAACCTGAATGGAGATGTGCTCTACTTCAATGTGGTGGGCAGCGTCATGCATACCGGTGAAACGGCGGACAGCCTCGCTCCGACCCACCGCCTCAACGGCGTCAACCGCTACAATGCCTACCTCTACGACAAGCGCGGCGATAAGGAAGTGACCATCTACCTTACCCGCGTCAAGGAATAACCCAACCGCCGCCTCCCGCTGAAAACGCGGCGGGGCGGCTTTTTGCAAAGGCGCCGATCAGGAAAAATCCTCTGCTGAAGGCACTTGGTTGGATATGCGGGCTGCTGATCGGCGGCCCGGCGGCCATCGTGCTTTGGAGCAATATCGAGGGTGCGGTGAAGCAGCGCTTCTTCGCCGTTGACTGGCAGCCGGCGCCCGTGCATGCCGCTTTCACGCTGCTGTGCCGGCCCTGATCCTGGTTCTGGCTGCCGGAGGATCGCTGCCGGGGCGCCTTGAAGGCTGGCAGGACACGGAGAAATCTTTCTGCCTGTGCAGGAAAAAAGTCCCTGCATCCGTTATATGGATGGAACGCAAAAACCGCAGGGCGTATTTCCCTGCGGCGGCGGTCAGCTCATGCTGTCTTCGCCCTGTACAGCGTCGGTGACGGTGTTGGTATCCACCTTTGCGGGGCCCTGGCGTCGCTGGGCGTCATCCCAGGCACGCTCGATGGCCAAAAGGATGTCGCCGTATTCGCTCTGCAGGCTCATGGTGGCGGAGGTGCTGACCTCCGGCCGGGCAGTCGCGGCGGCCTCGCCGCTCTGGACGGCTGCGTTGTTGCGTTCGCCGGCCCAGGCCAGGACTTCCTCCACGGTTTTGCCTTTCATCAGGCGCTGGTATTCATCCATCTGCTCCCGCCAGGTGCCGCTGGCCAGGCGGTACTTCTCGCCCATGGCGCCCTTGGTCTGCCATGCGGCGACCTCCTGCAGGAAGCTCTCCTCCTCGGCAACGCTGCCGGGAAAGCCGCTGAAGGCGCTGCCCCCGCCCAGATTGGGGGTCACGACCTCCAGCTGATCCACCTGGATGCTGCGGATGGTGCCGTCCTCTTCAAAGGATGCGGCGGCGAACACCACGTTGAAGGAATACACCTGATTGCCGTCTGCGTCCTTGCCGGGGCCGACGCGTCCGGTGGAGGCCATGCCCACGCCCTGCAGCGCAGTGACGGGGGACGCCTCGGTGGCGTTCATGCCGTCCATGGGGATCACCTGCTGGATCACGCCGGCCATGCCCATTGCCTGGCTGACAGCCTGCTTGATGGCGTTGGAGGTGACGGTCGCGCCGGATACATTGTCCACCTCGATGGAGTCCGCCTCGACGATGGCCGCGGGCAGCGCCTCGATGGCGCGGGTGCCCACGCCGGGGGTCTCCGAGTGCTCCAGAACCTCTACCTCGGTGATGTCGTCGCCGTTCATCCGGACGGATACGCGGATGACGCCGCCGTAGCCCTCCGCCTCGCCCGTACGCTGATCCGCCCGCGCGGTGCAGCCGGTCATCAGGGGCAGAAGCATCGCTGCCAGCATCAGAGAAATCGCTTTCTTCATGCCAAACCTTCCTTTCCCGTTGGGAATGATAACAAAATCGTGCCCCGGGAAGGAAAAAATCATGCAGATTTTTCTTTGGATGCGATATCTGGCAGGAAAAACGCTCTGAACAGCGAATATAAATACTGAATATGCCTTTTTCTACCCTTTTGCAGATGGAAAAGGTATAGGAATCGTATGAAAAACCCGCAGAAAGCAGGTGTCAACCATATGAGCAACAACTCTCTGAACAAGAAGCGCAAGGATCCTATGGGCGCGCTGATCGTCCTGGCAGTGCTGATGGCAGTGCTGGTGGCAGTGTGCGTCATCGGCGGCGGCTGGCTGAAGGACTACCGTGCCGACGTTCTGCAGGAAAAGCGTGCTGCTGCCCAGGCCCGCAATGAGGAAAAGCAGGCTGAGTACGATCAGGCTGTGGATCAGTATATGGACGATCTGTCCCAGTCCAATGAGGTCAATGTGGATTGGCCGCAGCCCGCTCCCACCGGCTGGGATATCGTCGACCTGACCAACTATCCCCTGGAGGCGCCCGGCACCGTGACCGTCAACCGCGCGGATGTGATGAACAACGGCCTGCTGCTGGTCAACGAGTGGCACTCCCGCCCCGAGGATTTTGATGACTCCGGCGTGGTGGGCGTGAGCGGCTATGCGCGCAGCATGCAGATCGACAGCTTCTGGGAGAATTCTACCTGCAAGCTCTTCCCCGTGGCCATCGACGCTCTGGCTGCCTGCCTCAAGGATGCTGAGGCCGTGGGTCTGAAGAACTTTGTGCTGCAGGCCGGCGATACCTATCGCTCCTATGAAGATCAGTATGCCCGCTTCCAGAAGGAAGTGGACCGCCAGCGCAGCAACCACCCCAGCTACTCCGATGAGAAGATCATCGAGCGCGCCAAGCGCACGGTGAACTACCCCGGCACCAGCGAGTACAACACCGGCCTGGCCTTCCGCCTGTACCTGTACGAGAAGGACAATGCTGCCCTCAACAGCGCGGACTTCTATGAGACGGCGCAGGGCAAGTGACTGTATGAGAACAGCTGGAAGTACGGCATTATCTTCCGCTTCCCCACCGCAGGCTACCCCATGGCCGATACCACCGACAAGTCCTATAAGACCGGCGTGGGCAGCCACCTGAACATCTACCGCTATGTGGGCGTGCCCAATGCGGAGGTCATGCATCATCTGGACCTGTGCCTGGAGGAGTACATTGAGTACCTGCAGGAGCATCCCCATGTGGCCGTGTTCGAGAACGGCGTGAAGAAGTACGAGATCACCCGCCAGCAGGTGGGCGATGCGGAGTCCTTCACCGTGGAGATCAACCGCGTGTGCCCCAACTACACCATGTACCTGGACAACATGGGCGGCGTGATCACCGTGTACACCTACTAAGAGAAAAACAGGGCGCATCCCGAAAGGGATGCGCTTTTTTGTTGCGTCCGGGGTGGTTTCGCGGTATAATGGGGAAAACCGACAGCCAAGGAGGCGTCCCCATGTCCCTGCATGATACGATCACCGATATCCTCGCCGCCGCTGTGGAGGAAAAGCAGTGCGCCGGCGCCAATGTGCTCATCCGCCGCCATGGCGAGGAGCTGCTCTATACCCAGGCCGGCATGGCGGACATCGCTGAGGGCCGCCTGATCCAGCGGGATTCCATCTTCCGCCTTTACAGCCAGACCAAGCCCATTACCGCTGCGGCGGTGATGCTGCTGGTGGAGCGCGGCCTCATCGACCTGATGGACGGCGTGGATCGTTATCTGCCCGGCTTCCGCGACCCCAGGGTGGTGGATCACCGCGGCTGCATCACCAAAGCATACCGTGCACCCTGGATCATGGAGCTGCTGGGCATGACTGCCGGGGTATGCTATCCCGACGGCGACCCCGCGGGCCAGTACGCCGCCCGCGTCTTTGAGGACGCCCACGAGCAGATCAGGGCCGGCGGCGGCATCCCCACGGTGGAGTTCATGAACCGCCTGGGCGAGCAGCCCCTGGCGTTCCAGCCCGGCACCCACTGGCGCTACTCCACCTGCGCGGATGTGCTGGGCGCGGTGGTGGAGGTGGTGAGCGGCAAGCGCTTCGGCGATTTCCTGCAGGAGGAGCTCTTCGGGCCGCTGGAGATGGTCGATACCGCTTTCTTCGTGCCGGAAAGCAAGCAGGACCGCTTTGTCACCTGCTACGAGCGGGGCGAAAACGGCCTCGCTCCCTGGCTGGGTATGAATCTGGCCTGCGGCGAGTACAGCCGTGATCCTGCATTTGAATCCGGCGGCGCGGGCCTGGTCTCCACCCTGGAGGATTACAGCCATTTTGCCGATATGATGCTCAGCGGCGGCGTTTGGAAGGGGAAGCGCATCCTCAGCCCGGGAAGCGTCGAGTTCCTCACCACGCCTCAGCTGAACGACGCCACCCGGCGCGACCTGTGGGACAGCCTGGATGGCTACTCCTACGGAAAGCTGTGCCGCGTCTGCGTTGCACCGGAGCGGGTCGCGGGGCTGGCTGTCGCCGGTGAATACGGCTGGGACGGCTGGCTGGGTACCTACTACTGCAACATTCCGGCGGCAGGCATGACGATCCTGTCCATGCAGAACACCACCAACATGGGTACGTCCCCGATGGTCCGGAAGGTGCGCAATGCCGTGCTGGCGGCGCTGAGCCGGGGAGAAATCTGAATCCGACAGACAAAAAGGACCGTCCTGAAAAGGACGGTCCTTTGCTGATGCAGCGGGTGATTACTCAATCACAAAGTCGCCGGCGACCTCGGCGGGCTTATCCTCGACCTTCAGTGCGTTGAGGGCGGCCAGCACCTTGTCCTCATACTTGGCCTTGGCGCAGTTCTCGGCGATCTTGTTGGCGAAGTAGCAGATCATGGCCAGACCCAGGGCCAGCAGGATTGCGGCATAGCCGGTCATGCTGGAGCTGAAGCCGGTGGGCATGCTGCCGTAGATGATGCCGGGCAGGCTGCGGAAGCCGGAGATGATGATCTCGGACTGGGTCTTGACGTTGCGGGCGGTATCCGCAGCGGCCTGCTGGATGCCGGTGTAGGCGTCGCCGCCGTAGCTCTTGTAGCCGGTGCGGGTGCCGGTGTCAGAGGAACTCATACCGGCGGGCTGGCTGTTGTAGTTGAAGGCCACATCGCCGGTAGCGCTGTAGAGGACAACGGCCAGGGCGATGCACAGCACGCCGGCCAGGATGCCCAGCAGGGCGGGGAAATTACGCTTGAACATGGTGATTCTCCTTTGTGTGCAGTGGGAGGGGTCTCCCGAATGATACCGCATCAGTATATCACGTAAGTGGCGGCCGGGCAAGCATTGCAGTGCATTTTGTCGGAAAAGAATCGGCTGTCCGGAGGCGATCTGCTGCGCGAGGCAGTCCGACTGTCCCCGGAATGTCGCCAACGCTGCGATTTCCGCCGTCAGCCGCCGTTGCACCCTGAAGATGAATGTGCTATAATATGCATAACGCAACCAGAAAGAAAAGGTTATCCCCATCAACTGCAGAAGGAAGGCAAGATATATGCAGCACCACAATCCGCTCATCAACGAGAAGCCGGACAAAAAGTTTATCACCATGGGTGAGATCATGCTCCGCCTGACCCCTCCCAACTACGAGAAGATCCGCATGGCCTCCACCTTCGGGCTGAGCTACGGCGGCTCCGAGGCCAATATTGCGCTGGCGCTGGCCAACCTGGGTGTGGACAGCACCTTCTTCTCCGTTGTGCCCAACAACTCGCTGGGCAAGTCTGCGGTGCGCTCTCTGCGCTCCAACGATGTGCACTGCACGCCCATGATCCTCTCCACCCCCGAGGAGACCCCCACCCATCGCCTGGGTACCTACTACCTGGAAACCGGCTACGGTGTGCGCACCTCCAAGGTGATCTACGACCGCAAGCACTCCGCGCTGACGGAGTACGACTTCTCCAAGGTGGACCTGGACGCGCTGCTGGAGGGCTACGACTGGCTGCACCTGTCCGGCATCACTCCTGCGCTGGCCCCTAACTGCCGCGAGCTGGTGCTGAACATGCTCAAGGTCGCCAACAAGAAGGGCATGACCGTGTCCTTTGACGGCAACTTCCGCTCCACCCTGTGGACCTGGGAGGAAGCCCGCGACTTCTGCACCGAGTGCCTGCCCTATGTCAATATCCTCCTGGGCATTGAGCCCTACCACCTGTGGAAGGATGAAAACGACCACTCCAAGGGCGACTGGAAGGACGGCGTGCCGCTGCATCCCTCCTACGAGCAGCAGGATGAGGTCTTCCAGCGCTTTGTGGAGCGCTATCCCAACCTGAAGTGCATCGCCCGCCACGTGCGCTACGCCCATTCCGGCTCGGAAAACAGCCTGAAGGCCTACATGTGGTACGAGGGCCACACCTTCGAGTCGAAGCTCTTCACCTTCAACATCCTGGATCGCGTGGGCGGCGGCGACGCCTTTGCTTCCGGCCTGATCTACGCCATGATCCACAACTACAAGCCCATGGACATGATCAATTTTGCTGTAGCGTCCTCGGTCATCAAGCACACCATCCACGGCGACGCCAACATCACCGATGACGTCAAGACCATCAAGAACCTGGCCAACATGAACTACGATATCAAGCGCTAACCAGCGTGCCGCTGGACCCAGCGCGTGGGGTATTGATTGGCTGCTTCAAGGTACGAACGCGGCTGGCCTGGGTCTTGGCTCGCGGTGGTCTTCCGCGCGCTCATCGCGCGGGCTGTGAGGGTGGGGCAGCGTGACGCTGCACTCACCGCGCACGGGGGCTGGACACCTGACCCCAATTATGGTATTATTCATGAAACACAGCACAAAGGAGGATCCCGTATGCAGGACGATTTCAACAACTGGCAGCCCAATATGACGCCTGAGCATTCTGCTCCCCGGCAGCCCGATATGCCCATGAAGTGGCATAAGTTCCTCATCTACTTCTCCCTTTGGGCAGGCGGCATTCTCAATGCTGTTTCCGGCTTCAATCATCTTACCGGCAACGTATATGGCGATGAAGCGGCGATGGTCTACAACTACTTTGAATCCCTCAAGGGTGTAGACATGATCTACGGTCTTGCGCTGATTGCCCTGGGCGTGTTCCAGATTTTCACCCGCTTCCAGCTGGCTGGCTTCAAGCGCAATGGCCCCTCGATACTGGTGATCAGCTATGTTGCTGTGCTGGCGGCGTCTGTGCTGTACGGCGTCATCGTCGGCGGTATCATCGATGTGAGCCTTCTTGATGCGATCAACCCGACATCCATCGGTATCAGCATTGCAATGATCATCTGCAACAAGGTCTACTACGACAAACGCGCTCACATGTTTGTGAACTGATCCTTCACCCGGTCTCCTCGCGGAGGCCGGGTTTTTCATGCCTCAAGGGCCTCCCGCAGCAGCCCGATGGCCTTCTTTTCCACCCGGGAGACATAGCGGGGCGGTTATTGTAAACGATGGCCCTAAGAGATTTCCGCTAACTCCCGGAAGCGGAATTTGATGATGATCTGTTTGTCCTCGGTCAGTTCCACACGCTCGATGAGGCTCACCAGCAGCTCCCGACTGGTGCAGGCGGAAGCGAGATACTGCTGCACCAGCTCCCTC
>JAFXFR010000035.1 GCA_017513475.1 Clostridia bacterium
GCAAGACTGCCGAGGTCGCTGCCAAGCACGGCCTGCCCCTGCTGGCCCAGCTGCCCATCAACCCCGCCCTGGCTGCCGCCTGTGACGCCGGCAAGGTGGAGGACATGGTCATCTACGAGATCACCGATGCGGTGAACGCCGCGCTGTCCTGCCCCAAGAAGGAAATCGCTGAATAAGTGAATGCCAGACCGGCCCTTTGCAAAGTGTGAGGGGCCGGTTTTCTTTTGCAGGAATGGGGGGGAGACAGGTTGCGAGGGAGCCTTCAGTCTTCGCAGAATGAAGCGTTTGGGTTGCTCCACAAAAAAGGCCTTCCGCACCGGAGGGCCTGTGAAGCAATTCACTTTTCGTCAGAAAGCTCGATGACGTAACGGCGCTCGTCCATGGCGTCGTAGAGGACGTTCACCGTGTCGCCGGTGGCGGGGCAGGCGTTCCAGAGGTTTTTGCTCTTCAGGGTAACTTCGCCGCTGGGGAAGTTCACCTTCACCTTCGCCACCAGCGGGCTGTGACCGTTGACCTGGATGGTGCGGTTGACCTGCACATCCACGATTTCGCCCTGTACGCGCTGGCCATAGGTGAGCAGCTCTTCATACAGCCGCTTCTGCCTGCGGTCTGCCAGGATGATGCACACCGTGACGATCAGGAACGCCACGCCCAGCATGCCGAACACCACGCCCACGATGGCCAGCGCCAGATCATCCTCCGGCAAGCGGAAGATGTGCCGCATGCTGCCCGCCATGCTCCGGGCGATGGTCAGGCAGATCACGCTGACGATGGTATATATCACGCCCATGATGCCGAACACCAGCTTGACGATCAGGTTGCCGCTCTTCATACGTATTTCTCCTTTTTACAGCTTGTGCGGCCGATCCCCGAGGGAATCCCGCACGGTTTTCCTCTCCGGCAAACAAATGCAGTAGCGGTCTTCATTCTCCGGGTCGAAGAGGACGTCAATGCCCTCGCCGATCTTCACGCCGGGAGCCCAGAGGGTGGGGCTGCGCAGTTCCAGCTCCTGCCCGGATGGCGTTGTGCAGCGGATCGTCAGCCGCACGGAGGTGGTCTGGTTGACCCGGATAGCTCGCGCCCTGCGCACATCGGTGACCACGCCGCGAACCCGCACGCCGGTATCCGCCAGCGCGCGCTGCAGCCACATTTGCCGCAGCAGCGGGAACATCCGCCACAGCGCATACACGGCAGTGGCAGCGCCAGCTGCGAGCATCACCCAGGCAGGCTGCGTACCGGTCAGCCCAAAGCCTGCCAGCATTCTTTCCGGCCCTTCGGCGAACCCGATCCCTGCCAGCATGCCGATGCCGACAAACAGGAATATCGCTGCAACCAGCAGTTCCAGAAGGAACGCCATCAGCACTTTTTTCATGAGGTTCTCCTTTCGCCCGAACATGGTTTCAGCCGTTTCCGGGCAAGGTATACAGGAAGTATAGCACGCATGGCCCTGTGCGGCAAGTTTTTCCGGTGTTCGCCTTGCAGGATGGGAACAAATGTGCTAAAATGATGAGGCGTATTCAGTCAGAACCCCTCTTTGGAGGTCCATATATGAACGAAAACATCGTCATCAAGGGCGCGCGGGAGCATAACCTGCGCAACGTGAACGTCACCATCCCCCGCGATAAGCTGGTGGTGATGACGGGCCTGTCCGGCTCGGGCAAGTCGTCGCTCGCCTTCGACACCATTTACGCCGAGGGTCAGCGCTGCTATGTGGAGAGCCTGTCCAGCTACGCGCGGCAGTTCCTGGGCCAGATGGAAAAGCCGGATATCGACTCCATCGAAGGCCTCAGCCCGGCCATCTCCATCGACCAGAAGACCACCAGCCGCAACCCCCGCTCCACCGTCGGCACGGTGACGGAGATCCACGATTATCTGCGCCTGCTGTGGGCGCGGGCGGGCCATCCCCACTGCCCCAGCTGCGGCAAGGAAATCCGCCAGCAGACCGTCGACCAGATGGTGGACGCCATGTGCGCCTATCCGGAGCGGACGCGCTTCCAGGTGCTGTCCCCCGTCATCCGCGCGAAGAAGGGCGAGCATGTCAAGGTGTTCGAGGAGGCCCGCAAGAGCGGCTTCGTGCGCGTGCGGGTGGACGGCGACATCTACGAGGTGGACGACGTTCCGGCGCTGGACAAGCAGAAGCGCCATTCCATCGAGATTGTGGTGGACCGCCTGGTGGTGCGCCCCGGCAAGGAGTTCCAGTCCCGTTTGGCGGACTCCATCGAGACGGCCTGCCAGAGAAGCGGCGGCCTGGTGATTTTCGACATGATGGACGGCAACGAGCTGCTGTTCTCCATGAACTACGCCTGCCCGGACTGCAACATCTCCATTGAGGAGCTCGCGCCCCGCATGTTCTCCTTCAACAGCCCCTTCGGCGCGTGCCCGGTCTGCTCGGGCCTGGGCAGCCGGATGGTCATCAGCGAGGACATCCTCTTCCCCGACAAGAATCTGTCCCTGGCGCAGGGCGCGCTGAACGCCATGGGCTTCAATTCTGCCGAGAAGGGCGGCGTGAGCGCCCAGTATTTCACCGCCATCGGCGACAAGTACGGCTTCACCATGGATACCCCGGTCAAGGACATCCCCGCCAAGGGCATGAAGGCCATGCTCTACGGCACCGGCGCGGAGAAGGTCACCCTCGTGTACGACACGCCCACCGGTCAGGGCAAGTACGCCACCACCTTTGAGGGCATCATCCCGGCGATGGAACGCCGCTATCAGGAGACCTCCTCCGAGGCGATGAAGGTCGCCTACGAGGAGTACATGGCGGAGGAGCCCTGCCCGGCCTGCAACGGCCAGCGCCTGAAGCCCGAGGCCCTGGGCGTGACGGTGGGAGACAAGAACCTGGCGGAGGTATCCGCGCTGTCGATCATGAACGTGCGGGAATTCTTCCGCAACGTGCAGCTGAGCGAAACCGAGAACATGATCGCCGCGCCCATCCTGCGGGAGATCGACGCGCGACTGGGCTTCCTGACCGACGTGGGCCTGGGATACCTGACCCTGGGCCGTGCGGCGGGCAGCCTCTCCGGCGGCGAGGCGCAGCGCATCCGCCTGGCGACCCAGATCGGCTCGGCGCTGATGGGCGTTCTGTACATCCTGGACGAGCCCTCCATCGGCCTGCATCAGCGGGACAATCACAAGCTGATCGCGACCCTCAAGCGCATGCGCGATCTGGGCAACACGCTGATCGTCGTCGAGCATGACGAGGACACCATGAAGGCCGCGGACTGGATCATCGACGTGGGCCCCGGCGCGGGCATCCACGGCGGCAATATCGTCGCTGAGGGCACCTTTGAGGACATCTGCAATAATGAGGACAGCATCACCGGCTCCTTCCTGTCAGGCCGGCGGAGGATCGCCGTGCCAGAGGTTCGCCGTACGCCCCATGGCTTCCTGACCGTCAAGGGTGCGAAGGAGCACAACCTCAAGAACGTGGATGTGCAGTTCCCGCTGGGCTGCCTGTGCTGTGTGACCGGCGTGTCCGGGTCGGGCAAGTCGAGCCTTGTCAACGAGATCCTTTACAAGCATTTGGCGAAGGTGCTCAACCGCGCCAAGACCCGTCCCGGCAAGTTCGACGCCATGGAGGGCGTTGACCAGCTGGACAAGATTATCTGCATCGACCAGAGCCCCATCGGCCGCACGCCGCGCTCCAATCCGGCGACCTATACCGGCCTGTTCGACCAGATCCGCAAGCTCTTTGCCGCCACGCCCGAGGCCAAGGCCCGCGGCTACAAGGAGAACCGCTTCTCCTTCAACGTCAAGGGGGGCCGCTGCGAGAGCTGCTCCGGCGACGGTTTGGTGAAGATCGAGATGCACTTCCTGCCGGACATTTATGTGCCCTGCGAGGTGTGCAAGGGCAAGCGCTACAACCGCGAGACCCTCGAGGTCACCTACAAGGGCAAGAACATCTACGACGTGCTGGAGATGAACATTGAGGAGGCCATGGGCTTCTTTGAGAACCATCAAAGCATCCTGCGCAAGCTGGAGACGCTCTACGACGTGGGCCTGGGCTACATGAAGCTGGGCCAGGCGTCGACGACCCTCTCCGGCGGCGAGGCCCAGCGCGTCAAGCTGGCCACCGAGCTTAGCCGCAAGGCCACCGGCAAGACCATCTACGTGCTGGACGAACCCACCACCGGCCTGCACATGGCGGACGTGGAGAAACTGATCAGCGTGCTGCAGCAGCTGACGGACGCGGGCAATACGGTGATCGTGATTGAGCACAACCTGGATGTGATCAAGGTCGCGGACTGGCTGATCGACCTGGGCCCCGAGGGAGGCGACGAAGGCGGTACGGTGGTATGCGCTGGTACGCCGGAAACCGTGGCCGCCTGCGAAACCTCCTATACCGGCCACTTCCTGAAAGGCCTGCTTGCAGGGGCGCGGTAAAAAGGGTCAAGGGTCTGTGACCCTTGCGCGGGTGCAGGGCCGCGGAGGCCCTGCCCGCCGGAGGCCTCCGGGCCGCAGCCCGAAAAAGCCCCGCGCGTCTTTCGAGAATCCTCCGGATTCGAGAAACAGCTCACCCACCCGCAAAGGAAAAAGCTCACCCACCCCCGCACAGCTGCAAAGGGGACTGTCTCCCCCCATCCGCCAAAAATCCTTGCCATCCGCCTCCAAATGTGCTATGATACATGCAGAGAAAAGGAGGCGTTCCTCATGATCCGTTTTGCCAATTTTGCCGACGCGCGCGCCATCGCCGCAATTTATGCCCACTACGTCCACAAGACCGCCATCACCTTCGTCGCGGAAGCGCCCACGACGGCGGATTTCGTGTCCCGCATCAGCGACCCCCGCTATCCCTTCCTGGTGGCAGAGAAAAATGACCGGGTCGTGGGCTATGCCTATGCGTCCATGTTCCGCACCAAGGCGGCGTACCGCTGGGATGTGGAACTGAGCATCTACCTGGCGCCCGGCATCGAGGGCGAGGGCATCGGCAGCGAGCTGATGGAACAGCTGCTGGTCGAGGTGGAGAAGCTGGGTTACCTCAATGCTTATTCTTGCATCACCATGCCCAATGACCGCAGCGTGAACCTGCATAAGAAGTTCGGCTTTGAAGAACTGGGACACTTCCCTCATGCCGGGTACAAGATGGGCCAGTGGCATGACGTGATCTGGATGGGCAAGATCCTCACCACGCCTGACGGCGCCCCCGAGGAACCCCATCTGCTGGTGTGACCGCATACGAAAAGGGCCGGAGCATTTGCTCCGGCCCTTTTATGCTGCCGTCAATCAGTCCCGGCAGATGATCTTGCCATTTTCAATGCGGTCACAGATGGCCAGGGACACCAGCTTGACGCCCTTGCCGCGCAGGTGATCGCCGCCGGGCTGCCAGCCTTTCTCAATGCACACGCCCGCACCCACCAGCACAGCGCCGGCTTCCTCCACGATCTGCATCAGGCCGTTGATGGCCGCGCCGTTGGCGAGGAAGTCGTCGATGATCAGCACCCGCATGCCGGGCTTCAGGTAATCGCGGCTGACGCGGATGATGTTGCTCTTCTGGTGCGTGAAGGAATACACCTCGGCGGTGTACACGTCGTTGCCGATGTTGCGGCGTTCGCCCTTCTTGGCGAAGATGATCGGGATGTTGCCAAAGGCCATGGCCGTGGTCATGCCGGTGATGATGCCGCTGGCCTCGACAGTCAGGATCACGTCCACCTGATCATCCTTGAAGGCCTCGTGGAAGGCCTGGCCCATTTCCACCGCCAGCTCCACGTCGATCTGGTGATTGAGGAACATGTCCACCTTGACGACCTCGGTACCTACGCCGACGCCTTCGGTTTCGATCTTGCGCTTGAGTGCTTCCATGCTGATGCATCCTCCTGTGTGTTATTCCGTAATCCAGCCGCGCTCCAGCGCGATCAGGTATACGCCCTCGACCATGCCGCGGGCCAGGATCATCTGGTACTCCGGAGAGGCCAGCTTCTGGTCTTCCTCGGGGTTGGACATGAAGCCCATCTCCACCAGGAAGCACAGCATCTTTGCCCAGTTGTTGCCTACAAAGCCGTCGCTCAGGGTTACAAAGCCGGTCTTGTCCGTCAGCTCGTACCCGCCTGCTTTTTTCATCTCGTTGAGCAGCAGCGTGCCCAGATAGCGGTATTCATCCTTGCTGCAGACGGCCTGCGCGTACTCGGAATTCAGCGGGCCGTAGATGCTCAAGCCCTGCTTTTTGCGGTTGGCGCTGGTATCGCAGTGCAGGCGCAGCATGATGTGCGCGCCGCTCTCCTCGGCCACCCTGCAGCGGTCCAGGTTGGAGTAGAAGCCGCTGTTGACCTCGCGGGTCATCACCACGGTGGCGCCCTCGCTGATCAGCAGATCCCGCAGCATCATGCCCATCTCCAGGCAGACGATGTCTTCCTTGCGCATGGTAGTGCGGCCCTGGGCCATGCCGTTGCTGCCGGTGGTGTAGCCGGGAATGCCCGGGCCCTTGGGCTCCTTGGTGGGAATGGCGTCCTCCTGGTGGCCGGGGTCGATGCAGACCACCACGCCGGACAGGCGGCCCTGGCCGGGTTCGGGCGCAGGCGGCGCCTCATAGCCCTTGCGGACGGTGCCCTCACGCTTCATGATCCCCTTGCCGTTGACCACCTGCACGGTGATCAGCGTGCGCGCGTAGGTCAGGGGCAGCTCGACCTCGCCCTCATAGAAGCCCTCGTCATTCGCGGGGTAGATGAGCATCATGGCGCTCTCCTGCCGGGAGCGGAAGTACAGGTACTGGTAATCCGTGCCCGGGGCGCTGAAGGAATACCGGAAGCCGACGGGCGTTTCCGTCAGCGTCAGATTGCGGACGGTGGCGTTGCCCTCGCCCGTGGGCTCCTTGTAGGCTTTGCTGCGGGGGAGCTTGTATTCCTTGCGGATAACGACCTTCTCCGTCAGCTCCTCCACCTCGATCACCAGCTTGCCGCCGGCGCCGGAGTGGGGCATATCCACCTCGCCCGTGAAGCGGCCGCCCGGGCTGTGGAGCACCATGCGGCCGTCTTCATGCTTGCCGTCCCAGCTCAGTACGATCCACTCATCATCTGCGGTGATATCATACGCAAAGCCTGTTTCAAGGAGGGTAAAGTCAGCCTCCACCTCTGCCAGCACGGCAGCGGGCAGCAGGCACAGGAGCAGCAGGAGCAGCAGGAGCAGCTTGCGCATGTGGCACTTCCTTTCAGCGATGCTTACTTTTTCTTCAGCCGATTGAAGAGCGTCTTGATGCGCCCCATCGGTGTGCGGGATTTTTTCAGCGCCACAGCGGCGTCCAGCGCGCCCTGACGGAAGACATTGTTGTTCGGCTCGCGCTTGACGGCCTCACGGTAGGACTGGTGGGCTGTTTCATACTGTTCCAGCGCCATCAGGACGCGGCCCTGCATGGCGAACCATGCGCCGTTGCGCTCCTTGGTGCGCATCAGCTGGCGAAGCGCGGATTCCGGGCTGTCCCTGCGGAGCATCTTGTCCGCCAGGATGAGGGCCTCTTCTTCCGACAGTTCACGGTCATAATGGCTGGCAGCGCTCCGGCGGCTGGCCGTCAGCTTCAGCGCCTCCTCATAGGCAAGATTCAAAGCGATCATTTTTTCCTGGGCGGCCTTGCGTTCATCCGCGTCCAGGAATTTATCAGGGTGGCAGGTCTTGACCAGCCGCCGGTAGGCATTGCGCACGTCATCCGCGCTTGCCACGGCATTGAGACCCAGCACCTCAAACGGATTCCTCGTACGACTCACCTCCGCACCGAGGGCACTGCCCCCGGATCCCGGCAGGGGCTAATGAACATTTGCTTTCACTTTCGCCTTCGGCGAAGTCCCCACTGGGGACACATTCACAGCAAATGCCCCTGCACCCGCGCAAGGGTCTTCAACCCTTGACCCTTTTCCCGATTGAGTTGAATTCTTTCTTCAAGTACATGCGCGTGGGGCTTTGGCTGCTGCCCGTCGCGTGTCCGGCCGCTCATCGGCCGGGGTGCATGGTACGTGATGTCTGGTAAAGACGGGCGTTACTCGCCCTTCTCCCTCGAGATCACCGCGCCCAGGGAGCGCAGCTTCTGCTCGATGTTCTCGTACCCGCGGTCGATGTAGTGGGGCTCGTAGATCTCGGTGACGCCCTTGGCCATCAGGCCGGCAACCACCAGGGCCGCGCCGGCGCGCAGGTCCGTGGCGGTGATGGGAGCGCCGTAGAGCTCAGGCACGCCGTCGATGATGGCGGTACGGTCCACGATGCGTACCTGCGCGCCCATGCGGGAGATCTCGCTCAGGTGACGCAGACGGTTCTCGTAGATGGTCTCCTGAACGGTGGATTCACCCTTGGCCGTGGTCAGCAGCGCGGACATGGGCTGCTGCAAATCGGTGGGGAAGCCGGGATAGACCTGGGTCTTGATGTTGACGGAGCGGTGCTGCACGCCCACGGAACGCACGCGGATGGCATCGTCGCTGTCGGTGACACGCACGCCCATCTCCAGCAGCTTTGCGGAGAGCGCATCCATATGGGTGGGAATGCAGCCGTTGATGACCACATCGCCATGGGTAGCGGCGGCGGCGATCATCAGCGTGCCGGTTTCGATCTGGTCGGGAATGACCGCATAGGTGGTGGAATGCAGGCGCTGCTGGCCGCGGATGCGGATCACATCCGTGCCGGCGCCCTTGATCTTTGCGCCCATGGAGTTGAGGAAGTTCGCCAGGTCGACGATGTGGGGCTCCTTGGCGGCGTTGTAGATGGTGGTGTTGCCCTGGGCTTTGACGGCTGCCAGCATCACGTTGATCGTGCCGCCGACGGTCACCACATCAAAGAATACGTCGCTGCCCGTCATGCAGTCTGCCTTGGCGGTGATGCGGCCGCCCATCTGCTCCACCTCGGCGCCCAGGGCTGCAAAGCCCTTCAGGTGCTGGTCGATGGGGCGCGCGCCGATGGCGCATCCGCCGGGCAGGTACACCTCTGCCTCGCCGCGGCGGCCCAGCAGCGCACCCAGCAGATAATAGCTGGCGCGCAGGCGCTGGGAATGGGCATAGGAAACCTGCCACCCCTCAGCGGGGCGGGGATCGACGGTCATGAATGCATTGGGGACGTAATCGACCTTCGCGCCCAGGGCGCGCAGGATGTCCACCAGCGCGTACACATCGGAAATATCCGGCAGATTTTCGATCGTGCAGGGCTCGTCGCACAGAAGCGTTGCGGGAATCACCGCCACCGCCGTGTTTTTGCCGCCGCTGACACGCACTTCACCCATCAACGGATTGCCGCCGGTGATGAGCATTCTCTCTTTCGTGGGCATGATCTCCGGCCTGACGCCGGCTCACCTCCTGTTTGCCATCTGATATGTGGCATGGATCATCGGACTTGTGCCGATGTTGGGGATGTATATCGGATGATGCCTGAACAAATTCACTTGTCAACGCACCGGAGCAACACCAAAAGTCCGCGCTGATACACGTTGACACATTATTATAGCATGTTTCCTCCGTTTGCGCAACCATCGGCACAAGATTCCCCCGGGGAGAGGCTCTGCGATGCGCTCAGGTGGCGGATTCTTCTGCTGCAAGAGCTATGGAAAAGCAGGTGGAGCAGCTGATCGCCGAGATCGAAGTGAGTTACATGCGCGCCGAGCCCGACAAGACTGTTGCGCTGATCAATCAGGCGATTGCCTGTATGAAGCAGCGCGAGAAAGCGATCACCAAGGGCCTGTGACAATGACAGCAAAGGCCGCCGTCCTCCATGGACGGCGGCCTTTTGATGTGCTTTGCTTACTTGGCGTATCCCACATCCAGCAGGTTGAAGGTCTTGGTTTCGCTGCCCTCGGCCATGCGGATCTCGATGGTGTGCACGCCCTTGCCCAGGGGGATCAGCTCTGTTACCGGGTTGCCCCAGGCAGAGGCGGAATTGCTGTTCAGGGTCGCTTTGAGCTTGCCGTCCACCCAGATCTCCGCCTGGCCGCACAGGGCATTGTTCTCCTGCTTGTAGACGATGGTCATTGCGGTGGCGTCCAGGGTAAGGGTCAGCGGGCCCTGATCGTTGCGGTTGGACATGTGCCGCCAGCCCTGCCGGTAGCTGTAGCAGTTGACGGCGCCGTAATCGAACATGCCCATGCTGACGATGGCGGGATCATCCTTCTGCAGATTCTGCAGCGTGGCCAGGGTGCGGCCGTAGAAGGCGAATTTCGGCACGGCATAGGGTGCGGGCGCTACCTCAGCGGCCTGATCGAAGTAGTAGCCGATGCAGTCTGCCATGAAGGCATGGCCGGCGTTGTTGGGATGGACGTAATCGGGGGAATAATCGCGCCAGGTCATTTTGCCCTGCTGGATCTGCGTCCACACGGCGTCCTTGATGGAGATCATGCCCAGATCGTAATGCTTACCCAGCTTCTGCATGTGATCCTGGCCGGACCAGCCGGTTTCACCCACGGTGAAGATGAGGATCACCGCCGGCTGGGAGGGGCTCTCCAGGAGCTTCACCAGCAGGGACTCGTAGGCCATGCGGCTGTTGGCGTCGCCGCCGTCGTTGACGGCGAATTCAACAAACACGATGTCCGGACTGTGGGCTATAACATCCTTCTCGCAGCGGGTCACGCCCAGGAGCGACGGCGTGCCGGAGATGCCTGCATTATGATACCGGAGCATGGCGGGGTCGGGCATGAACTTCTGCGCGAAGATCTGCGCGGAAAGGTAGGCGTAGCACCTGGTTTTCTGGGGCGAAGCGGAGCTGCCTTCGGTGATGGAGCCGCCCAGATATACGATGGAAACCTCCTCGCCGCTGCGAGCTTTGTCGATGGCGCGGTGGAGGCGCTCGGTGTTGCCGGGGGCCATGTAGGAGCGCAGGATCATCTCCTGGGTGAAGACGGAAACCTCTGCCTGAGCGGGCAGTGCAGCCAGGAGCAGGCTGCAGGTCAGGATCAGGGCAAACAGACGGATCAGATGCATAGAGAAGCCTCCCATCAAATCAACTGGTATGTTTGATTACAAGTATACGCGATCCTGCACTGGTGTCAAGGGCCGGGTGCGGATCAGAATCCCGTGAAAAGCGAGGCTTCCGCCTTGCCCCGGCTGGAAAACTGTGCTACAATATACTGGATATACTTTATTGAACAGGAGTACCAATGCATGGAAAAGGAAAGCCGTACGTTGCCGACCGGCACGCTGATCAAGCGTTTTTTGCCTTATTTCAGCAAGCATAAGAAGACCGTGGCCTTTGACCTGCTGTGCGCGGTGCTGACCACCGTGTGCGAGCTGGTGCTGCCCATGATCGTCTCGGAGATCACCCACCGCGGCGAGACAGATCCGAGCTCCCTCACCTGGAAGTTCGTGCTGACGATGGGCGGTGTGTACCTGCTGCTGCGCGTCATTGACGCGGCGGCGAATTACTTCATGCAGTCCGTGGGCCACATCATGGGCTCGAAGATGGAGACCGACATGCGCGGCGACCTCTTCCATCACCTGCAGAAGCTGAGCTTCGGCTATTATTCCGACGCCAAGGTGGGTCAGATTATGGCCCGCATCACCTCCGACCTCTTCCAGGTGACGGAGTTCGCCCATCACTGTCCGGAGGAATTCCTCATTGCGGGCGTGAAGATCATCATATCCTTCACCGTCCTGTGCACCAAGAACATCCCGCTGACGCTGCTCATGTTCGCGGTGCTGCCCTTCATGCTGATCTTCGCCAAGCACTTCAACAGCAAGATGCGCCGCATCTTCAAGGAGCGCAACAAGCAGGTGGGCGAGATCAACGCCCAGGTGGAGGACAGCCTGCTGGGCATCCGCGTGGTGAAGTCCTTCGCCAACGAGGAGATCGAGGAGGACAAGTTCCGCAAAGGCAACCTGCGCTTCCTGGACCTGAAGGCTGATTCCTACAAGGTGATGGCCCAGTTCGGCACCTCTAACCGCATCTTCGACGGACTGATGTACATCGTCATCGTCATGGCGGGCGCGCTGCTGATCGGCAAGGGGAAGCTCTCCCTGGGCGATTTCACCGCATATCTGCTCTATGCCACGGTGCTGCTGAACTCCATCCGCCGCATTGTGGAATTCACCGAGCAGTTCCAGCAGGGCATGACCGGCATCGACCGCTTCTTCGAGGTGCTGGACGCCCCCATCGACATCACCGATGCGCCTGACGCCAAGGAAATGAAGAATGTCCGCGGCGCGGTCACCTTCGAGGACGTCTCCTTCCACTACGGTGACGACGACGCAGAGGTCCTCCACGGGCTGAACCTGCAGGTCGAGCCGGGTCAGTCCATCGCGCTGGTGGGCCCCTCCGGCGCGGGCAAGACCACCCTGTGCAATTTGCTGCCCCGCTTCTACGACGTGACCGGTGGCCGCATCCTCATTGACGGCGAGGACATCCGCTCCTTCACCCAGAAGAGCCTGCGCGAGGCCATCGGCGTGGTGCAGCAGGATGTGTACCTCTTCGCCGGCACGGTGCACGAGAACATCGCCTACGGCAAGCCCGGCGCGAGTCGCGAGGAGGTCATCGAGGCTGCCAAACTGGCTGGCGCACATGAGTTCATCATGGCGCTGCCCGACGGCTACGACACCTACACCGGCGAACGCGGCGTACGCCTCTCCGGCGGACAGAAGCAGCGCATCTCCATCGCCCGTGTGTTCCTGAAGAATCCGCCCATCCTCATCCTGGACGAAGCCACCTCCGCCCTGGACAACGAAAGCGAGCACATCGTCCAGCAGAGCC
>JAFXFR010000036.1 GCA_017513475.1 Clostridia bacterium
AAAAGAAAACAGACCGCCGATGACGGTCTGTTAACTGCAATCTCATCTGATCGGAAGCGATGAGCCTTCGTAATGACTTTATGATAAGCCTTACTGGAGGCCGAAACGCTTCTTGAAACGATCGACGCGTCCGCCGGTATCAACCAGCTTCTGCTTACCGGTGTAGAAGGGATGGCACTTGGAGCAGATATCCACCTTCAGTTCCTTCTTGGTAGAACCGGTCTCAAACGTCTCACCGCACACGCAGCGAACGATGCACTTGCCGTAGTTGGGATGGATCTTTTCCTTCATTGCGATTTCACCTCTTTCGCGTGCAATGATCGGCTCATACAGCCGCGAGGATTATTGTATCACATTCAAACAGGGAATGCAAGCACTTTTTTGTGTTTCCAGGCAGGAAATCGGTCAAGTTTTTCAGCAAAATCAGCCCTTCATGGATTCGACCCATACTTTGATGCGGGAGAGGAGCTCCTCGTTGGTGGGGGCCTTCTCCAGCATGGAGGTCAGTTCGCGTAGGGCCGCTTCGGCGGGCATGCGGGAAAGCAAGCCTCTGAGCAGCTTCAGGCCCTCCTGGTGGGCGGGGGTCAGGATGGCGTCCGCGCGCTTGGTGCCGCAGCGGCTGAGCTCAAAGGGCGGCTGCACGCCGGCGCGTGCCAGGGCGGAATCCAGCACCAGCTCCATGTTGGCAGCGCCGCGGAATTCGTTCACCACGCTGTCATCGGCCTTGGTACCGCTGTCGGTGTTCATGGTGGCGATAACGGTCAGGCTGCCGCCCTCACGCAGGCAGCGCGCCGCACCGAAGAGACGCTTGGCCTTCTGCAGGCTCTGGGGGCTGATCATCCCGGGGATTGCGCGGCCGGTCTGCATCGTCGCGGTGGAGATAACGCGAATGAGGGTGGTCAGGCTGTCCACCAGAAGGACGACGTCCTTCTTCTGCTCCGCAAGGCGTTCGGCCCGCTCAATGATCAGGTCGGCCAGGCGCAAATGTCCCTCGGGCGGCGTATCGAAGGTGGAGGCGATCACACGGCAGCGCACCGATTCGCGGATGACGGTCACGTTTTCCGGCGTCTCATTGAAGAGCAGGAGCATGACCTCCGCCTCGGGATGATTCAGGGTGATGATGTTGGCCAGACGGGTCAGGAGACGGGTTTTGCCGGTTCCGGGGCCGCACTGGATCAGACCGCGCTGTCCAAAGCCGATGGGCGTCATCAGGTCCATCAGCCGCAGATCGCTCAGTTGGGGACCTTCTTTGCGCTCCAGGGAGATGCGGCGGGTGGGGTAGATGGGGGTCAGCTCGTCGAAGTTGGGGCGGCTGGCAGCAGCTTCCGAGGCGGCGCCGTTGACCTGACTGACCACCAGCAGTGCGGGATACTTGTCGCCATCCCGCTGGGGGCGGACCTTACCGGTCAGCTTGTCGCCGGAGCGCAAACCAAACCGGCGGATCTGCGCGGCAGCCACATAGACGTCGCGGCTGGTGGTGATCATGCTCTCGCTTCGCAGGAAGCCGTAGCCTTCGGGCAGCAGCTCCAGGATGCCGGTGATCTCCGGGCATTCTGCGGCCTGCATGATATCGCTGGCGGTGGGCGTCACGGTGAAGGGGGCCGGCTCTGCGTTGTAGTTCTGGCGCGGCGGATAGGCAGGACGCTGCTCGTAGCCCTGCCGGGGCTGGTCATTCTGCGGGTGGGAGAATTCCTGCCGGGGCTGTTCATACTGAGGATGGGCAAAATCCTGCCGGGGATGGTCGTAGGCGGGGCGCTGCTGATACCGGGGCTGCTCGGGCGCAGCGGTCCGGGCAGGGCCGAAGCTGGGCCGGGGCTGTGACCAGGCAGGCTGCCGGGAACGATCCTCCTCCTGCTCCTGGGGCGGCTGTGCGGGCGCGGCGGGAGCTGCCGCGCCCGGGCCGAACCGGGACTGGAAGCCAACCGGGCGGGTCGTCTGAGTGCGGGTGCTCTCCATGGGCGCGGGCGTGCGTGGGGCAGAGGTGCGGCTGTAGGAGGGCGCTTGATAAGCGGGGCGGTTGTTGAACTGCTGAGGCGCCACATAGGCCTGCTTGAACTGGGGCTGAGCCTCCTCATCATCGTCAGCCTCCTGTGCGAGGCTGGCGGGGGCGGGCTCAGTCACATCGGCGGCCACAGGGGCGGCCTGCTGCTCGGCGATGGCCATGGTTAGCTTGTCAATGATGCCCTGCTTGGAGATGCCGGCGCCCAAAGAAACCTTCAGTTCTTTGGCCACCTTGCGCAGTTCGATCACTGTCAACTCGTTCAGATTCATATCAGTCATGGGGAAAGCCTCCTTGTCAGTCCCTGCGCGCCACCACAAAGTCGCGGTGGACGGCCTGTTCCACAAAGTGCTGGAAATCATCATAGGGTGCATCGGTGATGGGGGTAAAGCCGGCGTCAGTCAGCAGCTGAACAAGATCGGCCTTCTTCAGCGTCAGCGTATTGAAGGAGAGCGCCAATGCGCCGCCCTTGCGGACTGCGTCCTTCCACTGGGGAAGAGCGCGCTTCATCACCTGCAGGAAGGATTCGGTGCGCTTGCCGTCCTGGGGCGCGTGCTGCACGCCGTAGGGGAGATCCGCCACCAGCAGGTGAGCGGGCGACTTGCGGCAAAGCTCGCCGGTGAGACCGGTATCGCCCAGGAACAGGGACAGCGTACGGGTGTCGCCGTCCTTGAAGTGCTCCTTCGTGTCAGCGATGGTGTAGACCGCGGCAGGCACCGCATGCTTGCGCACTGTGCGGCTGGACTGATCCAGCTTGTGCTTCATCCGGTGGTACTGCAGGTAACGCTCGAAGTAGTCAGCACATTCCTTCAGGTCGCGGTTGTCAATATCGACGCCCACGGCGTTCATACCGTGCTGCAGAGCCACGAAGCAGGTCGTGCCGCGGCCGCACATGGGGTCGAGGACGGTCAGCGTTTCATCCTTGCCGAAGAAATCGCTGGCGGCGTATGCGCAGTTGATCATCATATGGGTGAACACCGCGCTGGTCTTGCCCTTGTACTTAAGTACCTCCGCCAGATCCTCGGTGAGGTAATCGTGGCTGACCTTTTCCAGCGGACGGAGGAGGACAGAAGAGTCGGAGACTCCGCCGCATTGCTCGCAGATCATCAGCGCAGCGGAGTGCATCGACAGCACCGACAGCTGCCGATCGGTAAGCGCATCCGCTTCAAAGCGCAAGAAAGAAACGCCGCCCAGGGTGACCGGCGCAATTTTTGCCTGAATGCCCAGAGCATCCAGCAGACAGGCAAGCTCCGCCTGGCCGAGCTTGAGCTGGGCCTCACGGTAGCGGATATTCGCATGTGGCGTTAATTGAAAAAGAAAGACCATGAATTTCCTCTTTTCGTTGCAAGCAAAGTGATCGGTTATAGAACCATTAGATGTGATTAGTATATCAAATCTCGGATGAACGTGCAAGAGGGATTTTTGAACCCTGTACAGAATAGAACGAACAGAAGGTGACGGGGGATTGCGACAAATTTGGGATGGATTCCGTATATATGGTGAAGGGAGGGATTTTGCATGGCAGACAGGGGCCGTTCGTCAGACGTGGCGGATGAACAGGAGATGTACCGCCTGATGGAAATGTACGGCGCATATCTGGTAGGTATGTGTACGCTGCTGTTGAAAGATGCGCATCTGGCACAGGATGTGGTGCAGGAGACCTTCATCCGTGCGTGGAAGAAGGGAAAGCTGCACGGGGAGACAGAGAAGGCTTGGCTCGCCCGTGTGGCGGTGAATCTCTGCCGGGACGAGCAGCGTTCCCGGTGGTTTCGTCATGTGGATCGACGCATTGTGCCGGAGATGCTGAATGTTCGGGACGAGTCCCTGCCCGAGGATCATGGCGTCCTGGACTGCGTCCATCGTCTGCCTGCCCGGGAGCGGGAGGTGATGGTGATGCATTACTGGAACGATATGTCCCCGGAGGAGATCGCTGGGGTGCTGTGTATCGACCGTGCGACGGTGTTCCGCCGTCTGGCCCGGGGAAGGAAACGGCTCAGAATCGAAATGGCAGGAGGTGAAAGGGAATGACCGAACAGGAATTCCGCGAGAAGCTGAAGCAAAGCGTGGGGGCCATCGGTCTTTCTTCTGACCGTCAGAGACAGGTGCTGGCGGGGATGAAGGAAGAACGGAGCAGGAGGAGCGCCTGGGGTAAGCTGAAAATCGTGTTGGTCGTAGGCATAATCGTCCTGTTGATGACCGGCGGCGCGGTGGCCGGTGGTCGGTATCTGGTGGACTGGCACGGCAAGCCGATGCCGACCGCCAATGTGCAAACTGATCAGCGAATGCTGCAGCTGATGGATTGGCGCACAAAGGGCAAGTGGGCTTCCATCCGGAAATGGGATGAAGCGCGGGGGAGATACACCGGTATCCTTGCTTCGGGGCTTGAAGTAGTTGCCCCCACGCTGGACAAGCTCCAGGCTTGGGTGACGGCTGACGGCACGCTGCCATGGCCGGCACATGTTCCTGCCGTGTATCAGATGACTGGCGGTTCGGTGCGGTATGCCTGCGAGCCTGCGGGGGAAATCCGGATGAACAGCCAGGAGATCACAGAAGACGGCTACATCATCTCTTATTTTGTGATGCCCAGGGAGCACCGTTTTGTGGAGAGCTATTCCGTTTACCTGACCGCTGATGAAAGTCATAGGCTGCAGATCCAGGTGATGCTGGTTGATGCTGACGGGATGTTCGGTCTGCCGATGGAGGATGGCAGCACCTTTACCAGGCTTACGGTGGATGGCATGCAGCAGGCGATTGCAGTTGAAACGGGGAGCGAAACCCGGGTGGCGCTTCGCCGGGCGGTGCAGCCTGCACTGCATTACAAAATTGCCGGAGGCGGCCCGGACGGTGTGATCGATGAGTCGATAATGGAGTACGACGGTATGGATATCATCATCATTGGCAATGGCACGCCTGCCGAGCTCCTCGCCATCTTCGGCCTGGGAGCCCAATAGAACAACGAAAAACCCCTTCCCAATCGGGAAGGGGCATTCTTTCAGTTGAAAGATCAATACTTGCGCTTGCGGGCCGCCTCAGCCTTCTTCTTACGCTTCACGCTGGGCTTCTCGTAATGCTCACGCTTGCGGACCTCCTGGATGACGCCGGCGCGGGCGCACTGACGCTTGAAGCGCTTCAGGGCGCTCTCCAGGGATTCGTTCTCACGAACACGAACCTCGGACACTGTTATCCCTCCTTTCGCTCATCTCGCCTTGACATCAGCCAAATAGACAGACGGATGGCGAAAAAACCGTAGAGTTATTATAGCAAAAACATTCCCGCGCGTCAATCCCTCAAATTGCGATTTTTTCGATAATTTTTGTAAAATCGCGGGGAATGATGGTTAATCCATCTTTTCGGACAGCTTCTTGCCGCCCAGCACGTGGAAGTGCAGGTGCTGCACACTCTGGCAGGCGTCGTCGCCGCAGTTGGAAACGGTGCGGAAGCCGCCGGTCAGGCCTTCCAGCTCGGCGACCTTCTTGACCGTGCGCAGGCAGGCAGCCAGGGTGGCGTCGTCCGCGGCGTCAATGCCGGACATATCGGTCACGTGGGTCTTGGGCACCACCAGTACGTGGGTGGGAGCCATGGGCGCGATGTCGCGGAAGGCGTAGGTCTTGTCATCCTCGTACACCTTGGCGGAGGGGATGTCGCCCTTGATGATCTTACAGAACAGGCAGTTGTCCATGTTGGTCAATCCTTTCTACTTATAGTGTCAGATGATCTCGCCCGTCATGCCGTCTGCGGCGGATTCCGTCAGGCGGATGGTCACGATGCGGCCCGGGACGCACACGGGGCAGTCGGCGATGCGAACGGGGATGTACTCCGGCGTGTAGCCATGCCACATGTCGCCGATCTTCTCCTCGATCAGCACGGTCGAAAGCTTGCCCAGCCACTGCGCCTGATAGGCTGCTGCGGTTTCCTCACCCAGAGCGATGAGCTCGCGGGTGCGGCGTTCCTTTACCGCCTTGGAGAGCTGGCCGGGCATGACGGCGGCCTTGGTGCCCTCGCGGGAGGAGTAGGGGAAGACGTGGATCTTCGCGTAGCCCACGTCGCGGATGGTATGCCGGGTCTCCTCGTATTCTTCCTCGGTTTCGCCGGGGAAGCAGGTCAGCACGTCGGTGGTGAAGGCCGCCAGCGGGAAGGCCGCGCGCAGGTTGTCCACCGCCTGCATGTACATGGTCATGTTGTAGCGGCGGGCCATGCGGGCCAGCACGGTGTTGCTGCCGGACTGCAGCGCCAGGTGGAACTGGGGGCACACCTTGGGCATTGCCGCGAGGGCCTGGGAGAATGCCACGGTGGCGATAGTCGGCTCCAGGCTGCCCAGGCGGATTCGCTGTACGCCCTCGACCTCGTGTACCGCGCGGATGGCGTCCAGCAGGGTACTGCCGTCGCCCAGATCCTTGCCGTAACTGCTGAGGTGGATGCCCGTCAGCACCAGTTCGGTGTACCCGGCGGCGACGAGGCGCTCTGTCTCCTCGCGGATGTTGGAAAGACTCCGGCTGCGGATGGGCCCGCGCACGCTGGGGATGATGCAGTAGGTGCAGTGGTTGTTGCAGCCCTCCTGAATTTTGAGGGTCGCGCGGGTGTGCTCATCCTGGGTGGTGATGGTCAGCTCCTCGAAGGGGGTGCTGTCGTTCAGCTCGTTCACCGCGCTGATGCCGGTGCCGTTGGCGACGGCTTGCTCCAGCAGCTCGACGACCTTGTCCCGGTTCTGGGTGCCGATGACGAGCCGCGCACCGGTTCCCAGCAGCTCTGCTCCCTTGCGCTGCGCCAGGCAGCCGGCGAGGATAATGTGGCTCTCCGGGTGCTCCCGGCGGAGGCGGCGAGTGAGCTGCATGCTCTTTTTGTCGCCCGTGCCGGTGACGGTGCAGGTGTTGATGACGTACACATCCGCAGCTGCGTCAAAGGGAACCACCTCATACCCGGCGGCGCGGAACTTCTCCAGCATGGCCTGGGTATCGTACTGGTTCACCTTGCAGCCGAGGGTGTGGAAAGCAACGGTTTTCATTGATTGGTTTCACTCCATATCGCCATAGAGGCAGAATAGCGCGCTCATGGCGCAAAGCCCGGCAGTCTCGGTGCGGAGGATCCGCGGGCCGAGGGTGACGGATTGGCAGTTCGCGTCCTTCATCCGGGCGATTTCCTCCTCGGACATGCCGCCTTCCGGGCCGATGACGATGGCCAGGTCGGTGACGTCCGGGTGCTCCTCGTGGAAGCGGGCGAGGGAATACCCCCTTGCGTCCTCCCACGGGACGATGGCTGTGCCGTGCTCCGGCAGTTTCGCCAAAAGCTGCTTGAAGCTGATGGGCTCAGTCACCTGCATCATTTCGCAGCGGCCGGACTGCTTGCAGGCTTCGCGGGCGATCTTCTGCCAGCGCTCCTGCTTCTTGCGGCCGTCCTTCGCGTCCAGCTGGACGACGCAGCGGCTCATCGCGACAGGCACGACGGTGCATGCGCCAAGCTCGACGGATTTCTGCACGATCAGCTCCATCTTGTCGGCTTTGGGCAGGCCCTGATAGAGCGTGATGCGTAAGCGTGCTTCGGTGGAGGGCATTTCGCCGGTGATGCGCACCGCAACCTCGCCGTCCCCGATGGACGCGATTTCCCCGGAGAAACGCTTTCCGTCCGCGAACAGCTCACAGGCTTCGCCCTGACGCATCCGCAGCACGCGGGTGGCGTGGCGGGCGTCCTCCTCGCAGAGGTAAGCGACGTCGCCGGTCACGCCCCGGTCGTCAGCATAAAAACGGTGCATCAGTCAGGCCTCCTGGACAGGATCGCGACCCACTCGCCCTTGCGGCGGATCTCCAGAATGGTGTAGTTCGCGGCATTCAGCGCGTTGACCACATCCTGCTCGCGCTCCTTGATGATGCCGGAGCAGATGAACAATCCGCCCTCGACAATGTGGGGGATGAGGGGCTTTGCGAACATACAGATGACGTCGGCGATGATGTTGGCCACGCAGACCTCGCACACGCCGTCAGTGGATTCCAGCAGATTGCCTTCGACTGCGCGGATGACGTTTTCAAGGCCATTGTGCTCGACATTCTCCTTGGCGACCTTGACGGCGGTGGGGTCGATATCGATGGCCAGGACGTCCTTCGCGCCCAGCATTGCCGCGCCGATGGCGAGGATGCCGCTGCCGGTGCCCACGTCGATGACGGTGTTTACGGGCTGCTTGAGCATGACATCCTCCAGCAGCTCGAGGCACATGCCGGTGGTCTCATGGGTGCCGGAGCCAAAGGCCATGCCGGGGTCGATCTCCATGACCAGGTCGTTCTCCTGGGCGTCATAGAGCTCCCAGGTGGGCTTGACCACCAGGCGCTTGCCCGCGCGGAAGGGCTTGTAGAACTTCTTCCACACCTCCGACCAGTCCTCGTCGTGGACGTTCACGGTGTTCATTTCCAGGGTGCCCATGTCAATGCCCAGGTCAGCGGCCTTCAGCTCCGCCATGCGGGACTTCAGCGCACCCATGCGGTCGGCAAACTTCTCGTCCGGCTCAAACCAGGCGTGCACCAGCACATCCTCGGGCAGGGTATTGATCAGGTTGGGGTCAATGATCTCCCAGTAGCCGTTGGGCTTGTCGGGATCGGGGATGTCCGCGCGGTCCTCCACCATCGTGCCGGTGGCGCCTTCGTTCATCAGAGCCTCGGAGACGATGTCCGCGCCCATGGTTGTGGTGTGT
>JAFXFR010000037.1 GCA_017513475.1 Clostridia bacterium
CGCCAGCCGCTTCGTGCTGATGAACGTCACCGAGAAGGTGCAGATGCAGCCCGACATGCTGACCACCGCCGATAAGTGGATCCTGACCCGCTTCCAGGATGCCGCCCGTCAAATTTCCGGCAACATGGAGGAAGGCGAGTTCGGCCTGGCTGCCAACCGCATCTACGACTTTGCCTGGAGCGAGTTCTGCGACTGGTACATCGAGCTGGCGAAGTCCCGACTCAACGGCGAGGACGAGGCTGCCAAGAAGGCTGTGCAGGGCGTGCTGCTCTACGTGCTGGAAGGCCTGCTGAAGCTGCTGCATCCCTTCATGCCCTTCCTCACCGAGCAGGTGTACAAGTCTCTGCCCGGCTCCGAGGGCTTCCTGATGTTGAAGCTGTGGCCTGAAATCAAGGACGAGCTGGACTTCCCGGCGGACGAGAAGCAGATGAACGGCGTGATCGAGATGATCCGCGTGATCCGCAACCTCCGCACCGAGATGAACGTGGCGCCCTCCAAGCGCACCCGCATGATGTTCGTGGCCAATGAAGGCTGGGCGGAGACCCTTGCTGCCTCCGACATGTACTTCCGCCGTCTGGCTGGCGCCAGCGAGACCGTGGTCATCGCTGAGAGCGAGCTGGGCAACGAGAAGACCGTGTCCGCCGTGACTGAGGCCGCCACCATCTACATCCCCCTGGGTGACCTGGTGGACTTCGACAAGGAGATCGCCCGCCTGCAGAAGGAGATCGACAACCTGCAGAAGGAGATCGCCCGTGCGGAAGGCAAGCTGAACAACCAGGGCTTCGTGGCGAAGGCTCCCGCTGCCCTCGTGGAGCAGGAGAAAGCCAAGCTGGCCCTGAATCAGCAGAAGCTGGAGCAGGTCGAGAAGCGTCTGGCGGAGCTGAAGGAATCCATCTAACCAAGGGCGCTGCTCCTGGACCCCGCTTAAGGGACTCAGCCCCTTAAGAATCCCATTTCGCGATTGAGTCGGGCGCATCCGGTTGCGGCTGCGCTCGCGTGAGAGTGAATATGCGGCATGGCCATTGCGGTCATGCCGTTTTTGTGTGCTGAGAGCGGCAAAGGATTGCAACATCTGCCCGCATGTGATATAATATATCGGTTAATACAAAATGGGGAGGAATTGCCATGCTGACGGCACAGCAGGTCATTGACGCCATCCACGGCAGCTACCAGACCGGCAGCAAGAACGGCCACCGAAATGTGCTGGCATTGCTGGAGGCAATGGGCGTGACCATGAAAACGCCTTATATCCACGTTGCCGGCACCAACGGCAAGGGCAGCACCTGTGCCATGCTGGCCAGCGTTTTGAAGGCTTCGGGCTACAAGGTCGGCCTGTACACCTCGCCGTTTTTGCAGCATTATCAGGAACGTATTCGCTTGAACGGCGTGCCGCTGACGGACAACCTTATGGTCAAGTACGGCAATCCGCTGGTGGCGGCGGCCAAAACGCTGGAAGCCGCCGGCGATTTTGTCACCCCCTTTGAGATGGGCACGGCCCTCGCGCTGGCTGCCTTTGACGGCGAGGACTGCGACTTCGCCGTAATCGAAGTCGGCATGGGCGGACGGCTCGATCCGACGAATATCATCAATCCGGTGGCTTGCGCTATCACTGCCATCGGGCTGGATCACATGGGGTTCCTCGGCGATACGCTGGAGGAGATCGCGGGCGAGAAGGCCGGCATCATCAAGCAGAACGTACCGGTGGTGTGCTACCCCGCGCAGGAGAGCGTCCGCCGCGTGTTCGCGGAGGTCGCGGCTGCAAAGAATGCCTCCCTGACCCAGCTGGACGAAAGCGCCATCCTCCGTGCGGAGGGCGATATGTACGGCTCCACTGTGAGCTATCAGCTTGGCGAGAACTGGCAGAACATGCGCATCAACCTGCCCGGCCAATACCAGCAGCGCAATGCCATGACGGTGCTGGCGCTGGTGGAGGAGCTGCGGCGACAGGGGCATGCTATCCCGGAGGAAGCCGTCCGCAAGGGCCTGGCGGAGACCGTCTGGCCTGCGCGGCTGGAATGGAGCGGCAACGTGCTGATCGACGGCGCGCACAACCCGCAAGGTGTGGATGCGCTGGTGCAGTATGTGGACGCGTACCTGGCTGACCGGCGGCGCGTGCTGCTTACCGGCGTGCTGGCGGACAAGCTTCAACCGGAAATGCTCGGGCAGATGGTGTACATCGCCCGCGATATCGTGACGGTGACCCCGGATACGCCAAGGGCCATGCCTGCGGTGGAATATGCATCCCACCTGAATGCATGCGGCGGCCATGCGACGGCGGCTGCGTCCCTGTCGGAGGGCCTCCGAAGGGCCCTTGACCTGGCCGGCACGGACGGCGTCGTCATCGCGGCGGGCTCGCTGTACTTCGCGGGTGCGCTGAGAACAGAACTCAACCTCGCATGGAAATAATCAATTCTGAAGATAAAGGAGGAGGCGCGGATATGCAGGACTTCGAGGCGCTGATGAAATCCCTCAGCCAGCCGGTGGATCCCAACCGCATCGTCCGTGCTGACCTGAGCCACCTCGATGTGATCGCCGACATGCGCGTTGCTCAGCAGGTCGAAAACTGGACGAACATCCTTGATAAGGATTTCGCCGTTTACGCTGAGCAATACCGGCAGGTGACGGTCAGCTACCTGCGGCGCAGGCTGAATCACTCGCTGTTTTACGTCATCAAGTATGTGGATGACGAGCCCGTGGCCATGTCCGCGCTGGAAGAACAGGACGAACTGCCGCCCATCACTGTGTGCATTGACAACAAGCGTCACGGCTGGGTGGTGAGCGTCTACACCAAGCCGGAGCACCGCGGGCGGGGATATCAGCAGGCACTGATGAAGGAGCTGCTGCAGATGGCGAGGGAGCGTGGCTTCGGCGACGTGACGCTGACCACCAACCGCCCGGACGCCATCCATGTGTACGAAAAGGCCGGTTTCCGGCATACGTCTGACAAGTACTTTTTGAAGCTGTGAGGAGGAAGCAGCCATGGAATTCATCCACGAGCCGGTATTGCTGCAGGAAGTCTTGGAATGGATGGACGTGAAGGAAAACGGCGTGTATGCCGACGGCACCCTGGGCGGCGGCGGTCACAGCGGCGCAATGCTGCGGGCTTCCGGCGGTACGGCGCGTTTGTACGGCATTGACCGCGATCTGACGGCCATCGCCGCGGCATCCGACAGGCTGAAGGAATTCCCCGGATTCCGCGCGCTGCACGGCAACTTCCACGACGGCAAGATGCTGCTGGAAGCCGCCGGCGCCCCCGAACTGGACGGCGTGCTGCTGGATCTGGGCGTGTCGTCCCCCCAGCTGGACGTGGGCGAGCGCGGCTTCTCCTACCATGAGGACGCGCCCCTGGATATGCGCATGGACCGCACCCAGGGCATGACCGCCGCCGATCTCCTCAACACCTGGTCGGAGAAGGAGATCGCCCGGGTCATCAAGGAGTACGGCGAGGAAAAGTGGGCTGCCCGCATCGCATCAATCATCTGCGAGCATCGCGCGAAGAAGCCCTTCGAGACCACCTTCGACCTGGTGCACGCGGTGGATGCGGCCATCCCGAAGGCCGTGCGCCGCAAGGACGACGGACATCCCGCCCGCCGCACCTTCCAGGCCATCCGCATCGCTGTCAACGACGAGCTCGACCCGCTGGACAAGGCTCTGTGCGACTTTGTCGACTGCCTCAAGCCCGGCGGACGCATCCTGGTCATCACCTTCCACTCCCTGGAGGACAGGCTGGTCAAGCGGTGCTTCCAGCGGCTGCAAAACCCCTGCACCTGCCCGCCCAAAGCGCCCATCTGCACCTGCGGCAAGAAGCCGCTGGTCAAAGTGCTGGCCAAGGGCGCGGTGCCGCCCTCCGACGAGGAGGTCGAGCGCAACCCCCGCGCGCGCTCTGCCAAGCTCCGCGTGGCCCAGAAGCTGGAGGTGGAATGATGCCGACCCTCTATGTCGTTGCGACCCCCATCGGCAATCTGCAGGACATGACGCCCCGCGCCATTGAGACGCTGCGCGCTGTCGCCCTGATTGCCGCTGAGGACACACGCGTCACCAAGAAGCTGCTCAACGTGTTTGAGATCGACACGCCCCTGACCTCCTGCCATCAGCACAATGAGGATACGAAGGGCGCGTGGCTGGCAGAGAAGATGCTGGCCGAGAACATCGACGTAGCAGTCACCACCGATGCGGGCACGCCCTGCATTTCCGACCCCGGCTACGGCCTGGTGAAGGCCTGCGTGGAGCGTGGGATCGAGGTGCTCCCGATTCCCGGCTGCTGCGCGTCGGTGAGCGCGATGAGCGTCAGCGGTTTCGACACCCGCGAGTTCGCCTTCTATGGCTTCCTGCCGCGGGAGAAGAAGGAGCTGCGCGAGAAGCTGCTGTCCATGGCGAAGGGTGTGGCGGTTGCCGCCGTACATGAATCCCCCTATCGCGTGACGGAGCTGGTGGAGGTCATCGCTGACCTGCTGCCGCAGACGCGCATCTCCTGTTCCTGCGATCTGACCAAGCTGCACGAAAAGACCATCCGCGGCACGGCGGGGGAGGTCCTGCAAATGCTGAAGGACAACCCCAAAGCTGAGAAGGGCGAGTACTGCCTGATCCTCGACTTCCATGACGTGGAGCTGCCGGAGGAGAAAGCGCCTCTGGCTGAGGTCTCCCTGGAGGCCCAGCTGGTGGAACAGCTGCTGCAGGGCCTCGACCTACGCGACGCCCAGAGCGAGCTGGTGCTGCAGGGCGCAAAGAAAAACGCCGTCAAGCAGGCGGCGCTCAGGCTGAAGAAGCTGTTCATGGAGGAAGAAGAATGATTCGCGAAATCAGCGCTTCCCTCATCACCGAAACCATCGCGCGGCTGTGCGTGGAGGCCAACCGCAACCTTCCGGGGGACGTGTGTGCGGCGCTGCATCAGGCGGCGCAGGACGAGCCCTTCGCGCCTGCCCGGGACATCCTCGACCTGCTGGTGAAGAACGAAGGCATCGCCCGGGAAACCTGCATGCCCATCTGTCAGGACACCGGCATGGCCGTTGTGTTCGCGGACGTGGGGCAGGATGTACACATCGCGGGCGATTTTGAGGCTGCCATTCATGAAGGCGTTCGCCGCGGCTATGTGGACGGATTGCTGCGCAAGAGCGTGGTCGCTGATCCGCTGCGTCGCGTCAATACAAAGGACAACACGCCGGCGATCATCCACACCCGCCTGGTGCCGGGCGACCGGGTGACGCTGACCGTCGCGCCCAAGGGCTTCGGCAGCGAGAACATGTCCCGCCTGGCGATGCTGACCCCGGCGGCGGGCGTGCAGGGCGTGAAGGATTTCGTGCTGGAGACCGTGCGGCTGGCGGGGGCGAATCCCTGTCCGCCGATGGTGCTGGGCGTTGGCGTCGGCGGCGACTTCGAACAGGTTGCCGAGCTGGCCAAGCGGGCGCTGATGATCCCGCTGGACGAAGCCAACCCCGATCCCTTCTACGCTGAATTGGAGCAGGAGCTGCTTTCCGCCGTGAATGCCACCGGCATCGGCCCGCAGGGTTTCGGCGGCAAGACCACCTGCCTGGGGCTGCACATTCTGGCAAGGCCCACCCACATTGCGGGCCTGCCCGTGGCGGTGAACGTCAGCTGCCATGTGACAAGGCACGCGACAGAAACGCTGTAAGGAGGGGACAATATGCGAAAACTGACTGCCCCTCTGTCCCGCGAGGACGCGCTGTCCCTGCGCGCCGGCGAGCACATTCTGCTCTCCGGCACGGTATATACCGCGAGGGACGCGGCGCATCTGCGGATGCTCGACCTGCTCCGCGAAGGTAAGGAGCTGCCCATCGACCTGCAGGGCCAGGTGATTTACTACGCCGGCCCCACCCCCACGTCGGAGGGCAAACCCGTGGGCTCCATCGGCCCGACGACCTCCGTCCGCATGGACGTGATGACCCCGACCCTGCTCGGTCACGGCTTGCGCGGCATGATCGGCAAGGGCGGACGCGGCCCCGTGGTGGTGGAGGCCATGAAGGAGCACGGCGCGGTGTACTTTGCCGCAGTCGGCGGTGCGGCGGCACTGATGGCGAGCTGCGTCACGGATCTGCAGGTCATCTGCTGGGACGACCTGGGCCCGGAATCCGTCAAGCGGCTGACGCTGCATGAACTGCCGCTGATCGTTGCCATTGATGCGCAGGGGAACGACGCTTTCCATCTCGGACAGGCGGCGTACCTAGATTCGGCTGAAAAGTAAAGAAAGCGGCTCGCCAAACAGGCGGGCCGTTCTCTGTTTCAGCGATGGATTCTGCGGCGCGTCTGTGCTAAGATGGAAGCGAAAAGGAGGGATCAGCATGAACATAGGAACCAATATCGCCCGCCTGCGCCGGGAGCGCGGACTGACCCAGGAGGCGCTGGCCGAGGTGATCGGCGTGTCGGCTCAGACCATTTCCAAGTGGGAGAATGCGACCACCTGGCCGGATGTGGCGCTGCTGCCGGTCATCGCGGACGTATTCGGCGTGACCATCGACGCGCTGTATGGCCGGGAGGACGCCCAGCGCAGCATCAGCCCGGATGCAGCTGTTGACCGGGCGATCGAGGCCGTCCGCGAGACCATCGTGGGCGCGATCTACAACCCGGAACTGGACGGGAAATTCGAGGATCAGCTGGCCCAGTACAGGAAGGTCATGCAGTCCGACCCGCGCCAAAGAAGCGTGATCGAGAACGACCATGATGTGCTCTATTTCCGCGAGAAGCTGGGCGCGCTGGCGCTGCGCAAGCCGGAGGAGGGCTGGAGCAGCCTGTTTGCCCGGGATGATAACCTGGGCATCCTGCGGCTGCTGGCGGATCGGGATTTCCGCAGGGCCATGCAGGTGATCATTTCCCGGCGGATGCTGACGTTCACCCTGCCATCCCTGGCGAAGACGGCTGAAATCGACGACGCGGAGCGCCTGGGCGTGATGCTGCAGATCAGCGGCCTGTTTGTCCGCCGGGAGCTGCAGATCGACGAAGCGCCGCTGGTGTACTACGAGCTGACGCAGGGCGAAACGAAGCTTCACCTGATCTATGCGGTGCTGGCCTTTGCACAGGAACTGATGACATACGAGAGCATCCACTACTGCTTTATCGGCAACAGCCAATACTTTACGCCATAAAAAGGGGAGCGGCCATGAAGGTCGCTCCCTTTTGCGTGTTAGTTGGGTAGGGGACGAAGAACAAACAGGATATAGTCTGTATACCCGGTACTTACATAAGTCAGCCGCAGGTAGGTGTTTCCATCCTGGAAACCATATCCTGCAAGCTCGCTGTCAATCAGGGAATTAAGGGGCTCGTATGTGGTGAAATGGGTAAGGCATTCCTGTGCGAGGCTGCGCCAGATATCCACCAAGGAATCTCTGCTTACGGCGTGAATGGTGCCGCCAATAACGCTCGAATCGAGCTGCATGATATAGACGCTGTACTCCCAGGGACCGGTATACCTTCGGGTGGCAGTCATGCTGCGGCACTTGTCGCCGTAAAGCGCTACATCTTCCCATGTCAGGTCAATGAAGGGCGCAATGGTCTTCTTTGGTACGCTGGGTACAGCGGTCTCTGCTGCGGCGAAGGTCACGGTCAGCAGCACAAGGGCAAGCAGCAGGGCTGAAAACTTCTTCATCATCGGTGTTCCTCCTTGCTTATTCAAGAACAAAAGTCTGTGTTGTCAGTATATTGCGGAAGTGCGGAGTGTGTCAAGGAACTTGAGCATGTATTCTTTTTTCGGTGTGTAGATTTCGGTATCGATCTCCGGGTGAGCGGCGTGAAAGACGGAAAAGAGCTGCTGCAGATTCCCGCCGGAGAGGGCATATTCTGCGGCGATGGCATCGTCCTCCATGCCGTGCTCCCGTTGGATCAGCGCGGATACCACGCCCGTACGATCCTTTCCGGCGGCGCAGAAATACATCACGCCGTCGGTTTCTCGGATGATACTGAGGATACGTTCCATCTGTGCATCCAGCATGCGCAGATAGGACAGGGGAACGTCCGCCGGAGACGCAGGCATGGCGTTGCCGCCGGTTACGGGCAGATGATGGTAGCGGAAGCGTGGATCCTGCGCCAGCGGGCAGGGCTTGCGGGCTGCCTCTGCTTCGGAACGCAGGTCGATCAGCGTGGTGACGCCGTGCTCCAGGAGAAAAACAACATCCGCGGCGGTGGGAGAGAGGGGAGCATCACTGCGAAGCAGGCGCTCGTTGCCCGGCAGAACGGTACGCGTGTTTGCGGTGGATTGCAGCAGACTGGGCATGACGGCGGGCCTCCTGAGGGTTTTTGGACATTATAGCACATCTCAGCCGTGCGGGAAAGCCCTCAGTCCGCTTATTTAGCTGGATCAGGGGATGCAGATCACCGCACCCTCGGAAAAATCACTGGGCAGGAGACCGGGATTCAGGGCCAGAAGACGCCCCTTGGTGATGCGAAGTTTGGCAGCGACGATCTCCAAATCCTCGCCGGGGAGAACCGTGTAGCTGCGGAGGTTCTGGCAGACCTGCCGGGTGCCGGCGGGCGGAGCGCAGTAGCTCTGCCCTACCACCAGGTAACCGGGGGACAGTCGCGGATTGGCGCTGCGCATGGCTCGGTAGCTGACGTTGTGACGCAGAAGCAGGTCAGCATAGGTCTGGCCGCTGCGGACAACATCACGGGTGTAGCTTGTGGGACAGGCGCTGGGAACGGGAGTGGGGACGATCACCACCGGCGGCGTGGAGGGCTGGCTGGGCAGGGAAGGCGTGGGAAGAATGGGCGTGGAGGGCTGGGCGGGTTGATTGGCGCTGCCGTTGCTGCCTCCGGCGCTGCCGTTGTTGCCTCCGGCGCTGCCGTTGTTGCCTCCGGCGCTGCCGGTCATGAAGGGAACGCACAGCACCTGCCCGACGATCAGGTTGTTCTGGTCAACGCCGGGATTGCGCTCGGCCAGCTCGTAAACGGAGATGCCGAAATCCTCCGCGATGGATGTAAAGGTTTCGCCGGCGCGGACGGAATAGGCCATGCCGCTGACGCAGGTATAGGACTGGCTGGGCAGGCAGATTTCCGTGCCGACGGCGATGGTGGAGAAGTCCACGTCCGGGTTGATCAGCTGCATGGCCTGCACGGTGGTGCCGGCCTGCTGGGTGACGCTGCGCAGCGTATCGCCTGCCTGCCAGGTGTAGTAGCTTGCGCCGCGGGGGCAGATGCGGCCCTGATTCTCCATGGGATCGACCTCCTTGTTTCAAGTCGTTTTTCTGCCGCAAACGGATTGTTTTTTTGCAGCATTTGAGGCGAGCCGGGGAGGTCTCCCCCCTTGCTCTTGCTTTTAAACTATGCTATAATGCAGGATGGGTGCGAAGGAGCACCTGATTTCTCATGCCTAAAATTGCAGGATAATCCTGCCATTTGAAGCGAAATGCCGACGTGATCACTCTGATTCTTCAATATAGAAAGGTGGAGTCCCCCGTATGAAGCACCTGCTGAAGCTCCTGGATCTGAGCAAGGAAGAGATCATCGAGCTGCTCGATCTGGCGGACAAGCTCAAGGCTGACAACAAGGCCGGTATTCCCCATCCGCTGCTCAAGGGCAAGACCCTGGGCATGATCTTCTCGAAGTCTTCTACCCGCACCCGCGTCAGCTTTGAGACGGGCATGTACCAGCTGGGCGGCAATGCGCTGTTCCTGTCCAACCGCGATCTGCAAATTGGCCGCGGCGAGCCCGTGCAGGATACTGCCCGCGTGCTGAGCCGCTACCTGGACGGCATCATGATCCGCACCTTTGCCCAGCAGGAGGTCGAGGACCTGGCCAAGTATGGCTCCATCCCGATCATCAACGGCCTGACCGACTTCTGCCATCCCTGCCAGGTGCTGGCGGATCTGCAGACTGTCCGCGAGCATAAGGGCCGCCTGGACGTCAATATGTGCTACATCGGCGACGGCAACAACATGGCCAATTCGCTGATCGTCGGCTTCCTGAAGGTGGGCGCGCATGTGTCCATCGCCTGCCCGGACGCTTATCAGCCTGACGCGCAGATTCTCGAGTTCGTCAAGCAGTACCCCGGCCAGTTCTTCATGACCGACAAGCCGATGGAGGCTGCCAAGGACGCCGACGTTATCTTCACTGACGTGTGGACCTCCATGGGCCAGGAGGAAGAGCGCATCGCCCGCGAGAAGGCCTTCGCCGGCTATCAGGTGAACGCCGAGCTGCTGAGCGTCGCCCACGAGGGCTGCATGGTGCAGCACTGCCTGCCCGCCCACCGCGGCGAGGAGATCACCGAGGAGGTCTTCGAGGCCCACGCCGACGAGATCTTCGACGAGGCGGAGAATCGTCTGCATGCGCAGAAGGCCGTTCTGGTCGCCTGCATGAAGTAAATAACGGAGGTTACGAGCATGGAAAAGAAAGGCTACCTCTTGCTGGCGGACGGCCAGCTCTACGAGGGCGTGCTGCGCGGCGCTGTGAAGGATTCCGCCGGTGAAGCGGTGTTCCTGACCTCCGTCGTGGGCTACATGGACACCCTGACCGACCCCAACTATGCGGGGCAGATCGTTGTGCAGACCTTCCCTCAGATCGGTGTGTACGGCGTCGTGCCGGTGGCGGAGGACGCTGCCAAGCCCGCCCTGGCCGGTTATGTCTGCCGTGACCTGTGCGACACCCCCAGCAACTTCCGCTGCCAGGGTACGCTGAATGATTATCTGGCGGAGAACGGCATTCCCTGCCTGACCGGTGTGGACACCCGTGCCATCACCCGCCGCCTGCGCGACAAGGGCGTGATGCCCGCTGCGATCCTGACCGAAAAGCCCGAGGACGTCGCTGCGGCTGCCGCTGCGCTGACCCTGAAGAAGGCTGACCTGACCGCCGCCTCCGTGAAGGAGACCGTGCCTGCCGAAAAGGCCGGCAAGTACAACGTGGTGCTGTGGGATCTGGGCGCGAAGGCTGATACCCTCCAGCAGCTGGAGAGCCGCGGCTGCGCGGTGACCGTCGTTCCTGCGAATATCAAGGCTGAGCAGGTGCTGGCCCTGGACGCGGACGGCGTGGTCATCACCGGCGGCGCGGGTAATCCTGCGGATTACGAAGCCATTGCCAATGAGATCCGCGAAGTTGCCAACAAGCATCTGCCCATGTTCGGCATCGGTCTGGGCCATCAGCTGCTGGCCATGAGCCAGGGCGCGGATACCGCCAAGCTGCCCTACGGCCACCGCGGCGGCAATCAGCCCATCGAGGACGTGAAGACCGGCCTGTGCTACATCACCAGCCAGAACCACGGCTATGAGGTGGACAAGGAGTCTCTGCCTGCCAACGCCTCCCTGCGCTTTGTGAACCGCAACGACGGCTCCTGCGAGGGCATCGATTATATGGATATGCCCGCCTTCTCCGTGCAGTTCCAGCCCGCTGCGACCGGCGGCCTGTACCAGGCGAGCAATGTCGCCAGCAAGATCGGCACCCATTTCCTGTTCGACCGCTTTATTGCTCTGATGGGAGGTAACAAGGAATGCCGCTGAATCCTTCGCTCAAGAAAGTTATGATCATCGGCTCCGGCCCGATCGTCATCGGTCAGGCTGCGGAGTTTGACTACGCCGGCTCCCAGGCCTGTAAGGCGCTGAAGGCCGCCGGCCTCGAGGTCGTGCTGGTCAACCCCAATCCCGCGACCATCATGACCGACCATACCTCCGCTGACCAGATCTACATCGAGCCCCTGACCCTGGAAACCCTGCGCCGCATCATCATCAAGGAAAAGCCCGACTCCCTGCTGTCCACCCTGGGCGGCCAGAGCGGCCTGACCCTGTCCATGCAGCTGGCCAAGGAAGGCTTCCTGGACCGGCACGGCGTGAAGCTGCTGGGCGCGAAGTGCGAGACCATTGAGAAGGCCGAGGACCGTCTGCTGTTCAAGCAGACCATGGAGTCCATCGGTCAGCCCTGCATCCCCTCCGACGTGGTGGAAACGCTGGAGGACGCCCTCGAACTGGCGGATAAGATCGGATACCAGGTCATCGTCCGTCCGGCCTTCACCATGGGCGGCGAAGGCGGCGGCATCTGCAAGACCCGCGAAGAGCTGGAGGTCATTGCCGAGGCCGGTCTGCGCCTGTCTCCCATCACCCAGATTCTGGTCGAGAAGTGCATCTCCGGCTGGAAGGAAATCGAATTCGAGGTCATGCGTGACGCCAAGGGCAATGTCATCGCCGTTTGCTCGATGGAAAACATCGACCCCGTCGGTGTGCATACCGGCGACTCCATCGTTGTGGCGCCCGCCATGACCCTGTCCTCCGCGGAGTACCAGATGCTGCGCAAGGCGGCCCTGGATATGGTGTCCGCGCTGGAGGTCGAGGGCGGCTGCAACTGCCAGTTTGCGCTCAACCCCGACAGCTTTGAGTACGCGGTCATCGAGGTCAACCCCCGCGTGAGCCGCTCTTCCGCCCTGGCCTCCAAGGCCACCGGATATCCCATCGCCAAGACGGCTGCCATGATCGCCATCGGCTACAGCCTGGACGAGATCCCCAACGCCATGACCGGCAAGACCCTCGCGGGCTTCGAGCCCACGGTGGACTACGTCGTGGCCAAGGTGCCGAAGTGGCCCTTCGACAAGTTCGTCTACGGCAAGCGCACCCTGGGCACCCAGATGAAGGCCACCGGCGAAGTCATGTCCATCGGCGTGAGCGTGGAGCAGGCCCTGATGAAGGCCGTCCGCGGCGCGGAGATTGGCTGCGACACCCTGCGCATGAAGTCCCTGGCGGACCTCAGCACGGACGAGCTGCTGGCCCTGATCGACAAGTGCACCGACCAGCGCATGTACGCCGTGTACGAGGCCATCTGCCGCGGTGTGACGCTGGAACAGCTGCACGATATCACGAAGATCGACTACTACTTCCTGCATTGCTTCAAGAACCTTGCCGACATGGAGGCGACCCTTGCCAAGGGCAATGTGGATGCTGACCTCTACCTGAAGGCCAAGAAGATGGGCTTCCCGGACAAGGTCATCGAGCGCCTCTCCGGCGCGCCCGTGCCCATGCACCGCAGCCCTGTGTACAAGATGGTTGACACCTGCGCCGCGGAGTTTGAGGCCCAGCGCCCCTACTTCTACGCCACCTACGACGAGGAAAACGAGGCCGCCGAGTTCCTGGCCAAGCGCGAAAAGAAGCCCTGCGTGATGGTTCTGGGCTCCGGCCCCATCCGCATCGGACAGGGCATCGAGTTCGACTATGCCTCCGTCCACTGCGTGTGGATGCTGAAGGAAGCCGGCTACGACGTCGTGCTGGTCAACAACAACCCCGAGACCGTCTCCACCGACTTTGACACCGCGGATCGCCTCTACTTTGAGCCCCTCACCCCCGAAGACGTGCTGGGCATCATCGAGACCGAGAAGCCCGTGGGCGTGGTTGCTGCCTTCGGCGGACAGACTGCCATCAAGCTGACCCATGCGCTGGAGAATGCCGGCGTGAAGATCCTGGGCACTTCTGCGGACATGATCGACGCTGCGGAGGACCGCGAGCGTTTCGATGCGGCGATGGAGAAGTACGGCATCAAGCGCCCCCAGGGCACGACCGTCATGACCACCGAGGAGGCCCTCAAGGCCGCCAACGAGCTGGGCTATCCCGTGCTGGTGCGCCCCTCCTACGTGCTGGGCGGCCAGAACATGATCATCGCTTATCAGGACTCCGACATCGTGGAGTACATGAAGATCATCCTGGCCCAGGGCATCGAGAACCCCATCCTGATCGACCAGTACCTCAAGGGCATCGAGGCGGAAGCTGACGCCATCTGCGACGGCGAGGACGTGCTGATTCCCGGCATCATGGAGCACATTGAGTCCTCCGGCATCCACTCCGGCGACTCCATCGCGGTCTATCCCGCCTGGAACCTGACCGGCGCGATGTATCAGCGTCTGGTGGAAGTCACCCGTCAGATCGCCATCGAGCTGGGTACGCTGGGCCTGATCAACATCCAGTACATCGTCTACCACAACGAGGTGTACGTCATCGAGGCGAACCCCCGCGCCAGCCGCACCGTGCCCTACATCAGCAAGGTGACCGGCGTTCCTATGGTTGACCTGGCCGTCCGCGCGATGCTGGGCGAGAAGATCAAGGACATGGGCTACGGCACGGGCCTGTACCGCCAGAGCCCCTATTTCGCCGTCAAGGTGCCCTGCTTCTCCTTCGAGAAGCTGGCGGACGTCGATACCCACCTGGGCCCGGAGATGAAGTCCACCGGCGAGGTGCTGGGCCTTGGCACCAACCTGCAGGAGGCCATCTACAAGGGCCTGGTCGCTGCGGGCTACAAGATGCGTCAGGGCGGCGGCGTGCTGATCTCCGTGCGAGACAAGGACAAGTTTGAGGCCGTCGGCGTGGCCCGCAAGTTCCAGGAGCTGGGCTTCAACATCTTCGCCACCACCGGCACCGCCAAGACGCTGCTGCAGCACGGCGTGTACTCCGCCGTGGTCAAGCACGAGTCCATGGAGCAGATGCTCACCATGGGTCAGGTGCAGTACGTGATATCCACCTCCGTCAAGGGCCGTGATCCCCTGCGCGAGTCCGTGAAGCTCCGCCGTAAGGCCGTTGAGCGCGGCATCCCGCTGTTCACCTCCCTGGACACCGCCAATGCCCTTGCCAACGCGCTGACCAGCCGTTACACCCAGGGCAATGTGGAACTGGTGGACATCAACAACATGCGCAAGGAGCCCAAGAAGCTCTCCTTCGTCAAGATGCGCGGCACGGGCAACGATTACCTCTACTTCGACTGCTTCGAACAGCAGGTGGAGAGCCCCGAATCCGTGGCGGTGCGCCTCAGCAACCGCCGCACCGGCGTGGGCGCGGACGGCATCGTCCTCATTCTGCCCTCCAAGCGCGCGGACGCCAAGATGCGCATGTTCAACGCTGACGGCACCGAAGGCTCCGTGGCCGGTAATGCCCTGCGCTGTGTGTGCAAGTACCTGTACGAGACCGGCCGCGTGCGCAAGGAGGAAATGCGCATTGAGACCGGCAGCGGCGTAAAGGCTGCCAAGCTCTTCATCCGTGAGGATCAGGTGTTCTCCGTGCTGGTGGACATGGGCCGCCCGGCCTTCGCCCCCGCGGACGTGCCTGTCAAGCTGGACGGCGACAAGGTGATGAAGCGCCGCGTCTACCTGGCTGGCCAGATGCGCGAGATCAGCTGCGTGTCCATGGGCAATCCCCATGTGGTGATGTTCGTGGATGACGTCAACGCCATCAATCTGCAGCAGATCGGCCCTGCCATCGAGCAGGACGCTCTGTTCCCGGCCCGCGTGAACGTGAGCTTTGCTCAGATCGTGGACGGCAACAGCATCGTGATGCGCGTGTGGGAGCGCGGCATCGGCGAAACTGCGGCCTGCGGCACCGGCGCCTGCGCGGTGGCTGTCGCAGCGGTCGAGAACGGCCTGTGCAAGCGCGATGCGGACATCGACGTGGCCCTTCCCGGCGGCACGCTGGTTGTGCGCTACCAGGCGGACGGCCAGGTATGGATGACCGGCGATGCGGTAATGGACTTTGAGGGTATCATTCGTATCTAAACAAAACATAAGGGAGAGTCGCAAGACTCTCCCTTTTTGGTGCAACTGAAAACCCCGCCAGCATCAGGTGATGTCCGACGGGGTTTGCTGCTTACTTGGTATTCTTCAAATCCATCCACAGGGCCTCATAGACGCTCAGGTAGTCCTCCGGGATGTCGCGGAAGAACTCGCACTTGGCCATGATGTCCGGTGTGGGGGAAAGGGTACGGTTGCCGGTGTAATCGTATGCGTAATCGCCGTCGGGATCCTCGATCAGTTCGATCGCGCCCTTGTTGGGGGTGGAGTACCAGATGTAGTTCCAGTTCATGGCGGCGATATCGGGGCGGCAAAGGAAGTTGATGAAGATCTCAGCGTTTTCCTTGTTCTTGGCGGTGATGGGGATGACCGCGCTGTCACACCAGACATTGGAGCCTTCCATGGGTACGAAATAGCTCAGATCCTCATTGAGATCGATGGCGTACATGGCGTCGCCGGACCACATGACGGCCATGGCGGCTTCGCCCGCGACCATCTTGTCCTTGGTCTCATCTACCTGATAGGCCTTGACCACGCCCAGCTTCTTCTGGCGGATCAGCATGTCCCGGGCGGCGAACAGCTCGGGAATCTCGGTGGAGTTGGCGCTGAAGCCCAGGTACTTGAGCGTCACGCCCATGCTGTCGCGGATGGAGTCCATCATGAAGATGCTGTTCTGGTACCTGGGATCCCACAGGATGGCCCAGGAGGTATTGTCTGGGTCGAGATCGATCATGGTGGTGTTGTAGAGGATGCCCACCGTGCCCCACATGTAAGGAATGGAGTACTTGTTCTGGGGATCGTAATCGGGGTAGAGAAGGAAGTCAAGGATCTGATCGGAGTAGGGGACGTTATCGAAGTTGATCTCCGCCAGCATGCCCTTGTTGATCATGCGCTCGATGATGTAATCCGAGGGAAAGCACACATCGAAGGCGCCGGGATTGGCTTCCACCTGTACGATCATGTCCTCCACCGTGGTGAAGCACATGTAGTTGACCTTGATGCCGGTTTCCTCTTCAAACAGTGCGATGACGGCGGGATCGATGTAATCCTCCCAGTTGAACACGTTGACGACCCGCTCGGCAGGCTTGCTGCCTTCCGTGGCCTCGCCGGACTGGCAGGCGGTCATCGTCAGCGCCATCGCCAGGGCCAGCAGGAGGAGCAGGATGCGTTTCATATTCATCGTCGTTCCTCCTTACTTGTCCTCCGCCGTGCGGCGGTTGACGATCAGCAGCAGTACCAGCAGTGCCACAAACATCAGCGCGGACAGCGCGTTCAGCGTGGGGTCGATGCCGGTACGGGTAGCAGAGTAGATCAGCGTGGAGAGGTTCTGCACCAGGGGAGAGGTGGTGAAGTAGCTGATCGTGAAGTCATCCAGGGACAGCGTGAACGCCAGCATCGCGCCGGTGATGATGCCCTGCTTGCACTGGGGGATGATCACGCGGAAGAGTGCGTAGGTGGGCGTTGCGCCAAGATCCAGCGCTGCCTCGTAAGTGTGACGGTTCATCTGCTTGAGCTTGGGCAGCACCGACAGGATGACGTAGGGGGTATCGAAGGTGATGTGGGCCAGCAGCATCGTGACATAGCCGCGCTCCACCTTCGTGAAAAGGAACAGCAGCATCAGGGAGATACCGGTCACGATATCGGGCATGGTGTTGGGCAGATTGGTCAGGGTCATCATGAGGGCCTGGGGGCGCTTCTTCATCGCATGGATGCCGATGGCAGCCAGGGTGCCCAGAATGGTGGAGACCACCATAGCGATCACGGCGATGGACACGGTGACGTACAGCGCGTTCAGGATGCGTTCATCCCGCAGAAGCTCGCCGTACCAGTGGAAGGAGAAGCCTTCCCACTTGGCGCGGCTTTCGCCCGCGTTGAAGCTCTGCACAATCAGCACTACAATGGGAATGTACAGGAAAATCATGATGATGCCCAGGTAGAATTTCTTGAGGAACTTCATCATGCCAGGCCACCTCCTTCGCCGTTGGGGTCAGCTTTGCGCAGGATGGAAAGGCTGACGAGGATCAGCAGCATCATCAGCAGGGACAGGGCGGAACCGGCGTTCCAGTTGCCCTCGGTGAGGAACTTCGATTCGATCAGGTCGCCGAACATCATCGTGTAGCCGCCGCCCAGCACGCGGGGGATGAAGAAGGTGGTGACGGAGGGCATGAACACCATCGTGATGCCGCTTACCACACCGGGGATGGACAGGGGCATGGTCACCTTGTACAGCGTCTGGAAGGAGTTGCAGCCCAGGTCGGCCGCAGCCTCGCTGAGACGGTAGTCCATTTTGTTCAGCACGGTATAAATCGGGAACACCATGAAGGGCAGGAAGTTGTACACCATGCCCAGCAGCACCGTGTTGGAGGTGTACATCAGCTGAATCTTGCCCAGGCCCAACAGCTCCAGTACCTGATTGATCAGGCCGGAATCCTCCAGCAGGGTCATCCAGGCGACGGTACGCAGGAGGAAGTTCATCCACATGGGGATGATGAACAGCACCACCAGCGTGGAGCCCAGCTTCATCTTGCGGTCCGCCATGAACAGGGCGGCGGGGTAGCCCATCACCAGGCAGATAATGGTGCACTGGAAGGCCATCCACAGGGAATACACCAGCGTATCGACGTTAACCGTGCCGCGGGTGATGTACTGGGAGTAATCCACGCCCAGGCGTTCTGCCTCGGCTTTGATGACCTTATTGGCCTCGTAGTGGGAGTCCCAGAAGTTCTTGAAGTTATCCAGGGTGAAGTTGCCGTTGGCGTCGGTAAAGGCATAGTAGCTGATCAGGATGACCGGCACAACGGTAAAGATGATCATCCACAGCGTGTAGGGCGAGGCGAACAGCGAGCGGTGCATGCCGCGGTTGCGCTTGATGGTCATGCCGATCATCACCGCAAACACGATCAGGCCTGCGCCCATGGCCGCCCATGCCCACCAGGGGAGGGACATATCAGTGAGCATCGTCAGTTTTCCTCCTGCATGGGCTTCATGATGTGAATGTTGAAGGGCACGATGTTCACGCCGACCTTGCTGCCCTGGGGCTGCATGGTGGTGGAGTGCACCTTGAAGGTGTAAGCGCCGGTATCGATCATCATCTCATAGTGCACGCCCTTGAACAGCACGGACTTGACCGTGCCGACGATCTGGCCCACGTCTTCGCCCACCAGCATGATGTCCTCGGGGCGGATGACCACGTCCACGGGGGCGTTCTCGCCAAAGCCGGAGTCCACGCAGGGGAAGGTCGCGCCGGCGAACTCCACCAGCTCATCCTTGATCATCGTGCCGCGCAGGATGTTGGATTCGCCGATGAAGTCCGCAACGAAGGCGTTGGCGGGCTCGTCGTAGATGGTCTTGGGGTCGCCGATCTGCTGGATGGTGCCGTCCTTCATGACCACGATGGTGTCGGACATGGTCAGGGCTTCCTCCTGATCATGGGTGACGTAGATGAAGGTGATGCCCAGGCGCTGCTGCATGGACTTCAGCTCCAGCTGCATGTCCTTGCGGAGCTTGAGGTCCAGGGCGCCCAGGGGTTCGTCCAGAAGCAGCACTTCCGGCTCGTTGACGAGGCTGCGGGCGATGGCCACGCGCTGCTGCTGGCCGCCGGAGAGCGCCTCCACATGGCGCTTGGCATAGCCCTTGAGGTTCACCAGCTCCAGCATCTGCTCGACCTTTTCGTCGATCATCTTCTTGGGCATCTTCTTCAGCTTCAGGCCGAAGGCGATGTTGTCGTACACGTTCAGGTGGGGGAAGAGCGCGTACTTCTGGAACACGGTGTTGACGCGGCGTTTGTAGGGCGGCAGATCGGAGATCTCCTGGCCCTCGAAGAGCAGCGCGCCGGAGGAGGGCGTCTCAAAGCCGCCGATGATGCGCAGCGTGGTGGTCTTGCCGCAGCCGGAGGGGCCCAGCAGGGTCAGGAATTCCTTCTTGCGGATGTACAGGTCGATATCCTTGAGGACCTTCACGCCGTCGTATTCCTTGGAAATGCCGATCAGGTCGATCAGGTGGTCCTTTTCGCGGGCCTTCTTGATGCGCTCGTTGAGCTGGTCGTTATTCATGGCTGGCGATCTCCTTCATATCGTATCGAAATTAAAATATCGGGGGATTGGACACCCAAAGAACCCGTGCTTTGGTTTTGCCGGCGTTCATGAGGTAATGGGTCTCGCGGGGGTGGATGCAGAAGCTGCAGCCGGTGCGCACGCGGGTCTTCTTTTCACCTGTGACCAGGAAGACCGTGCCTGCCAGCACATAGCCGAATTCCTCGCCCTCATGGGGAGGCAGCGGATAGGTTTCGCCGCCCTCGCTCATCTCAACGAGGATGGGCTCCATCGAGTTCTTCTGCGCGTTGGGGACAAGCCAGGTCGTCGCGCCGTGGAGGAGCTCATCGTCCTCCTTGACGAACATGTCCTGGGGGGTAAAGACGGTCTTCTCGTTCTTGTCCTCCTTGAAGAACAGCGACAGGGAAGAGCCGAGGCACTCCAGCATATCCGTCAGCGTGGCAATGGAGGGCGAGGCGAGGTTTCTCTCCACCTGGGAGATGAAGCCCTTTGACAGCTCGCACCGGTCGGCCATGTCTTCCTGAGTCAGCCCGCGCTGCAATCGCAGCTGGCGGAGCTTCTCACCGATATCCATGATGGAAAACCCTCCCTTCCGGCGAATTTGTGAATAAGGCAATATTGTGTCCCGAAGTTTAGCAAAACTAAACCCAGGAACCGATGATATTAAATCATATCAGAGGTTACATGTCAATAGTTTTGGGGAATTTCATGATGTATTCATGATGTTTTTGTCGAAGGGTGACGCGAAAAATGCATGCGCTGCGGAATGAAGGGTTTATCAGGAGTAAATTGCAGGATTAGCGTCAGTGTTATCTGCATACAGGGTACAGAAAAAGTACTTGTAAAATGCAGGGAAGTGTGTTACCATATAGCAACACCGATGAGAAGCAGCGGAATCGTCAGGTCACCCACAGCGAGCCGGAGACAGTGCAAGTCCGGCGGCGGACGGCGAGGACATTGGGGCTTCGAGGGCGCGGGGGAAGGGCTGAATAAGCCTGCGTATCTCGCGACGGCTTCCACCGTTAATAGGATTGAGCGCACGGATTTGCGTCCGTGAAGTGGGGTGGCACCGCAGTCATCTGTCCCCAATGGAGGGATAGTTGGGCTGCTTTTTTTGTTTATATCAATGCTGACGTAGGGCGTCCCCGGTCTGTGGTCAGTCAATATGTTGGGAGGTATTTCCTATGTCTGAAACCATCGTCAAGCCCGAGAAGAAGCCGATCATTTTCTCCGGCATCCAGCCCTCCGGCACGCTGACCCTGGGCAACTACATCGGCGCGCTGAAGAACTTCTCCAAGCTGCAGGACGACTATGACTGCATCTACTCCATCGTGGACATGCACGCCATCACCGTCCGCCAGAATCCCGCTGAGCTGCGCCGCCGCTGCCTGGAGCTGGCCGCGATCTACATCGCCAGCGGCATCGACCCCAAGAAGAGTCTCATCTACTGCCAGAGCCATGTGTCCGGCCACGCTGAGCTGGCATGGATCCTCAACTGCTTCACCTATATGGGCGAAATGAACCGCATGACCCAGTTCAAGGACAAGTCCGCCAAGCATGCCGACAACATTAACGTCGGCCTGTTCACCTATCCCGTGCTGATGGCGGCGGACATCCTGCTGTACCAGACCAACCTGGTGCCCGTGGGTCACGACCAGAAGCAGCACCTGGAAATCTGCCGCGATATCGCCCAGCGCTTCAACGGCGTGTACGGCGACGTGTTCACCATCCCCGAGGGCTACATCCCCAAGGTCGGCGCCCGCATCATGAGCCTGCAGGAGCCCACCCGCAAGATGTCCAAGTCCGATCCCGAGGACACCTTTGTTGCCCTGACCGACGATCCCGACACCATCCGCCGCAAGATCAAGCGCGCGGTGACCGACTCCGACGGCGAGATCCGCTTTGACCCGGAGAACAAGCCCGGCGTTTCCAACCTGCTGAGCATCATGTCCGCCCTGGGCGCCGGCGAGATCGACGCGCTGGTGAACGAAATGCAGGGTCAGGGCTACGGTGCGCTGAAGACCCGCACGGCGGACTGCGTCATCGCGGCGCTGGAGCCCATGCAGGCTGAGTTCAAGCGGCTGATCGCCGACAAGGCCTACCTCCAGGGCGTGCTGGATGAGAACGCCAAGACGGCTTCCTACCTGGCCAACAAGACCCTGCGCAAGGTGCAGAAGAAGGTCGGCTTCGCAGCGCGGGGCTGATTCAAACCCACTGATTTCCGGCGGCTGATGCAGATGTGTCGGCCGCTTTGTTTTTTTGTTGTATATGCTGGGCGAAAAACAGTACAAATACAACACGGACGGGCGTACTTGTGCTATGATAAGATGCATGTTAATCTGATCACAAGCAAAGGAGCACATCCTGCCTATGGAAATGACGTTTTTTCCTGCGCCCCTGAAGGGCACGGTCGCGGCGCCGGCCTCCAAGAGTGAGGCACACCGCCGGATGATCTGTGCAGGCCTGACCAGGGGCGCGACGACCCTTGGCGGCTTTATGGATTCCGCTGATATGGCGGCAACCGCCCGCTGTCTCAAGGCGCTTGGCGCGAAGGTAGAGCAGGCGGATGACAGCCTGACCATCACCGGCTACGCGAAGAAGGTCACCAAGCTGCCCGTGCTGGACTGCGGCGAGAGCGGCTCCACGCTGCGCTTTTTTGTGCCGATTGCTCTGGCGATGGCAAAGGGCGGCGTGTTCCGCATGCACGGCAGGCTGGGCCAGCGACCGATGGATGTGTACCGCGACCTGTTCGTTCCGCGCGGCGTGCGCTGGCGCATGGGCGTTGGCTGCGACGGCGCGGCGGAACTGACCGTCAAGGGTGAGCTGGAGGCCGGTCATTATGTCATGCCGGGCAATGTGTCCAGCCAGTTCGTGTCGGGCTTGCTGTTCGCGCTGCCGATGCTGGAGGAGGACTCCACCCTGACCGTCCAGCCCCCGGTGGAGAGTGCGGGCTATATCCGCATGACCGTCGAGGCGCTCACTAAGAGCGGCATTATGATGGAGGAGATCGCGCCCTTCTCCTGGCGCATCCCCGGCAATCAGACCTATCAGGCGCAGGACGGCCTGCTGTCCGGCGATTATTCCCAGGCGGCGGTGCTGCTCTGTGCAGGCGCGCTGGGTCATACGGTGACCGTTACCGACCTGGCGGCGGAAACTACCCAGGGCGACCGGGCGGTGCTTGCGCACCTGGCTGCCCTCGGCGCGAAGGTCTGCGAGAATGAATCCGGCGTGACTGTAACGGCGGACAAGCTCACCGGAGCGACCCTCGATATGGCGAACTGCCCCGATATTGCGCCGATTCTCGCTCTTGTCTGCCAGCTGGCGGAAGGCGAGAGCGTCCTCGCCGGCTGCGGTCGTCTGCGGCTGAAGGAGTGCGACCGCCTCGCTGCAACGGTGGAGGTGCTGAACCTCCTGGGCGGCAATGCCAGGGCTGTGGGCGATACCATCGTCATTCAGGGCGTGAAGGCGCTCAAGGGCGGTGTGACGCTGCCGGACTACAACGATCACCGCATGGTCATGCTGGGTGCGACGGCGGCGACCATTGCCCAGGAGCCTGTGACGGTGACCGGCGTGGAGGCGCTGAACAAGTCCTGGCCCGAATTCGTGAGCGTATACAAGAACCTTGGAGGAAAGGCTGAATGAGCAGCACCTGGGGACAGCATTTGAGGCTGTCCATCTTTGGGCAGAGTCACGGCGAAGCCATCGGTGTGACGCTGGACGGCTTCCCGGCGGGCATGGAGATCGACATGGATCGCCTGCTGGCAGAGATGGCCCGACGTGCGCCGGGACAGAGCGCCCTCACCACGGCCCGCAAGGAGGCCGACGCGCCGGAATTCCTCTCCGGCGTGCTGAATGGCCGCACCACGGGCCAGCCCATCTGCATCGTCATCCGCAACACCAACCAGCGCAGCCGGGATTATGGCGACGGCGTGGACCTCGTCCGCCCCGGACATGCGGATTATACCGGCCATGTGCGGTATTTCGGCTTTGAGGACTGGCGAGGCGGCGGCTCCTTCTCCGGGCGGCTGACGGCTCCGCTGGTGGCGGCGGGCGCGCTGTGCAGCCAGTGGCTGGAAACGCAGGGCGTCAAAATTGCCTGCCACATCCAGCGGCTTGGTGACGTGCAGGACGCATCCTTCATGAACGCCGACCCGGCTGCCGACTACTCTTATATGAAACAGATGCACCTGCCCGTGCTGACCGAGGGCCTCGACGAGCAGATGAACGCTGCTGCGATGGCAGCCCGCAATGATTGCGATTCTATCGGCGGCGTGATCGAATGCATGGCGACGGGCCTGCCTGCAGGCCTTGGCGCGCCCTTCTTTGACAGCGTGGAGAGCACCATCAGTCAGCTGATGTTCTCCGTGCCGGCGGTGAAGGGTGTCGAATTCGGCGAGGGCTTCGGCTTTGCGGCGATACGCGGCAGCCGGGCCAACGACGCCTTCCGCATGGCGGAGGGCAAGGTCGTCACCGAAACGAACCACTCTGGCGGCGTGAACGGCGGCATCACCAACGGCATGCCGGTGATCTTCCGCTGTGCCATCCGGCCCACGCCGTCCATCGCGCAGAAGCAGCAGACGGTTTCCCTCAAAACGGGAGAGAACGCAGAACTGGAGATCCACGGCCGCCACGACCCGTGCATCCTGCCCCGCGCGGTGCCGGTGATCGAGGCCATGACGGCCATCGCCATCGTTGAACTATGGAAGGAGCGTCAGGGATGTCTTACGTGATCGCCTATCCGGGCACGGCGGGGAGCTTCTCCCATGGCGCGGCCATGGCGGCCTTCCCGGACGGAACCTGCGTGGGCTACGACACCTTCCCGGAGGCCGCGAAGGCCGTCACGGAGGGACAGGCGGACTACGCGCTGCTGCCGGTGGAAAACTCCTTCGCGGGCGCGGTGCTGCCGACCTACTCGCTGCTGGAGAAGCTGCCGCTTCAAATTGTGGGCGAAACGATGAAGGCAGTGCGCCATCATCTGCTGGGCGTGCCCGGCGCGACGCTGGCGGATATCAAGCACATCGCCAGCCATCCGCAGGCCATCGCCCAGTGCGATGAATTCCTGCAGATGCTGCCCGGCGTGCAGATCCTGCCCTCCGCCAACACGGCGATCTCTGCCCGCGAGGTGGCAGCAGCAGGCGACAAGTCCCGCGCGGCCATCGCCTCCATCGAAGCGGCGAAGGAATACGGCCTTGTCTCCCTGGCTGAGAACATCCAGACCAGCGCCACCAACACGACGCGGTTCTTCATCCTGTCTACCAGCGCGATCCCGCTGGATACGCCTTCCAAGGCCACGGTGACCTTTCGCGTGAACAACGAGGTCGGAGCGCTGGTGAAGGTGCTGTCCTCCTTTGCGGACAGCGGGCTGAACATGACCCGCATCGAGTCCCGCCCCCTGCCGGAAACGCCCTTCCAGTACTTCTTCTCCGCGGATTTTGAGGGCGCAATGGACGCGGCCCATCTCTCCCGTGCCATGGCGGCGGCGCGGCCCTACACCTGCGCGCTGCGGCTGCTGGGCGTGTATCCGAGGGCGGAGAAACCGGTGTGAATACATCCGGCTGATGCGAAAAATCAGCCGGTTTTTTTCTGAAAAATTTCAAAAATGTGCTTGACATTTCTGATGTTTGGTGCTATTATATCAGAGCTGTCAGGGAATGTGCAGAAATGTGCATGGCGGCGATGTGGTCTCGTAGCTCAGCTGGATAGAGTGTTTGACTACGAATCAAAAGGTCGCAGGTTCGAGTCCTGCCGGGATCACTTCTTTACAAGGTTCAAGACCTGACCTGCCGTCACCCTGACACATACATGGTCTCGTAGCTCAGCTGGATAGAGTGTTTGACTACGAATCAAAAGGTCGCAGGTTCGAGTCCTGCCGGGATCACGCAAAGCCTCATCGCAATCGCGGTGAGGTTTTTGTTGGTTGACGCAAGGGGCGGGGAAGTGGTACAATAAGGCAAAGAATTGTGTCAGACCGGATCAGGAGGCTTGTTTGCCATGTCATATACCATGAATGTCGCCATCATCGGCGCGGGCGCCATCGCCCGTTCCATGTGCCGCACTGTGCGCGGAATGAAGGAAAAGGGCCGTCCGGTGGAGCTGTATGCCATTGCGTCCCGCAGCCAGGAAAAGGCCGACGCCTTCGCCAAAGAAGAGGGCGTTCTGCACGCCTATGGCTCCTATGAGGCCATGCTGGCGGATCCCGCGGTTGACCTGGTGTACATCGCTACGCCGCATTCCCATCACGCGGAGCAGATGAAAATGTGCATCCGCGCGGGTAAAGCTGTCCTGTGCGAGAAGGCCTTCACACCCAATCTTCATCAGGCGGAGGAAGTACTGGACCTCGCCCGGGAGAAGGGCGTGTATGTCGCAGAGGCGCTCTGGCCCCGGTATATGCCGTCCCGGTGGATCATCAACGATCTGCTGGCTGAGGGCGTCATCGGCGAGCCGCGGATGCTCTACTCCAATTTGTGCTACGCCATCGAGCACAAGGAGCGCATCATGGATCCGGCCCTTGCCGGCGGCGCGCTGCTGGACTTGGGCGTGTATGTGCTGAACTTTGCGTCGATGGTCTTTGGCGATGACATCGTGCGCATCAATTCCACGGTGGAGCTGATGGATACCGGCGTTGACCGCACGGAGACCATCACCATCAAGTACCGCGACGGCAAAATGGCCCAGCTGATGGCCTCGACGGCCTTCAACTCCGACCGGCGGTGCGTGATCTATGGCACCAAGGGCTTCCTGATCGTGGACAATGTCAATAACCCGGCCTGGGTGGAGATCTACGACAAGGATCATCGGGACAAGCCCATGCAGCGCATCAGCATGCCGGAGCAGATCACCGGCTACGAATACGAGGTGGAGGCCTGTCTGCGTGACCTGCAGGCGGGCAACCTGGAGCCCTGCGAGATGCCCCATGAGCAGACCAAGATGCTGCTGCATCAGATGGATGCCCTGCGCGCCATCTGGCACATCAAATTCCCCTTTGAACAGAAGTCGCCCTTTACGGATATGGAACTGATCGAAAGATGAAGCATGCATCCCCTGCGTACGGTGGGGGATGTCTTTCTGCTGCTTTCACGTTGACTTATTCGGCTGCATCCGGTATAATAAAGGGTGAAAACGCTTACATTGCGATGGGAGAGATGAACATGGCCCTCTGGTTCAAAGAATACCTGCTTGCCAAAGAGCCCGGCGCCGCATGGGATCCGGCGGAGGATCTGGCGGTCCGTTTCTGCATGCGTTTTTCTGATGATGCGGAGCTGACCCGGTATGTGGTGCACAGTGCGGACGCCTTTATTGCGGCGGATAAGTGCACGCCGTCCAACGCGAAGACGCTGTTTTTCGCGCTGGAAAAAACCGGGGAGGACAAGTACCGTGAAGCTATCTGTGGCGTGATGGCACGTCTGGATGCGCAGCCGGAAGCGGCTCCTGACCTGTCTGCTGCATATGAGACGCTGCCCTTCCGCATGGCATACGAAATGAAGCTCAACCGGATGGAACGGGTGGGCCGGACGGCTGCGATGTACTGCGATGTGCACAAGCATCTGTGGAATCACAAGGCGCAGAGCCACGGCGAATCCCTGCAGGCGGAGGGCTGGTTCCTCATGGCGCTGATGGATGGTATCGAATGCTGCTCCGATCAGCTGTATGAGCACTGGCGCGCCCTGGTGGACATTTATCGCGTGACGCTGCGGGGAGTGCTGCCTGGGCTGGAAACGGCGGACGCCCGGACGCAGGCACTGCTGCTGTACGGGCTGATGCGCGGCGTGGAACGGGGATTGATCGATCCGGAACGGTATTTGCCGGTGGCCCGCAAGGGGATCGCGCTGCTGCGTGCAAAGGGAGAAGAACGTGCTGCCGACATGCTGGAGGAAGGATTTGGGGTGCTATGATGTTTGAAGTCAAAAAGCTGTTCGTATCCGCCCGCAGCGTGACCCTCGAGCTGCCCGACGGCGGTCTTTACAACACGAAGAAGCCCTACCGCATTCTTCTCAACGGCGAGGAGTGGGGCATGGCGGAGACTGTCGTGCACAGCATGTACGGTCTGTGGCCTGACACGAAGTATGTTGTCAAGGTGCTGGACGAAAACGGCGAGGTCGGCCGCATTTCCTTCCGCACGGAGAAGGAAAGCTACACGCTCAACGTCCGCCGCTTCGGTGCGGTGGGCGACGGCGTGCATGATGATACCGCAGCCATCCAGGCGGCCATCAATGTCTGCCCGAAGAAGGGCCGCGTGCTGATCCCGGCGGGCGAGTACCATGTGCTGCCCATTTTCCTCAAGAGCCACGTGCGCATTGAGATCCAGAAGGGCGCGACGCTCCTGCTGGACACCGACCGCAGTAAGTTCCCGATTTTGCCGGGCATGATTCATTCCACCGACGAGACCAGTGACCTGAACCTTGGCTCCTGGGAAGGCAATCCCCTGGATATGTTTGCTGCGTTTATCTCCGGCAACGGCGTAAAGGACGTGGTCCTCTACGGCGAGGGTGTGCTGGACGGTCAGGGTGACAAGGCGGACTGGTGGGTCAACCACCGCACGATGCGCGGCGCATGGCGGCCCCGCATGTTCTTCATCAACGACTGCGAGGACGTGACCGTGCAGGGCATCTCCTTCCGCAACAGCCCCGCGTGGAATCTGCAACCCTATTTCTCCCGGAATTTGAAGTTCCTGAACATCCACGTCACCGCTCCGGCGGACAGCCCCAATACCGACGGCTTCGACCCGGAGAGCTGCGAGCACATCCTGCTGGCGGGCGCGCATTTCTCCCTGGGCGACGACTGCATCGCCATCAAGGCGGGCAAGCTGTACATGGGTGCGACCTACAAGACGCCCTGCTCCGACCTGGAGATCAGCCACTGCCTGATGGAAAACGGCCACGGCGGCATGACCTGCGGCAGCGAAATGGCCGGCGGCGTGAACAAGGTCTACCTGCATGACTGCCTGATGCGCAACACCGATCGCGGCCTTCGCATCAAGACCCGTCGTGGTCGTGGTGAGCAGGGCGTGATCGATGATATCGTGTTTGAAAACGTACTGATGGAGCGCGTTGGCACGCCCTATGTGGTCAACTGCCTGTACTTCTGCGATCCCGACGGCAAGACCGAGTACGTCCAGAGTCGCGAGAAGCAGCCTGTGGACGAGCGTACGCCCCGCATCGGGCGGATCGCCTTCCGCGACGTGACGGCCACGGACGTGACCTGCGCCGGCTATTTCCTGGGCCTGCCGGAACGTCCCATCGAGCGGGTTGAGATGGAGAATGTGTCCATCACCTGCGCGGCGGATGCGGAGCCCATGGCGCCCGCGATGGCCTGCGGCGTGGAGAAGGTCAGCCGCAAGGGCCTGGTGGCGATCAATGTGGACAAGGTGGTCATGAAGAACGTGACCATCACTGGCCAGGACGGCGTGATGCTGGAATGCGAGAACGTGGCCGAGGTCGAGGAATAACTGCATACAAAGAAGGCAGACGGTTTGCAATGAACCGTCTGCCTTGCTGCATATCAGGGGGCAAACCCTCTCAGTCAGCCTTGTGGCTGCCAGCTCTCCCAAAGGGAGAGCCTTTTGGTTTGCTTACAAAGTGACGCCGGTCTTGAAGATGGCCAGGTCGTGGAAGCCGTTGCGCTCGGAGCAGAGCTTCTCGCCGCTGGCAACGGAGAGAACGTAGTCCATCAGCATCTGGCTCAGCTCCGGCAGGGACTTGCCGTCCGTCAGCAGCTGACCGGCGTTGAAGTCGATCCAGCCGTGCTTGCGGGTGGCAAGGGCGGTGTTGGTGGCGATCTTCATCGTGGGGACGGGGGCGGCGAAGGGCGTGCCGCGGCCAGTGGAGAACAGCACGATCTGCGCGCCGGAGGAGGCCAGCGCCGTTGCCGCGACCAGATCATTGCCGGGCGCGGAGAGCAGGTTCAGGCCGGGGGTGTGTACCTTTTCGCCGTAGGCCAGCACGTCCTTGACGGGGGCAAAGCCGCTCTTCTGAGTGCAGCCCAGTGCCTTGTCCTCCAGGGTGGAAATGCCGCCCGCCTTGTTGCCGGGGGAGGGGTTCTCGTAGATCGTTTGATGATGCTCCTCGAAGTAGCGCTTGAAGTCGTTGATGAGCTTCACGGTCTTCTGGAACATCTCCTCGGTCTCGCAGCGATCCATCAGGATGGTCTCCGCGCCGAACATTTCCGGGACTTCGGTGAGGATGGTGGTGCCGCCCTGAGCGACCAGCAGATCGGAGAAACCGCCGATCACCGGGTTTGCGGTGATGCCGGAGAAGCCGTCGGAGCCGCCGCACTTCAGGCCGATCACCAGCTTGGAGGCGGGGCAGGGGACGCGCTTTTCCTCGCGCATATTGTCCGCCAGCTCGGTGAGGAGCTTCATGGCCTCTTCGAATTCGTCCTCCACCTGCTGACAGATCAGGAAGCGCACGCGATCCTTGTCGTAATCGCCCATGTGCTCCTCGATGATGGCTACGCCGCTGTTTTCGCAGCCCAGGCCCAGCACCAGCACGCCGCCCACGTTGGGATGGGTGGCCAGGTCAGCCAGGATGGTGCGGGTGTTATCCTGGTCATCGCCCATCTGGCTGCAGCCGTAGGGGTGGGGGAAGGCATAGACGGTCTCTACGCCGCCGCCGATGAGCTTCTGGGCTTCACGCTCAAGAGCCTTGGCGATGTCGTTCACGCAGCCCACGGTGGGCAGAATCCACAGCTCGTTGCGCACGCCGACCTTGCCGTCCTTGCGGGGATAGCCCATAAAGGTGGCGGGCTCGGCCAGCTCATTCGCGGGCCAGGTGGGGTTCCAGGTGTATTCCAGCTCGCCGGAGAGGTTGGTGTGCAGGTTGTGCACATGGATGTGGCGGCCTGCGGCGATATCCTCCTTGGCGTGGCCGATGGGGAAGCCGTACTTGATGACGTTCTCGCCCTTGGCGATGGCGGTGAGGGCGATCTTGTGCCCGGCGGGGATATCGCTCTGTGCGGTGACGGTGATGTCCTCCACGGTAAGGATAGCGCCCTTTTCAATCGCGTTCAGCGCGACGGCGACGTTGTCCTTGGGGGTGATGCGGAGCAATTCAGCCATGGTGATTTCTCCTTTACGATAAAAGTAGCAAAATCGGATTGGGGCCTACGACTCCAATCCGATGTGAAGGTCTCAGCAGCCGAACTTTTCTTCCATCACGGCACGCATGCCCTTTTCGATGATGGCCTTGAGGGACTCGATGACGCTCTCGATCAGGCCGGGCACCTTGCACAGCTCGGGGCCGAAGAAGTCTTCGTTGGAGAGGAAGGCCTTGACCTGCTGGCAGGGGCACATATCGCCGGTGGTGGCGAAGAAGGCCAGCACGGCAGCATCGTCCTGCAGGACGTAGGTCTCCTCGCCGCGCTTGCACTGCAGCTTGCCGTCCACCAGCACGCCATTGCGGTACAGGCTCATCAGGCTGGCCAGGGAGAAGGTCAGGCGGGCAGGCAGCTCGCCGGTCTTTTCCACATAGCCCAGGAGGCTGGGCATGCAGCGGGCGCGCCACTTGCTGACGCTGTTCAGGCAGATGGACAGCAGCGCGTGCTTGATGAAGGGGTTCTTGAAGCGGCCGGTGACTGCCTCGGCGAAGGCCATCAGGTCTTCCTTGGGCAGGGCCAGGGTGGGGATGACCTCATCGTAGAGCGTCTTCTGCATGAAGTTCAGGATGAGGTCGTCATTCATGGCGGTCAGCACGATGTCGTGGCCGCACTGGAAGGCAGCGGGCACGAAGGAGGTGTGCGCGCCGTTGAGGATGCGCACCTTGCGCTGCTTGTAGGGCTTCTGGTTGTCGGTGTAGATGACCGGCAGGCCGCAGGCGGGCAGGGGCAGCTCGGCGGAGATGTCCTTGTCGGACTCGATGACCCACAGGCCGAAGGGCTCGGC
>JAFXFR010000038.1 GCA_017513475.1 Clostridia bacterium
CGCAGGTACGGCCACCGTGTTCCCCCAGGCCATCGGTCTGGCGGCTATTTTCGATGAGGATTTCCATGAGGAGATCGCCAAGGTGGTCAGCACCGAAGCCCGCGCCAAGTACAACGGCCAGGCCGCTCATGAGGACCGCGATATTTATAAGGGCCTCAGCATGTGGAGCCCCAACATCAACATCTTCCGCGATCCCCGCTGGGGCCGCGGCCATGAGACCTACGGCGAGGATCCCTACCTGACCACCCGTCTGGGCGTGCGCTACATCAAGGGCCTGCAGGGCGACGGCAAGTACCTGAAGGTCGCTGCCTGCGCCAAGCACTTCGCGGTGCACTCCGGCCCCGAGGCCATCCGTCATGAGTTCGACGCCGTTTCCAACAAGAAGGACATGTGGGAGACCTACCTGCCCGCCTTCGAGGCTGCGGTGAAGGAAGCCAATGTTGAGTCCTTCATGGGCGCGTACAACCGCGTCAACGGCGAGGCGGCTTGCGGCTCCAAGACCCTGCTGGTGGACATCCTGCGCGAGAAGTGGGGCTTCGAAGGCCATGTGACCTCCGACTGCTGGGCCATCCGCGACTTCCATACCCGCCATATGGTGACCAACACCGCGCCCGAGTCCGCCGCCCTGGCCCTCAAGATGGGCTGCGACCTCAACTGCGGCAACACCTATCTGCACATGATGCAGGCGTATCAGGAAGGCCTGGTCACCGAGGAGGACATCACCCTCAGCTGCGAGCGCATGTACACCAGCCGCATCCTGCTGGGCATGCTCTCCGATGACTGCGAGTACGACGCGATTCCTTTTACCGAGAACGACACCGACGAGCACGACGCGCTGGCTCTGGCCGCCGCCGAAAAATCGATGGTGCTGCTGAAGAACAACGGCGTGCTGCCCCTTGATCCCCAGAAGGTCAAGACCGTCGCCGTCGTCGGCCCCAACGCCAACTCCATCCCCGCGCTGGAGGGCAACTACAACGGTACTTCCAGCCGCTATGTCACCTTCCTGGAGGGTATCCGCACCTACGCCAAGGAGCATGGCATCCGCGTGCTGTACTCCGAGGGCGCTCACCTGTTCAAGGATCGCATGCAGAACCTGGGCGTGGAGGACGACCGCGCTGCCGAGTGCAAGCTGATCGCCGAGAACGCCGATGTGGTCATCGCCTGTGTGGGCCTTGACGCCACCCTGGAGGGTGAAGAGGGCGATACCGGCAATGCCTTCGCGTCCGGCGACAAGCTGAACCTGAACCTGCCCGAAAGCCAGCAGAAGATGCTGGACGCGCTGGTTTCCACCGGCAAGCCCGTGGTCACCGTCGTGGCGGTGGGCTCCGCGCTGAACATTCCCCAGGGCGACGCGCAGCTCCTGGCCTGGTATCCCGGTCAGGCGGGCGGTACCGCGCTGGCGGAGATCCTCTTCGGCGAGGTCAGCCCCTCCGGCAAGCTGCCCCTGACCTTCTACCACGGCGTGGAAGAGCTGCCTGATTTCACCGATTACAGCATGAAGGAGCGCACCTACCGCTACTTCACCGGCAAGCCCCTGTATCCCTTCGGCTTCGGCCTGAGCTACACCACCTTCGAGGTGAAGGACTGCGCGGTGGATGCAGAGAACGGCTGGGTGACCGCGACCGTCGCCAACACCGGCAAGGTGGACGGCGAGACTGTCGTGCAGGTGTACGTCCGCGACACCGAGTCCAAGTACGAGGTCGTCAACACCCATCTGGCGGGCTTCGGCCGCGTGGCTGTGATGGCCGGCGAGGAGAAGCAGATCGCTGTCAAGCTGGACAAGAATGCCTTCACCGTCGTCAACGACGAGGGCGAGCGCATCGCCGACGGCAAGGTCTTTGACCTGTACTGCGGCCTGAGCCAGCCCGACGCGCTGTCCGTGGAGCTGATGGGTCAGGCGCCCATCAAGACCACCGTGACCTTCGAGTAATCCCCCAAAATAACACAAGGAGGACGCGCGAGCGTCCTCTTTTTCACAAAATTCTGCATTTTCGGGAACGTTTTGGCAGTCTGATTCGTCTATTGTATGAATGCCAAACCAACCGGAGGAGAAACACGATGAAGAAGCTCCTGTGTATGCTGCTTGCGCTGCTGCTGCCCCTGTGCGCCCTGGCGGAATTGACCGGCCCTGCGGGTGAAGCCCTGCCCGGTGAACCGCAGTGGCAGGCGTACATGCGCCTGGACACCCGCATCCGCAAGGTGAAGGATCTGAGCAGCCGCGACTGGCTGGGGCTCATCCCGGAGAACGCGCTGGTGGATGTCTACACGGTGGATGGCGACTGGTGCATTGTCAAGTACGGCGAGGACGTTGGCTATGTGCCCCATGACCGGCTGTATCAGTTCTACCGGCTGACCGAAGCGCCCCTGCCCGGCACGACTCAGCTGGAGGGCGTCGCCACCATGACCCGCGACGTTTTCCTGGCGGTGGAGGGGTATTCCGGCAATACGCTGCATGCGGGGGATATCCTCTGCACGCGGGCGATCGGCACTTTCCCGATGATGCGGTATCAAGCGCAGCTGCCGATGGGATCCTTCAACTTTGTTCCCTTCGTCAAGGCGGAAGAGGCCCGGGTGGGGGATGCAATCTACGGCTTTACTACCTTCTACAACGGCTCGCTGGGCGGCAAGTATCCGGAGCACCGGAATTTCAATGTGGAAGAGGCTGTCCGTCGGCTCCAGGGGATCATCATTCAGCCAGGAGAGAAGTTCAGCTTCAATCAGCACTGCGGCCCCTATAACAAGAGCAACGGCTACATGTACGCCAAGAACGTTTCCAGGGACGGTTACGGTTATGGCGGAGGCGTGTGCCAGGTGAGCACCACGATCTTCGGGGCCATCCAGGGGGTGCATGTCACGCTGGAAGAATGGCAGCTTCACTCCTACAACGGGGTGAAATACGTTCCCCGCAACCTGGATGCAGCGGTTGCAAACGCTCGCGATTTTTCCTTCTACAACAATGAAGCCTTCCCGCTGGAGATGCAGGTCATGGCGCAAGACGGCGTGCTGACCGTGATCTTCCGCCGGGCGGCTGAATAAGGAAAGGGCAGCGATCCACCCTCCGAGGGATGCGTCGCTGCCCTTTTTGCATGCGTCAGTTGTTGATGGCCACCATCTGCACCAGATAGACCTCTGCCTGTACTTCGAGGGTCGCGTCGAAGCAGCCGTCTTCGTTCTCGGTGACAGGAGCCGCCAGACGGATGCAGGGCGCCACGTAGAGCTGGCCGCGCCACAGGTCATTGCAGGAGCAGCCGCACAGGGGGATAGTCAGCGTGACGGTGGAGTGCCCGGTGCGGCAGCGGCCCGCGCAGTCGCGGATTTGAAGCGTGACCGGCACCGTC
>JAFXFR010000039.1 GCA_017513475.1 Clostridia bacterium
ACGGTCTGGCCGGTGACTTCCTCCACGATGGCCTGGCCCTGCCGCTCACGGGTGGAGATGTGGGAAAAGTCCTTCAGGTAGCCCCGCAGCTCCCCCTCCATCTCCTCCGGCACATGGGGGATACCGAAAGAGGGCGCATAGGCGGTGTTGCCCTTCACCTGCACCAGCTGAGTGGGCACGATGGAGCGGCGGATGACCTCGATGTTGGGGTTGGCCGCGCCCAGCAGGCGGATGTTGTCCTCCACCTCGATGCCCAGCTTCTTGTACTCGTCGGAGTACTGCCAGACGTAGGAGTGCACCTCATGCAGACCATAACGCTTGACCAGGATGTCCTTCACCTTGTTCTCAGTGGTCTTTTCCACATGCTCGCGCACGGGGTACAGGGGCGCTTCAGCGGTGTGGACGTCGAAGTTGTCGTAGCCGTAGATACGGGTGATCTCCTCGATGATGTCGGCCTTGATGGTCACGTCCTTGGTGGCGCGCCAGGAGGGCACGTCCACGGAGAACTTGTCGCCATCCTGACGGACGACGAAGCCCAGCGCAGTCAGGGTGCTGACGATGTGCTCATCGCTGATCTCGATGCCGGTGTAGCGATCCACGAAGCGCTTGTCGAAGTCCAGGGTAATTTGAGGATACTGGAAGGCGCGCTCGTCGGTCAGGCAGGAGGTCACGCGCATGCCGGCATCGGCGTCCTGCAGGAGCTTGACGAAGCGGGCGATGGCGGGCACGGTCATCTCGGGATCGAGGGACTTCTCATAGCGGGCGGACGCGTCGGTACGATGGCCCAGGCGCACGGTGGACTTGCGGACGGAAGCTGCATCGAAGGTGGCGGACTCCAGGGTGAGGCTGGTGGTGTCGGCCACGATCTCGGAGTCCAGACCGCCCATGATGCCGGCGATGGCCACGGGCTTGTCGCCGTTGCAGATCATGAGGGTGTTTTCGTCGATGTTGCGCTCCACCTTGTCCAGGGTTTGGAAGGTGAAGGGCTCGGCAAAGCGCTTGATGCGGATCTTCTCCACCTTGCGGCTGTCGAAGGCATGCATGGGCTGGCCCATCTCCAGCATCAGGTAGTTGGTCAGGTCGGCCAGCAGGTTGATGGCGCGCATGCCGCAGTAGAACAGGCGGATGCGCATGTTCATGGGCGCGACGTTGCGGGTGATGTTCTCCACCGTCAGGCAGGAGTAGCGCTGGCAGAGGGGATCCTCGATCTTCATGTCGATGGCGGGCAGGTTCTTGTACTGCTCCAGATCAACGACAGCCATGGGCTTCAGCGGACGCTTGGCCAGCGCGGCGAACTCGCGGGCGATGCCGTAGTGGCCCCACAGGTCGGGACGGTTGGTCAGGGACTTGTTGTCCACCTCGAACACGATGTCATCAATCTGCCACAGGTCCTTCACGTCGGTGCCGACGGCCACGTCCTCGGTGATGTCCATGATGCCGTCGTTGTTGTCGCTCAGGCCCAGCTCCTTTTCGGAGCAGCACATGCCGTGGGAAGTGCAGCCGGCCAGCTTGCGGGGCGCGATGGTGATCTCACCGATCTGGGCGCCCAGCTTGGCGAAGGCGGTCTTCATGCCCACACGCACATTGGGCGCGCCGCAGACGACGTCGACGAGGTCGGCTTCACCGCAGTCCACCTTCAGCAGGTGGAGCTTCTTGCTTTCGGGGTGATTCTCAACGCTCTTGATCTCCGCCACGACAACGCCGCTGAGGTCGGAGCCCTTGAGGAAGATCTCGTTTTCCACCTCGGCGGTGGACAGGGAGAACTGATGGATCAGCGCCATCAGGTCAATGCCGGAAAGATCCACAAATTCCTGGATCCAGTTCATAGAAATATACATGAAATAATCCCCTTTCAAGGATGTCTCGTTCTATATCACAGGGCACATACTGCAACACCGCATGCTCCCTCAGTCATTGCGCAGGGTTTTCAACCCTCACGCGATGCCAGCTCCCTCCCGGAGGGAGCCTTTGGTCGCCCGCCTTGTTGATACACACAGTCGCCAGGGAATCGCCCCGGCCGCAGGCCGGTAATGGGATTCCAAAGGGGCTGTGTCCCTTTGGCGGGTTGTAAGGGCGGCGCCCTTACTCGTCGTCAGTGAACTGGCTCAGGCGGGTCAGGTTGCCGCTGTTCAGGTCACGGATGTCCTTCACGCCGTACTGCATCATGGCCAGACGGGTCAGGCCCAGGCCGAAGGCGAAGCCGGTGTACTCCTCGGGGTCGATGCCGCCGGCCTTGAGGACCTCGGGGTGGATCATGCCGCAGGGGCACAGCTCCAGCCAGCCGGAGTGCTTGCAGGAGGGGCAGCCCTCGCCGCCGCAGATCAGGCAGGAGATGTCCAGCTCGAAGCCGGGCTCAACGAAGGGGAAGAAGCCCGGACGCAGGCGAACCTTGATGTCCTTGCGGAACACTTCGCTCAGCATGGTCTTCATGAAATAGATCAGGTTGGAGATGGAGATGTTCTTGTCCACCATCATGCCTTCCATCTGGAAGAAGGTGTTCTCGTGGCAGGCGTCGGTGGCCTCGTTGCGGAAGCAGCGGCCGGGGAACACAGCCTTGATCGGCACGCCGTTGTTCACCAGATCATCGCGGTACTTGCGGTAGATGGCGTTCTGGGCGGCGGAAGTCTGGGTCTTGAGCAGCTGGCCGTTGTCCAGGTAGTAGGTATCCTGCATGTCGCGGGCGGGGTGGAACTTGGGGATGTTCAGGGACTCGAAGCACTCGTAGTCCGTGACGATCTCGGCATAGTCCTCCAGGTGGAAGCCCATCGTGCGGAACACCTGCTCACACTGGCGCTGCACCAGGGTGATGGGGTGGTAGGAGCCGCGATCCATGTTCGCGGGCATGGACACGTCGAACTCGGGCAGGGCGTCGATTTCCGCCTGCAGCTCGGCGGCCTTCATGGCCTCCAGCTTTTCTGCCAGGGCGACGGTGATTTCGTTCTTCAGCTCGTTGGTTTCGGCGCCGATGGTCTTGCGCTCCTCCACGGACAGGTTGCCCATGCCCTTGAGCAGCTCGGTCATCTTGCCCTTCTTGCCCAGGTAGCCCACGCGCAGGGCTTCCAGGGCGGCCATGTCAGCCACCTGAGAAACCTCGGCTTCGAAGCTTGCCTTCAGGGCAGC
>JAFXFR010000040.1 GCA_017513475.1 Clostridia bacterium
GCCAAGGACATGGTCGCCAAGAAGAGCGGCAACATCCTGAACATCTCCTCCATGAACGCTTACATCCCGCTGACCAAGATTCCCGCCTACTCCGGCGCGAAGGCTGCCATCTCCAACTTCACCCAGTGGCTGGCCACCCACTTCGCCGGCACCGGCATCCGCTGCAACGCCATCGCTCCCGGCTTCCTGGTGTCCAACCAGAACCGCGCGCTGCTGTTCAACCCCGATGGAACCCCCACTGCCCGTTCCGCCAAGATCCTGGCCGGTACTCCCATGGGCCGTTTTGTGGATTCTGAGGAGCTGCTGGGCGGCCTGTTCTTCCTGACCGACGATAAGGCTGCCTCCGCCATCACCGGTGTGGTGCTGCCCATCGACTGCGGCTTCGCGGCTTACTCCGGCGTGTAACAGAAGTAAATTCTGCCCCATGCCCTTGCAAATACCGGCGGAAACTGGTATAATAACCTCAGATACGAACGTCCTGCGGGATGTTCCAATATGAAAGGAGATACCCTCTATGAAGAAGATCCTTGCTCTGGTTCTGGCCGCGATGATGCTGCTGGCCTGCACTGCTTTTGCTGAGCCCACCAAGATTGAGTACGGCACCGAGAACACCCTGGTCTTTGCCCGTGACATCGCTTACGCTCCCGAAGCCGGCGACGTTGACGCGCTGGGCAATCCCACTGACGCTGGCAAGGTTCCCACCGGCATCGCCCACGTGACTTCCTGGGCCGGCGAGTGGGTTCTGGTTGCTGCCTACGTTTCCGAGGGCGGCCTGGAAGAGTACGACCTGGAAGGCGAAGCCGGCTTCTATGCTGTGCCTGCTGACACCATGTTCCTGACCCTGGAGCCCGCCTATGACGCTTCCGCCAACGATCCCTCCGGTCCCCTGGTTGACGTGGCCAACTACTTCCATGCTCACTGCTACGACCTGAACGGCAAGATCACCCTGCCCGAGGACATCGACGAGGATGGCTTCAAGGTCAAGAACGTCTGGTCTGACTGGGCCAGCAACGTCCGCGGCAACGCTGATGGCGACTTCAACTTTGGCCCTGCCAAGGTCACCATCAAGGGCGACGACGACTACCTGTACTGGAATGAGCTGACCGGCTTCGACTTCGAGGAGATCGAGGAGTTCAAGTACATCGGCATGAATCTGGACGGCCAGATCGTTATCGCTGCCTGCGAGAAGAACCCCGTCACCAAGCCCGATACCGAGGTTTGGTTCGCGCTGGTTTTCGACCGCGTGGTGCCCGCTGAGTAAGCAAATCAAACGGGCCGCATCCGTAAGGGTGCGGCTCTTTTCATGCTTGCAAAACGGCGGCAAATCCGGTATAATAGTTGCAGCAGATTGATTGAACGCGCCTGCCCGATGCGGCAGGTGCTTTTCATGGCCGCTGGGCCGAAGGGAGTCAACATGAGCTGGAAGCAGATCCTCAGGACGCTGCCCGTGGTCGTTCTGGGCAATTTCATCATGGCGGCAGGCATCGTGCTGTTTATTTTGCCTGCGGGGCTGATCACGGGCGGCACTACAGGCCTTGGCATCATTATGGAGCACGTCAGCGGGGTTTCCATCCCGGTGTTTATGGCGGTGTTCAATGTGGCGATGTTCCTTCTGGGATTTCTCTGCCTGGGCAAGACCTTTGCTGCCAGCACCCTTGTGAGCACGTTCATTTCTCCCGTGGCAGTGGCGGCGATGCAGGCGATCGTGGGAGATTTCGTTCTTTGCGAGGACCTGCTGATGAATGTCCTGTTTGGCGGCATCTGCGTGGGCGCTGCCATTGCCATCGTGGTGCGGGCGGGTTCGTCCACCGGCGGTATGGACATCCCGCCTCTGCTGCTGCAGAAGTATCTGGGGATCCCCGTATCCCGCAGCCTGTATGTATTTGACTTTCTCATCGTGTGTGGGCAGGCGGTGGTCGTTGCGCCGCGCATGCTGCTCTACGGCGTGCTGCTCGTGATGGTCTACACCGTGGTCATCGACAAGATGATGGCCATGGGCGACGCGCAGATCCAGCTGCAAATTGTCAGCCCGGAGGCAGATGCGATCCGTCAGGCCATCCTGCAGGACGTGGACCGCGGCGTGACGCTGCTCCACGGTCAGACGGGCTATTTCCAGCGGGAGACAGACGTGCTTTTCACCATTATTTCCCCCCGCGAGCGTCACCGCACCGAGCAGCTCATCCGCAGGATCGACCCCCATGCATTCATCATCATCAGCCATGTGACCAGGGTGAGCGGCGGCGGCTTCTCCTTGCCCAAACGCCACCTGCCGCTGGATCAATGACATACGAAAACTCCCGCAGAGGAAGTCTGCGGGAGTTTTTTTCATGCCTTCTTCATCTGGAAAAGCAGCTCAGCGGCGATGCGAGCCTTGGTGACGCTCACGTCCTCCTTGGGGAAGCAGTAGTACAGCGCGTCCTTGTTGCCGATGGAGATCACGTCGCCGATCTCGTACCAGTGGTAATCCACGTTCAGGCTGTGGCTGGACACGGGGGAGTGACTGTAATGCAGCTTTCCGTCGCAGCCGGTGAGGACAAAGCCGTTTTCATCGTGGATGAGGCGGCCGTCGCCCACCATGTAGAGCGCCTTGTGATCCACCATCATGCCGATGGAGACCTCTGCGTCCAGACGGTAGGAGCCATCCTGCAGGGCTGTGCGCACCTGCTCGCGCTGCCAGTCGTACCAGTCGGGGATATGAGGGAAGCGGGTTTCCCCGTTTGTGCAGTGGAGCTGGCCGTAATGATCCATCTCGTGGGCCTGGCCGCAGGCATGGCAGATCAGCTGCGTGCCCTTGCCCTCCATCCTGCCCTCTGCGCCGCAGCTGGGGCAGTGGTAGAGCACCCGGTGAAGGCCGTCTGCGCGAAAACCCTCGGTGATGGCGACCCTGTTGTCCAGCTGCCAGGCGAACTGGTCGAAGGAGAAGGCTTCGTCGATCATTGCATCCAGCTCGGCAATGGACTTGTCCTCGATCTCCTGCGGGGTGAGGAGGCACTTCACGTCTGCGGAGACCTGCACCTTGCGGATCTGCAGGCAGTTGTACAGCGGATCGCGGGCAAAGGCGCCCCAGGTCGTGACGGTTACCACCGGCACCTTCAGCCGCTTGAGCACTGCGCCCAGGCCGCGCGGCAGCACGGTTTTGCGGCCATCCAGCGTGTAGCCTGCCTCGGGGAACATGAGCACATCGGCCTTTTTGGTGGTCAGGGCGTAGCGTATGTCGCGGATGAGCGTCAGATCGCTGACGAACTTCTGCGTGGGAATGCAGCCGATCAGCGGCATAAGCCAGCGCTTGCCCACGTAGCTGTCCGTGGTGGAGACGATGCACAGGGGCCGCGGATAGAAGATGCCGTATGCCAGCTTCAGGTCGGTGAAGCTGGAGTGGTTCATCAGAATCAGGCAGGGCTGCTTGCCGATGAGCTCCATCCGTTCACGACGGACGGTATAGCCGATCTTCTGCAGCGTGGGCGCGCTGAGAAGGCGGATCAACCCCCGGAAAAACGGGTGCGGACGCATCGGATTCATATGCTTGGGGCGGGGGAGCGCCATCACCTGATCATAGGTCAGGCGCTTTGTGCGGATTTTCATGTCAGGACACCTCACCGTCGTGTTGTGGGGGTGGAGATCATACGATTATTATGGCATACATCGCGGCGAATGTCAACGAACGTTGAAAATTGGCGAAAAAAGGCAGGAATCGGCAGCGCTGCGGAGAACCAATAAGAGGAACGCAATTGTTCATGAGGAGGTTGCATATGGCCAAGTTTATTCTGTCTGCCTTTGCGGATGAAGCCGGTTCCACCCTGGATGAGCAGATCAGGGCGCTGCAGGAGGAGGGAATCTCCCTCATCGAGCTGCGCGGTGTGGACGGCAAGAATGTATCTGCCCTGACCATTGAGGAGGCGCAGCTGGTCAAGACCAAGCTGGACGCTGCGGATATCCGCCTGTCTGCCCTTGGTTCTCCCTATGGCAAGTCCAGCCTGGGCATTCCCTTTGAGGAGCATCTGGCGCTGTTCAAGCACGGCCTGGAGCTGTGCCGCGTGCTGGACTGCAAGCGCATCCGCATGTTCAGCTTCTATCCGGCAGGGGAGGCCGATGAGGCGACCCGCGCGGAGGTGCTGCGTCGCCTGGAAATCATGCTTGATCTGGCAGAAAAGGCCGGTGTACAGCTTGTCCATGAGAATGAGAAGGGCATCTACGGCGATGATGCCGCCCGCAACAAGGATCTGCTGCAGCACTTCGGCGATGCGAAGGGCAGCCGGCTGGGCTTTGCCTTTGACCCGGCGAATTTCGTCCAGTGCGGGGTGAATACCCTGGACGCCTACGATCAGCTCCATGACCGCATCACCTACATGCACATCAAGGACGCCCTGATGGCGGACGGCGCGGTGGTCAGTGCAGGTCACGGCGACGGCCATGTGGCAGAGATCCTCCGTCGCCTGAATGCAGAGCGCGATGACGAGATCATCCTCACGGTGGAGCCCCATCTGACGGTCTTCGCGGGCCTGAAGGACCTGCAGGACGAGGACCTCAAGCATCACGAAAGCTATCCCGACAGCCGCACTGCCTTCCATGCTGCGGTGACTGCGCTGCGGGGCATCATCAACCAGCTGTAAGGAGGAGAACCATGCTGAAACTTGGCATTATCGGCGTTGGCAATATCGGCTCGGGTCATGTGGAGCGCGTCACCGGCGGCAACTGCCCCGAAATCGTGATCACGGCGGTGGCGGATCGCCGCGCATCCCGCCGGGAGTGGGCTGAGAAAGCGCTCCCCGAAGCGAAGGTTTTCGTGGAGGGCAGCGAACTGATCAAGTCCGGCGCATGTGAAGCGGTGCTGATCTGCACGCCCCATTACCAGCATCCCACCCTGGCCGTGGAAGCCTTTGAAGCGGGGCTGCACGTCCTGTGCGAGAAGCCGGCGGGCGTGTACACCCTGCAGGTGCGCGACATGATCGCTGCGGCGGATAAGCATCCGGAGCTTACTTTCGGCATGATGTTCAACCAGCGCACAAACTGCGTCTATCGCAAGATGAAGGAAATGATCGACGGCGGCGAGATCGGCGAGATCAAGCGCATGTCCTGGATAGTCACCGACTGGTACCGCACGCAGTATTACTATGATTCCGGCGCCTGGCGCGCCACCTGGGCCGGCGAGGGCGGCGGCGTGCTGCTCAACCAGTGCCCCCATCAGCTGGATTTGCTGCAGTGGCTGTGCGGCCTGCCTGCGAAGGTTCACGCCTTCGCCCAGGAGGGCAAGTGGCATGACGTGGAGGTCGAGGATGACGTGACTGCCTACCTCGAGTTCCCCAACGGCGCAACCGGTACCTTTATCACCACCACCGGCGATGCTCCCGGCACCAATCGCCTGGAGGTCACCGGCACCAAGGGTACGCTGATCTGTGATTACGACGGGCTGGTTTTCAAGAAGCTGGCAGCGGATGAGCGCGAATGGTGCGCCACCTGCAAGGAAGGCTTCAGGAAGCCCGACTGTGAAACCATCCGCGTGGAGACCGACGGCAAGAATGAGCAGCATGTGGGCGTGATGAACGCCTTTGCCGCGGCGATCGGGAAGGGCGAGCCCCTGGTGGCGGACGGCCGCGAGGGCATCAACGGCCTGATGCTGTCCAACGCCATCCACCTGTCTGCCTGGACCGGCGAGACCGTTTCCCTGCCCATTGACGAAAAGAAGTTCTACGATCTGCTGATGGAAAAGTGCAAGACCTCCCGCCATAAGGAGGAAGTCGACATCGCGGTGGAGAACCAGTAAAGCCTGCGCCCTGCCTGAAAGATCGGGCAGGGCTTTCTGCTGCCGGAAAACTTGACGAATCCCACGGATATACGGTATAATATTCGTTCATTGATTATGCAGTTTCGGGAGGATCATGCCCATGAAGAAAGCCAAGACCGGCGCGAGACTGACGCTGGCTGTGATATTTGTGCTGACGGTGGTACTGGCTGTTGTCGGCGTGACGGGAATTCCCGCCATCGGCCTGAAAAACTGGCTGCCCACCACGGATGCGGCGGCCTGGCCCGAGTCGCTGTCCCTGGGTCTTGACCTGCGGGGCGGTGTGTATGTGGAGTATTCCGCGGCCCGTCCCGATGACGGCGATACTGACTTCGCCTATCTGCTGGAGGCGACCATGGCGGTTATCCGCACCCGCCTGGGGGACAAGGGCTACTCCGAGGCGACCGTGCAGCGCCAGGGCGATGACGGCATCCGCGTGGAGATCCCGGATGTGACGGATACCGCGCTGGTGCTGGAGCTCATCGGCGAACCCGCCCTGCTGGAGTTCACCACCCCCGACGGTACCGTCTTCATGACCGGTGACGCCGTTTCCAGCGCAGAGCCCGCCCTGTCCCAGGCGCCGGGCATGGCCGGACAGTATGTCATCCACTTCAAGTTGAACAAGTCCGGTACGGAGCTCTTTGGCGAGATGACCACCCGTTATGTGGGTCAGGTGCTGTATATCCTGCTGGACGGCGAGGTGCTGCTGGCGCCCCGGGTGAACGAGCCCATCACCAATGGCGAGGGCACGATCTCCAACATCGGCAGCAAGGATGAAGCCTCGAAGATCGCCGCGCAGATCCAGTCCGGCGCGCTGCCCCTGGTACTGACCCAGCAGAAGGTCGACACCGTCTCCGCCACCCTGGGCGATGATGCTCTTTCCACCTCTGTTCTGGCGGCGATGATCGGCATGGGCGTCATCATGGTGCTGCTGTGCTGGCGCTACCGCATGAACGGCCTGGTGGCCTCCTGGGCGCTGGTGATCTACATCATTTTGCTGTTCCTGCTGATTTATCTTGTTCCCGGCATCCAGCTGACCCTGTCGGGCCTGGCGGGCATTGTGCTGGGCATCGGCATGGCGGTGGACGCAAACGTCATCATCTTTGAACGCTTCAACGAAGAAGTCCGCCGCGGCCGCAGCCTCAAGGCTGCCGCCCGGACCGGCTTCAAGAATGCTTCCTCTGCCGTGCTGGACGGCAATATCACCACGCTGATTGCAGCGGCGGTGCTGCTCTTCTTCGGCACAGGTACGATCCGCGGCTTTGGCATGACGCTGGGGCTGAGCGTACTGGTGTCCATGTTTACGGCGGTGTGTGTGACCCGCATCCTGCTCAAGAACCTGGTGGGGGCCCGCAAGTGGAAGCCCGCTGCCTTTACCTCCGGCGAAATCAAGGAAGAGGAGGATGCGTAAGATGAAAATGAGCCGATTCTTCAAGCCTGCGCTGATCCTTTCCGCAGCGATCATCCTCCTGGCTGTTGTGCTGACCCTGTGCGGCCGCGGGATGAACCTTGGCCTGGACTTTGCCGGCGGACTCTCCATGCCCTATGATCTGGGGCAGAGTGCATCCCAGCCCGAGGTGGCGGCGCTGCTGGGCAGCGGCTACACCGTGATCATCCAGGGTGATGGCAGGAACGAGGCCCTTGTGCGCATGAAATCCGTGGGCGCGGAGGATATCCAGGACGTACAGGCGGATGTGACCGCCAGACTGCAGTCCGCTTATCCCAATGCAGCGCCAATGGGCGATGTCAGCTATGTCGGCCCGATCGCTGGCGCAACGCTGATCAAAAATGCCGTGACATCCGTACTCATCGCGACGGTGCTGATGCTCATCTACATCGCCTGGCGGTTTGACTTCCATTCCGGTCTGGCGGCAGTGTTGGCGCTCGTCCACGACGTGACGGTCATGCTGGCTTTCATGGTGATTTTCCGCGATCTGGTGGAATTGAACTCCTCCTTCATTGCGGCGGCGCTGACCATCGTAGGTTACTCCATCAACGACACCATTGTGGTCTTTGACCGGGTGCGAGAGAATGCCAAAACCAAGCCTGAGATGAGCCGCCGGGATCTGGTGGATCTTTCCATCAGCGAATGCCTGGGACGTACCATCATGACCAGCATCACCACGCTGGTGACCATCCTGGCGCTGTACATTCTGGGTGTGCCTGCCATCAAGGAGTTCGCGTTGCCCATCATCGTGGGTGTGATCGCGGGCACCTACTCTTCCAACCTGCTCAGCGGCTACATCTGGGCCTGGCTGGAGGAGAAATTCCCCAGGAAAGAAAAGAACTCTGACGAAGACGATGACGCGGACGACGAATAATCCGCAGGGGAGGGTGTCGCTTACCTGTCCCTGCTGCTGAAGAAAGGAAGCATGCCATGCTCCGGTTTGTCAAGCGAGGCCCCCGGGACGCACAGCCCATCGGCGATCTGCCCATCTGGCTGAGCGCTCTTTTGCGTGCCCGCGGCGTGGATACGGAGGAGAAAGCACAGCGCTTTCTCTACCCGTCTGTGGAGCACCTGCACGATCCCTTCCTCATGCAGGGGATGGACAAGGCTGTGCGTATCATCCGGGAGGCCGTCGCGGGAGGTTTTCCCATCATTGTCTACGGCGATTATGACGTGGACGGCGTGTGCGCGACCTCCATCCTGCTGGAGACCCTGCGGGAGATGGGCGCCGATCCGGCCTTCCGCATCCCCAGCCGCCACGGCGAAGGCTACGGCCTGAACTGTGAAGCCGTGCGGGAAATGGCGGAGACCTGCCGCCTGCTCATTACCGTGGACTGCGGCGTGACCAACCATGAGGAGGTCAGACTGGCTCAAATGCTGGGCATGACCGTCATCGTGACCGACCATCACCAGCTGGCGGACACCCCGTCTCCGGCGGATGCGGTGCTCAACCCGCTGCTGGGGGATTATCCCTTCCGGCGGCTGTGCGGAGCCGGCGTGGCGCTGAAGCTCACCCAGGCTTTGCTGGGCATGGACGCCGTCATGCGCCGCATCGATCTGGCTGCCCTGGCAACGGTGGCGGATATTGTGCCGCTGATCGACGAGAACCGCGTGATCGTCCGCGAAGGCCTGCGCCTTATGGCGGACAGCCGACGTCCCGGATTGCACGCCCTGATGGCTGTCAGCGACGTGCATCCCCCGGTGAATGCCGGTCATGTGGGCTTCCGGCTGGCGCCCCGCATCAATGCCGGCGGCCGCCTGGAGGACGCAGCCCAGGGCGTGCTGCTGCTGACTGCGCCCGATGCGGAAACCGCCGACCCCATCGCCATGCACCTGGAAAGTGCCAACCAGCAGCGTCAGGCCATGGAGCAGGACATCACCCAGCAGGCCCTGAGCATGATCCCGGAGCAGGTTGATTTCCTGACAGACCGGGTGATCATCCTGATGGGCGAGGGCTGGAACCACGGCGTGATCGGTCTGGTTGCCGGGCGTATCTGCGAGAAGTATCATTTCCCCACCATCGTGCTGACCAGGAACGAGGAGGGGATTGCGGTAGGTTCCGGTCGCTCCATTCCCGGTGTGAACATCCACGGCATGCTCATGACCTGCAAGGATCTTTTTCTCCGCTTCGGCGGTCATGAGCAGGCTGCGGGCCTGACCATGCAGGCGGATTTCCTGCCGGAGCTGCGCCGCCGCCTCAGCCTTGCCATCAACGAGAACTGCGATCTGAGCTGCTACATCCCCACAAAGGAGTACGACGAGGTTGTCCGTCTGGCAGAGGTTGACCTGGGCATGATCGATCAGCTGGCGCTGCTCCAGCCCACGGGGTATTCCAATCCCAACCCGGTGTTTCTTGCCAGGGACGCCCATCTGCAGCAGGCGCAGCGCGTGGGAAAGACCCGCACGCATCTGAAGGTCATGCTGCTGGACGGGGCAACGATCCGTGACGGCATCGCCTTTGGCAAGGGTGATCTGGCGGATGAGGGCCTTGAACGCGTTGATGTGCTCTTTACTCCGGAGCGCAATGAATTCCGCGGGCGCGTCACGCCACAGTTGATGGTAGAGGCGCTTACCCCTGCGGCAGGCGCGGTGACGATTCCCGGCGAAGATGTGCTATTTTCCTCCCTTTTGCAGGAAATTGTGCGTCTTGCGTCGAATTGTATCCAAGTTCCAGCCGATGTACATCCCATCACTGCGGCGGGCGTGAAGAAACTCACGCAAACCGGGCGCAATGTGCTGCTCATCGGCCATGAACGCGCACATGCGGCTGCCATGCTGCTGGACAACGCGCTGGATGCCACCGTCAGTCAGGTGAAGGATGAACGTGCCTTCAACACCTTGCTGATGAACCCTGATACGGAGAAGCTGGCCGATGTGTGGACGGATATCGTTCTGATTGACGGCGATGTGCTGCCCGGGGAGGCGGCTGCCATCGCGGAGAGGTGTCCGCGGGCCCGCATCCATGCGATGAAGCTCAACCCCGCGATGCCGGCGCTTCTGGCAGCTCTCGCGATGGACGACGATATCCTGCGCACGCTGTACAAGCGCGTCCGCATGGGCGGCACGATGGCTCCCGGTCAGCTGGCGGCGGATACGGGACTGAGCAGCGCACAGGTGCTGACAGGCCTGATGGCCTTCCATCAGGTGCATCTGGTGGAAATGTCGCTGAACCCCTATGCGGTGAAGCTCCTGCCCCCCGAAAAGTGCCGTATGGACGACAGCGCGGTCGTGCGGTATCTGAGAGCTATCCGTTGAGTATACTATCTGAATCAGCCCTGCGGCTGTGATCTGCCAAGGAAAGGAGGATGTTCGGGCACATGTATACCGTATATGAAGCGATGCCCCTCAACGCAATGCTTGCCCGCGTGGAGAAATATACCCCCGGCGACGGCGCGGAGCTGGTCAGAAAGGCCTACCTCTTCGCCCAGGAAGCCCACAAGGATCAGAAGCGTAAGAGCGGCGAGCCTTATTTTATTCACCCGTGCTTTGTGGCGAGCATCCTGACGGAACTGATGATCGACCCGCCCACCATCGCGGCGGGCTTGCTGCACGACACGGTGGAGGACTGCGACACCGTGAGCCTGGAGGACATCCAGCGGGAGTTCGGCGAGGAGGTCGCCCGCCTGGTGGACGGCGTGACCAA
>JAFXFR010000002.1 GCA_017513475.1 Clostridia bacterium
CCAGGCCAAGTATCATGAGTTCATGGTCAAGTGCTTCAAGCGCCATCCGTACATGTGGTCCACGCATGTGTGGAACATGTTCGATTTCGCGGCGGACGCCCGCGATCAGGGCGGCGAGCCGGGCATGAACCACAAGGGCCTTGTCACCTTCGACCGCAAGGTGAAGAAGGATTCCTTCTACCTGTATAAGGCAAACTGGAGCAAGACCCCGTTCGTGCACATCTGCTCCAAGCGCTATGTGGAGCGCGCGGACAAGGTGACCACCATCAAGGTGTACTCCACCGAAAAGACCGTGAAGCTGCTGGTCAACGGCAAGAACGTGGGCGAGCAGACCCGCGAGGATCATGTGTTCACCTTCAAGGTGCCCATGGAGGCAAATATGAGCGTGCAGGCTGTCAGCGGTACGCTGAGCGACAACGCCACGTTCAAGAAGGTGGACAAGCCGAATCCGGAGTACAAGCTCAAGCCGGTCAAGAACCGCCAGAAGTCCAACTGGGTGTAACCGGCGCCGCCTGCGCCCAAGCAGCCTGTTATGCAATACTCTGCGGACCTGTCCGCAGCCAAGCAAACGCAATATAACAAAGGAGGCCCTCCGCACATGTCCAAGAATGAAACCCCGGTGCACAGCGAAGGTATGAACCGCGCGAAACTGTACCAGCTCGCCATGTTCCCCATGAACAACGGCGCTACCAATGTCTACTACGTCCTGATCCTCTCCTATATTGCCACCTTCGGCAACCGCGTGCTGGGTCTGGGCATGGCCTTTGCGTCCTTCATGATCACCGGCATGCGTGTCTTTGACGCGATCACCGACCCGATCATCGGCGCGATGATGGACAAGACCGACGGCAAGTTCGGCAAGTTCCGCCCGTACATGGTCATCGGCAACATCATCATGGCCATTTCCGTGTTCCTGCTCTACATCATCACCCCGCTGGTGCCCGCCACCATGATGTGGCTGCGCTACACGCTGTTCGTCGCGCTGTATGCGGTGTGGGTCATCGGCTACACCTTCCAGACCTCCGTTACCCGCTCTGCGCAGGCCGTTCTCACCAACGACCCCAAGCAGCGCCCGCTGTTCACCGTCTTTAACACCATCGGCTCCCTGGCCGGCATGGGCCTGATGCAGGTGCTGGGCATGGTGATGGCCTCCGACGCCATCGCCGGAGACTACAACGCCACCTGGTTCGCCATCATGACGCCGGTGGGCATCGGCATGTCCATCCTGCTGACCATCGTCGCCATCATCGGTATCTGGGAGAAGGACCAGACCAAGTACTTCGGCATGGGCGGCAAGCAGGAGCAGGTGAAGGTTTCCGAATATGTTTCCATCATCAAGGCCAACAAGCCCCTGCAGCGCCTGATGGTCGCCGGCGGCGGCTGCAAGCTGGCCCTCTCCATCGCCACCAACCTGACCGTGCTGTGCATGATCTACGGCTGCATGACGCAGTTCGGCGTCATCACCAATGATGCGGGCGTGGCCGTCAGCCAGAACCGCTACGACACCCTCAACGCCATCATGATGGTGCTGGGCTACGTGTTCTCCGCCCCGTTCTTCGTGCTGACCGTGCGCACCTCTCAGAAGTACGGCCAGAAGAAGTCCCTGATGACCTACGTGGCCGTCGCCTTCGCCTGCTACATCGGCGTGCTCGCGCTGCTGATGATGTGGAAGCCGGGCGTGCAGTCCGTCAACCTCATCATCTTCGACGAGACCGGCAAGTTCGCCATGAACCTGTACACCCTCGCGTTCATCCTGTTCTTCGGCGTGGGCTACGGCGCGTATTACGCCACCGCCGATATGCCCATTCCGATGGTTGCCGACTGTGCGGACTATGAGACCTACCGCTCCGGCAAGTTCATCCCGGGTATCATGGGCACCCTGTTCTCCCTGGTGGATAAGCTGGTGTCTTCCCTCTCCGCCACGGTCGTTGCGCTGGTCATCGGCTTCATCGGCATCACCGAGCTGCCCACCAAGGCTACCCCGTATGTGGACGGCATGAACTGGGTCGTCATCATCCTCTTCTGCGCCATTCCGATGCTGGCCTGGGCCGCTACCCTGCTGGCCATGAAGGGCTATGAGCTCGACGGTGCGCGCGTCAAGGAAATTCAGGCGATTAACGCCGCCCGTAAGGCGTACATCGCCGCAGGCCACTCCATCGAAGAAGCCATGGACGTCTACAAGACTGTCGAAGACGTGGAAAAGAAGTCCATCGCCTGATTGTGCTATCCAATAATCTATTTATAGAAAGGATGTATTCCCCATGATGAATCTGCCCCTGAATTGCGATTTTACCGGTAAGGTCGTCGTCGTCACCGGCGCCGGCGGCGTGCTCTGCGGCGACATGGCCCGCGCCTATGCGCAGGCCGGCGCGAAGGTCGCTGCGCTCGACCTGAACGAGGAAGCGGTGAAGAAGCTGGCCGAGGAGCTCAAGGCCGAAGGCTTCATCTGCGAAGGCTACAAGTGCAACGTGCTGGATCCGGAGGCCATCGAGGCTGTCCATCAGCAGGTGCTCGCCGAGCTGGGCCCGTGCGACATTCTGGTGAACGGCGCCGGCGGCAACAACCCGCGCGCGACCACCGATAACGAGTATCAGCACGAGGCGAAGGAAGGCCAGAAGACCTTCTTTGATCTGGATGCTTCCGGCGTCGATTTCGTCTTCAAGCTCAACTTCCAGGGCACCCTGCTGCCGACCCAGGCGTTTGCCAAGGACATGGTGGCCCGCAAGAGCGGCAACATCATGAACATCTCCTCCATGAACGCCTACACCCCGCTGACCAAGATCCCGGCGTACTCCGCGGCCAAGAGCGGCATCAGCAACTTCACCCAGTGGCTGGCCACCCACTTTGCGGGCACCGGCATCCGCTGCAATGCGATCGCTCCGGGCTTCCTGGTTTCCAACCAGAACCGCGCTCTGCTCTTCAATCCGGACGGCACCCCGACCGCCCGCAGCGCGAAGATCCTGAACGGCACCCCGATGGGCCGCTTCGTGGATTCCGAGGAGCTCCTCGGCGGTCTGTTCTTCCTGACCGACGACAAGGCTGCCTCCGCCATCACCGGCGTCGTGCTGCCGATCGACTGCGGCTTCGCTGCCTACTCCGGCGTGTAATTCCCGGTTCGTTGGCTTGCAAATATCCGGCAAAAACAGTATAATTGTACTAGGCATGGACATGCGCTAAGCAATGTTCCAAATATGAAAGGAGATACCCGATATGAAGAAGATCCTTGTTCTGGTCGTGGCTCTGGCCATGATGCTGTCCGCCGTGGCTTTCGCTGAGCCCACCCAGATTGAGTACGGCACCGACAATACGCTGGTTTTCGCCCGCGAAATTGCGTACGCCGCTGATGCTGCCGATGTGGACGCCCTGGGCAACCCCACCGATGGCGGCAAAGTTCCCACCGGTATCGCCCATGTTACCTCCTGGAAGGGCCAGTGGGTTCTGGCTGCTGCTTATGTGAGCGAGGGCGGCCTTGAAGAATATGATCTGGAAGGCGAAGAGGGCTTCTACGCTGTTCCGGAGAACGCTGTGTTCATGGAGCTGGAGCCGGCGTACGACGCCTCCGCCAACGATCCGTCCGGCCCGCTGGTTGACGTGGCCAACTACTTCCACGCTCACTGCTACGACCTGAACGGCACCATCACCCTGCCGGAAGATATCGA
>JAFXFR010000041.1 GCA_017513475.1 Clostridia bacterium
ACATAGCTCACATGGCCGGGCGCAAAGTCCAGGGGCACACCCCATGTAAAGCTGCTGCGGGAAACACACAAATCCTGCAGACCGGGCTTGAGGAAGTTGTTGATCATCTCGTTCTTGCGGCTTTCGGGCTGGATGAACTCCGGATGCACCTCAATATGCTTCATGAGGCGATCCGCATACTTGCTCATCTTGAAGAAATAGGCTTCTTCCTCCGCGTCCACGCACTCACGGCCGCAGTCGGGGCACTTGCCCTCCACCAGCTGGCTTTCGGTCCAGAAGGACTCACAAGGGGTGCAGTACTTACCGGAGTACTTGCCCTTGTAGATATCGCCCTTCTCGTACATCTTGCGGAAGACCTTCTGCACCTTCGCCTTGTGCTCAGGATCGGTGGTGCGCACGAACTTGTCGTAAGTGGTGTTCATCAGGTCCCAGATATTCTTGATCTGGCCGGCGACGTTGTCCACGTACTGCTGCGGGGTGATGCCGGCAGCTTCAGCCTTCTGCTGGATCTTGAGGCCGTGCTCGTCGGTGCCGGTCTGGAAGTACACGTCATAGCCCTGCTGACGCTTGGAGCGGGCGATGGCGTCCGCCAGAACGATCTCGTAGGTGTTGCCGATGTGCGGCTTGGCCGACGTGTACGCAATGGCGGTTGTGATGTAGTAGGGCTTCTTGCAGTTACACATGGGGAACCATCCTCCTTGTTGATCGGGGGGAACAAAAAAACTCCACCCCTCTGTCGTTCGAGGGGCGGAGAAGAAAACGAGACGAAGTCTCCGCGTTGCCACCCTGATTTATCGCTTCGCATACGGATAACGGCGCGACCCGTCAGCGCTTACTTGCCGCAGCCATCACTGCAAGCCTTTTCAGCGTTGATGCTCCGGAGCCATGTTCCCCTGCCCGCGTTGTCTGCTTTTCACCAACCGCAGCTCTCTGATGCATACGCAAAGCAAGGTACTCTTTCCTTCATCGCATGGGATAGTTTTACCACAAGTTTGGGGGATTGTCAAGGGAATTGTTGGTATCGTACCAATCATTTTACCCAGAAAATCCACTCAATTTCCGGCTTGAATCCCACTTTGTCATAGAAGGGATCCCCTCCTCCGGTCATATGGGTCGCGCCAAGCGGTTTTGTCCGGCGATAGAGCTCCGACATGGCCGCTGCCGCAAGTCCCTTTCGGCGATGCGCCGGTACCGTGCAAAGGGGTTCCATGTAAGCCAGATGATTCTCCGGCGTCCACCACATACCGGCATAACAAACGTATTCGCCCGCTTCATTCTCAACCGCAACCGTTAAGTGTGCCGTTGAATGAGGTGCCGTGAGCAGAGCGCCTGCGTATTCGATGTCGCCATCCCAGGGGCCCTCATCAGCCTCGTGGTCGAAGCCCTTCCAGCAGCATTCGCTGCATTTGGCAATGTCCAGCGGAGCCGGTGCAAAACGGTATCCCTCCGGCAGGGCACGCTCCAGCGGCTCGTTGAAGTCGCGCACCTTCTCCCAATAGCCGAATTCCTTTCGCCAACCGGCCTTCTGCGCAGCTTCGACCAGCGCCTTCTGCGCACCGAAGATGATCAGCCGCTGCTTGCCATCCTTCTTTGGCATATCAGACTCGGCATAAGCAACCATTTCCTCCGCCAGGAACTCATAGCCCGGACGCAGGCTGAAATACACATCCGTCACGGGATTCTCGTAGAAAACCAGCGCGACAATCTGCTCGCCGTCGAACCACAGCCGGTTGCGGTGCACGAGGGACTTGTCCATCCAATCCGAACACAGCGCATACTCCATGAACGGTGCAGGCACACCATTGCGCCAGTCGCGCTCATAGATTTCGGTCATAAACTGATAAACCGCCATATGGTCTGACAATACGCGGTATTGACGATGGTTGATAGTCATTTTTTCTCTCCCTTCGTGATAAAGTACAGCTCCGTGATGTCCTCCATCTGCGACTCCAGATACCCGGTCAGCACAAATCCGCACCGCAGCTGACCGCCGATATAGCTCTCCATGGTGTGACCATATTCAATCCAGTCGCCCTGGTCAGCATGATCAGCGGAACAATACGGCATGCGGTTGACCGCCTTGTAGCAGCCTTCCGCAGCGTCATAATCACATACATAGGCAATTGGCGCCATCGAGATCATGATGAAGCTGCCGCCTTTCTTCAACACACGATATACCTCACGAAAGACCGGCATCACATCCGGCACATAAAACAGCGAGGGTGGATTGAGCACCAGATCAAAGCTTTCATCGGTAAAGCGACTCAAATCACACATGTTGCCATGCTCAATCCGGATGTCTAATCCTTCCCTTTCAGCAATATCCCGATCCCTGTCCAGCATTTTTTCTGACAGGTCAAGAACCGTCACCTCTGCACCCGCGCAGGCAAGAACAGGCGCCTGCAATCCGCCGGCGCCCGCCAGACACAGCACCTTCTTTCCGCGAAGATCACCAAACCATTCTGGCGGAATGATCCCATCGCTGCCGACCTTCAGCTCGATCTTCCCACACCGTGCTTTTTCCAGCTGCTCAGGCGTAGCTGGATGGGCCCAGTTCACATCATTCTCGGCCAACCGGTCGATATTCTGCTCAACCTGATCAAAAATGTCCATTGCGGCCTCCGACAACAAAAGGCAGCGGAATCTCCGCTGCCTGACAATTCTCGTGTAAGATGCCCCAGAATGACGATGCGCTGCTGTTATTCACCCGCTGTTAAAGCAGGTAGGTGCCCTGCCGCCGGCATTTGTCTTCCCCTGGCGTCGCAATGACGGGGGCATGACATAGCCGATCTGTAGACCCGGGCTCCTTTTTGTGAAATGTGGGGAAAATCAACAACGCTGTCTGAACACCCCAGGAGCATCCCTTGGTTGTATTATATGCAGCTCTGCGGCTTATGTCAAGTGGATTTTCCGCCCAATTTGTGACAATTACTTCCCTCTTGTGCCATCCTGCAGCGTCAGTCTTCGCCGCCATCACGGTTCAGGCCATACCGCCGGAAATGAGCAAGCAGTCTTTCCATTTCCTCCGGTGCAGTCGATCCTACAGGAAATACCAGTTTCCCTGCTGCTGTATTAAGCGCTTGGTCGGAAATGATCTCCCGCGGCATGCACCCCCGCAGTTCGGCAAGCTTTTTGCGCTGCCAAAGCAGGATCCACAGCCTCAGATCTCTTGGTCTTCTGCCTGAATAGCGGGGTGCGTGGCCAACCAGCCTGCCATGTCTGCAGGCGCTGCAATGCCCGCATGCTTCCGCGGGTGTTCCAAATGTCGCCGCAAGGGCCCCTGGGATACACCTGCTCGACAGCAAAATCTGAAGCAGCTTTTCTGTCTGCCGTACATACCTGTTCGTTTCACGCCACCTGACTACCGGGTTCTTGCTGTAACTGCGGAATGAAGATCGCCTGATCAGCGCGTTGGGCTCAAGTAGCACAATACACTCTGACTGCAGCCCGTCTCGTCCGGCGCGGCCGGTCTGCTGCGCATAATCATACACGTGCTCAGGCAGTTCGTCATGTATGATCCGGCGTATATCTGGAATATCCACGCCCATGCCAAACGCAGTAGTGGCGCACAGGATCTGCAGCATTCCGTCTGCAAATCGCTGCTGGACAGCAAGCCGTTCCTCTCTGTCGAGGCCTGCATGATAGCAGGCGGAAGCAATTCCCCGCTGCCGGATCATCTGCGCGAGGTACTCGGCTCTGCTTCGCGTTCTGCAGAATATGACAGTCTTCCCTTGATCCCCGCCGCAAATGCGAAGGAGCTCCCGGGTTCTGTCCAGCGTTGTACAGACCTGATAAATCAGATTTTCCCGAACGACAGGGAGCATTACACGTTTGGGACGCCGCATACCCACCTGCTTCATGATAGACCGCTGCATCCTGCCATCCGCCGTCGCGGTCAGCGCGCATATGACGGGACGAACCGGCAAGCTCGATACGAACGCCGGAATTTCCGCATAAGAAGGACGGAACTTTTCGCCCCACTGAACAACGCAATGAGCTTCGTCAATCACTATCATGCCCGGCGAAAGCTGCAGGCACAATCGACGGAACTTCTGCTGCAGCAAACGCTCGGGCGACACGAACACAATCCTGACCGCACCGGAGCGAATGCGGGAAATGGCCTCCTCCCGTTCCTCCGGCGTCATCAGGCTATCCAGCGCTTCCGCCGGTATGCCGCACGCGTTCAGATGCTGTACCTGATCACGCATCAAAGCAATCAGAGGCGATACAACGATGGTTGTTCGCTTGCTGATCACCGCCGGTATCTGCCAACACAGGCTTTTGCCTGCGCCGGTAGGCAGCACACACAGCACATCCCGGCCGGAAAGAAGCGCATGTACCGCTTCTTTCTGACCGGGACGATAAGACGGCAGCCTGAATACTTCCTGCAGGACGCGAAGGCATTCCCGCTTGAGGCTGCTCTTCATCAGAATCTGCGACCTCCGCCGCCATGCATTCTGCCGCTGGAGGAACGATGGACGCCACTTCCACCGGATCGGCCGCCGCTTCCGCCCATGCTGCCGTTTCCGCCGGTATTACGCAGTGTGCGACGCTGGAACTGACGCACAAACACCTCATCATCCTGCGTCAGCTTAAGATCAGAATTGGCATTCAAATCATAGGAATATGTCCGTCCGGCAAGATTGTAACTTCCTGAAACAGACAGGAACATGAGCAGCGCCGCAATGCCGCCAGCCAGTCCCGCCAGACAGATTTCTGCCATCGTGAGGGCATTGTAGATGCCGCCAATCCGCAGACCGGTCACCTCATCATAACGGAATGTGCCTTCCGCACGCCCCTTATTCATATAGTATTCCACACGATCAAGGGCGGCGATCATTGCATTGCCGTATGCGCCGTAAGAAAGGTAACTGTATGCCTGGTCAAGGATGTCCTCCTCGCGCATATCCGTGATGTAATCGATCATCACCCCGCCTGTAGAGAGATACAGGACCCGATTATTCATATCCACGAGAATCAGCATGCCGGAGAAATCCTCACCCATGCCGTAGTTGCCGTTATCGTAGAAATCGTCGGCATACGCCTGGATATGCCACATGCTGTCGGAGTAGTCTTTGGGCACATCATAGGTAGTCAGAACGACGATGTCTACCTGATGTTCCTTTTCAATGCGGTCAATGATTTCGGTCATCGCGCTTACATCCGCAGCCGTGAACAGGTTGGCATTGTCGATCACCTGCCCTTCTGCCAGCGCAGTCAGGGGCAGCAAAAGGATCAGCAGAAATGCCATCAGCTTCTTTACCAAATGAACGCACCTCCCCCGCACAGGATGAGGAACACGGCCAGACCGATGCCCAGCGCGGTAGCAAGCAGCCTCTTTTTATCAATGGGCAGCTTGCCGCAGACCTTCCCTGTCTGTCCGTTCATCATGTAATAGTATGGCGCACCGTCCTTGCCGCCCTTATAGGTCAATACCCATGCAGGCAGCAAGACATACCTGCTCTTCACGTTGATTGGTTTGAACTTCGTCTCACCGCTGAGGCTGTTGAAGGAATGGTTCTGCTTCATCAGTTGTGCAGCGTATGTCTTGGCTTCGGCAACAGTTTCTTCCTTCGCCGAAGCCTCCGAGACGTCGCGTCGTTCAGCCAGGAATCCGCTGAGAAAGCCGCTGGCATAGGGCTGAATCTGACTTGCATCGTAGGGATGAATGCCATCGGAAAGCTTGCCGTCCGCCTTCAGCAGCGCCTTGCGGGCCAGCAGACGGAAGTTGAGACGCCCCTCCCTGTGAACGCGGAACACACTGGTCGTCGTAATGATATGAGTAGGCGTGGAGCGCACAGAAGTCCGGGTACCTTCGCCTTCGAACTCAGCCTCGCCCTCAATATCGGTGTACCACCAGGGGTAATACACACCAGAAAACATCTCCAGCTGCGCACCGTTGAAGAAGGAACGATCCACAAACTTTTTCCTGCTGATATATTCCATGAACTGCTTTTCGGCAGTCGCCTTATCCATCTGGAAAGGAATCACGCCGTCCGGCCGGAATTCATCGTCCAGGCGGTCATGAAGCACCACAGGGCTGTGGCAAAAATAGCAGCGGGTTGCAGCAGTGGTATCGTCGGTAACAATCTCGGCGCCGCACATCTGGCACCGGTAGCTGCGCAAGTGTTCTTGCTGATCGTCCGCAGTTTCAGCAGATTGCTGCTCCTCAGCAGCTGCCTCACGCTGCTCGGACTGCTCCCGCAGCTCCTCCTCATCCAGGACCTGACCGCAGTAATAGCACTTGAACTTCTGCTGCTGCGGATCAAACTCCAGAAAACCGCCGCAGCAGGGACACTTGAAGATCATCCCATCGCTCATCATGTCCCCTCCTTCGCTTTGCTGAATCATATATTTATTGTAACATGGATGGCTGTATTTAGCAAGTATTGTTTGGATACAGAGGCTTTCAGGGCAGAATTTTTCCATTCAAGACAAAAAAACAGGAATTCGCGACGTTTTCCTTGACGGATCCCGCTGATGCGGTGTATTATAGCATTGGTTTTATATGCGTTGCTGAAATCGAGTTCTGCTTTGCGGACATGGGTTCAGCGGCAAATATGTAACCGCTTACAAATCGATACCATTTATAGAAAGGACGATGTCCCATGGAGTTTTTGGAGAAGCTTTCCCTGGCTGGTCTGGTTCCCGTCATCGCGATCGACGATGCTGACGATGCAGTGCCGCTTTGCAAGGCTCTGGCTGACGGCGGTCTGCCCGTTGCTGAGATCACCTTCCGTACCGCTGCTGCGGAGGAGTCCATCCGCCGCGTGCACGAGCAGCTGCCTCATGTGGCCCTGTGCGCCGGTACTGTCCTGACCACCGAGCAGGTGGATCGCGCTGTGAACGCTGGCGCCGCCGCCATCGTCTCCCCCGGCCTGTCCCCCGATATCGTGAAGTACTGCGTGGAAAAGGATATCCCGATCTGCCCCGGCACTTCCACCCCCTCCGACATCCAGGTGGCGCTGTCCTTCGGCCTGAAGGCTGTGAAGTTCTTCCCCGCTGAGGCTGCCGGCGGTCTGCCCATGATCAAGAACCTGGCGCCTGTTTATCCCGGCCTCAACTTCATGCCCACCGGCGGCGTGAACGAGAAGAACATGCTGGATTACCTGGCTTTTGACCGCATCATCTGCTGCGGCGGCACCTTCATGTGCCCCAAGGATCTGATCAAGAACAAGGAATGGGACAAGATCACCGAGCTGACCCGCAGCGCCGTGAACAAGATGCTGGGCTTCGAGATCCGTCACATCGGCATCAACACCGAGTCCGCCGAGGAATCCATGGCTGAGTGCAAGAAGCTGTCTGCGCTGCTGGGCATGCCCATCAAGGAAGGCAACTCCTCCAACTTCGTGGGCACCGGCATCGAGATCAACAAGTACATGGGCCGCGGCAAGCATGGCCACATCGCCATCGGCACCAACAGCGTCAAGCGCGCCAAGTGGCACCTGGAGCAGCGCGGCTACAAGTTCATTGAGGACTCCGCTGTCGTCAAGAACGGCAAGCTGATTGCCATCTACCTCGAGGACGAAGTTGCCGGCTTCGCTGTGCACCTCGTGCAGAAGTAAGGGTCTTCGACCCGTTTCTCCGCCAGACTCGTCTGACGTTTGAGTTTGAGCTCCGCGCCCAACAGCAGTTCGACGTTTTTATTTGAGGTCTTTCCAATGGATAGGCTCATCATTGTCGGTCAGGTCACCGGCAATCGCGAGGTTGCAGAGCTCCCTGAACTGGATGCTCTCCTGCAAAACGGCTGGCGCATCAAGGAGATTCAGGCCAAGTCCACTGACGAAAATTGCTGCTGCTACGTCTGGCTGACCAAGAAGGAAAAGAAATAACTCACAATACATTCAGGAGGTACACCTAAAATGGGCAAGATTATTACTTTCGGCGAGATCATGCTGCGACTGAAGTCCCCCGCTTACGAGCGCTTCTTCCAGAGCCCCTCTCTGGAGGCCACCTTCGGCGGCGGCGAAGCCAACGTTTCCGTGTCCCTGGCCAACTACGGCCTGGATACCGCTTTCGTGACCGTTCTGCCCAAGAACGACGTGGCGGACGCCTGCATCCGTGAGCTGCGCGGCTTTGGCGTTGACACCAGCAAGATCGTCCGCGGCGGCAACCGCGTGGGCATCTACTTCCTGGAGACCGGCGCTGTGCAGCGTCCCTCCAAGGTCATCTACGACCGTGCCGGCTCCTCCATCTGCGAAGCCAAGCCCGGCGACATCGACTGGGATTCCGTGCTGGAGGGCGCGACCTGGTTCCACTTCACCGGCATCACCCCCGCCATCTCCCAGGGCGCTGCTGACCTGACCCTGGAAGCCCTGAAGGCCTGTAAGGCCCGCGGCGTGCACGTCTCCTGCGACCTGAACTACCGCAAGAACCTGTGGAAGTACGGCAAGCGCGCTGACGAAGTGATGACCGAGCTGGTCAAGTACGTCGACACCGTCATCGCCAACGAGGAAGACTTCCAGAAGGCGCTGTGCCTGAAGGCCGAGTCCCAGGGCGACGTGGAAG
>JAFXFR010000042.1 GCA_017513475.1 Clostridia bacterium
TGGCCCGGTAGCTCAGTTGGTTAGAGCGCCAGCCTGTCACGTTGGAGGTCGAGGGTTCGAGCCCCTTCCGGGTCGCCACTTTTCTGGACTTGAACACTCAAGAGCTTCGTGCTGGCGTAGCTCAATTGGCAGAGCAGCTGATTTGTAATCAGCAGGTTGCGGGTTCGAGTCCCATCGCCAGCTCCACAAATTTTATATGGGTAGGTTCCCGAGTGGCCAAAGGGAGCAGACTGTAAATCTGCCGTCACTGACTTCGGTGGTTCGAATCCACCCCTGCCCACACTCTTCTGCGGGAATGGCGGAATTGGCAGACGCGCATGATTCAGGTTCATGTGCTCGTACGAGCTTGCAGGTTCAAGTCCTGTTTCCCGCACGAAGCGCCGGATGCGAAAGCATCCGGCTTTTTGTTGCTTTCGGCAAGAAAGGTATGGCTTCATACGTTGTATTGTCAGAATGTGCCCACGGAGGTAATGTATGAAGAAGTGGCTGTGCTTGCTGATCCTGTTGCTGCCGCTGACAGTTTTTGCAGAGGAGCAGCTTTATGCTGCTATGGATGAAAATGGTCTATGGGGCTACATCAACGCACAGGCGGAGTGGATCATTGCGCCGCAGTTTGACGGGGCTGGGGAGTTCCGCGGGGACTACGCGACGGTGATGGTGTACCCGGAAGGCTTTGTGCCCGATCCGGATGATCCGATGTCGCTATTTGGCGTTCCCTGTGAGGGCATCATCGACAGAACCGGCGCCTTTGTGCTGGAGCCCATCGCGGAGTACATCGATCCCGGTTATGACGGCGGCTATTACGGCGGCAAGGACACGGGCATCTGGGTGATCAGCACAGCCGATGGCGAGGGCTTCTTCGATATCCCCAGCGGGTATTGCTCTTCCTTTGACGTATGGGTGTGGCCCTGGGTGTCTGACAGCCGGCTGATCCCGGTGAATGGCGGCTACATGGACCGCACAAACGGCGAAATGGTCATCAAGGGTGACTTTTATGCGGTCGATCCGGGCTGCTTCCACGATGGTATTGTGGCCGCCTCCTATACGGACATGAAGGGCGAACCCATCAAGTTCTTCATGATGGATGAGAAGGGAAATGTCATCCGCCTGCCATACGGCGTGAGCACGGTGTATGCGGCCTGCTATTCCGACGGGCGCATGGTGGTCGTGGACGAAAACGAGCGTTACGGCTATGCTGACGGCGAGGGCAACATCGTCATCCCGATGCAGTACAAGCATGCGTCGGACTTCAGCGAGGGCTACGCGGAGGTGGAGTTCTTCGAAGGCGACTGTGGCTTCATCGATGTGGATGGCAATGTGCTTGCTCGCGGATTTACATGGACGTGTCCCTTCCGCGATGGCTATGCCAAGGTCGGCCTGAGCGGCACGACAAAGCAGGACAGCGTGACGGGCTTCATCAACCGGCAGGGCGAGATCGTGCCGTTCATGGACAGCGATCATTTTGCGGCCATCAGCGAGGAGCGGATATGGAAGTCGCTGGGCGGCGGTTTCTGGGATTCCGTGCTGCTGCTGGACAGCCAGGGCAATGTGCTCACGACGGAAGCCTACGAGCTGCCGGAGTATGACTATCCCTACTTTGCTGAGGGCTTGCAGGCTGTAGGCACCGCAGACGGATGGGGCTATATCAACCTGGACGGCGAAGTGGTCATCCCGCTGCAATTTACCTGTGCGTGGAATTTTGATGGCGAGCTGGCGCCTGTGCGCATGGGTGATCAGCGGGGATATATTGACAAGTCAGGTAATGTGGTGTACATGTGGGACAGCCCGATTGATTGAGGAGGAAATGACGTGGAGAAGCTGCTGGGTTTCCTGTGCATGCTGTTGATGCTGATGCCGATGATGGCGCTGGCGGAGGAGGTCTGTCCCCTCTGCGGCGGCACGTCCGACCTGTGTCTGACGGATGAAGTCGGCGCGGTGTATTGCTCCGGGACGCTGGTGAGCTATCCGATTGAGCAGGATCTGACCAGCTACACCGTGCGTGAAGGGACGCGCATCATCGGGGAATATGCCTTTGACAATCTGCTGATCCAGGAGGTCATCCTGCCGGAGGGCGTGGTGATGATCGGTGAGGGTGCGTTCTGGGATTGTATCAGCCTGGAGCGTGTGTACCTCCCGGATTCGCTGATGATCATTGGAGACCGTGCATTCTGTAACTGTCGCGAACTGACGGATGTGACGCTCCCGCCGAACCTGTACGCCATTGGCCCCTCTGCCTTTGTGGACTGCTGGAAGCTGACGAGCATCGACATCCCGGAAACGGTGCGCTACATTGGTTCGGAGGCCTTCTGTAACACGGGCTTGACGGAGGTCTGGTGGCGGCCTGTATTCTTTGAGACAGGCTTCTGCGTTTTCGACCCGGACGAGCTGTACAGCAAGGCGCGGTCCAAGACGGTGCATGTCAGTGAGGTGCTGCTGGAGGATGAGATCGGCGATATTGCGAACTTCTGCGCCGAATATGAGGAGCGGTATGGCATTACTTTTGTGATGGATATCCCCTATGCGTGGGATTGACAATCCGCCCGATTCCTGCTACAATACTCCTGTTCTGAAAAAATGGGTCGAAGACCCTAGGCGATGAAGAGTAGACCGCGCGTCCACCGTCCACAGAGAGGGTTTCCAAGGCTGGAAGAAACCTGTCAACGGCGCGCGACTGACA
>JAFXFR010000043.1 GCA_017513475.1 Clostridia bacterium
CAATGCACAGATGATCAGGCTTCTGAACGCGCACACCGTGCAGCAGTCATTTGTACAGCGATGGAAATGTGGTGTGTTGGATTCTTCCAGACAACTGTGAGAATGTACAAGTCCGCTCGCGCAAAGACACATCACTGCCAGCAACGCACAAATCAAACGCCGATTTTGCACGCGATTGGTAAAGGTTGGTTTCGTCATATTGCTTCCCCCTTTCTGCTGGATTGCTGACAGGAGAACTGCCGGCAGGAATCGTCAGATTCCTACTGGTATTATAGCACCTCTGTCAAGAGAATGTCGAGGAGTGAAGGAATGAGCATGTCTTTCGACATGGACATAGTATGCTTTAGCTGCGCCGTAAAGAGGTATCGGTCAATTTGGTGAAGAAGCTCTGCGACGGTCTGGATAGGACATTGGGTGAGTTCTTCAGCGCGCCGGTGTTTGATGAATTGGAGCAGGAGATACAGTGAACGTGTCGGAGCTGGCGCGGGTGTGCGGGCTTTCAAGGCCGACGGTGTACAAGTATATGAAGATGATGGGATAAAGAATGCCCCTGCAATGTTAGTCGCAGGGGCGTTTGTGTATGGCAGAGGTTGCCGGACTTCGGTGGTGTGATATTCATGGCAGCAGCTTCACCGTCAAGCAAACCATCGGGCGCATCCGCGACTTCTCTGACGATGCCCCTACCCGTACCCGCTTGGAGGCGAGTACGCCTAAAACAAAAGCCGGGCGGCGAACCAACCCTCTCTCTCCCAAGATGCAGGAGTTACTCGCCACCCAGCGTGTGATTCAATTGGAGACTCGCTTGGCCCAGGGGCCTGCGTGGAATGCTTACGATCTGGCTTTCTGTTCTGACCTTGGGACCCCATACGAAGGCCGCAATCTGAGGCGGGCCCTCCACCGCACCCTGAAGAAGGCAGGGTTGCCACAAATGGGTGTCCATGCGTTGAGGCACACGTTCGCAACCAGAGCGATTGAATCCGACATGGACGTCCGCACGCTCTCCGAAATCCTGGGACACACGAAAGTTGCTTTGACACTCCAGCTTTATGCCCATTCCAGCATGGAAACCAAGCAAAAAGAGTTGGCAAAGATGGACGCTTTCCTTTGATTTTCCCAGGCTTTCCGGTACCAATTGCGGTATGAATTGCGGTACGTCGCAAAAGGGGTACCCCATTTTGCAGGCTTTACAGGCAGAAACTTGCGTATTCCGCGCAATACAACGAAAAAGGACTTGCAGTTCTGCAAGTCCATAAGTGGAGCATAGCGGATTCGAACCGCTGACCCCAACACTGCCAGTGTTGTGCGCTACCAGCTGCGCTAATGCCCCGTCAACGTTTGATAGTATATCACGTTTCAAAGGGCAAGTCAATAGGGAATTTTAAAAATTTTTTCGAAAGTTCAGTATTTTTTGGCGATCGGTCAGGCCAGCTCCGTCAGCCAGTGCAGCACGTGCTCACGGACAGCCGCCTCCTCCTGAAGCTGCTCCAGGGAGGCGCGGATCTGCCCGGTGGCAATCCGTCGCTCCTCCGGATCCTCAACCAGCGCGCGCCGTGCATTGTACGCCAGCCAGTCCAGAATGTTCCGGCGGCTGTCATAAACAAGGGCCGCATCCGTCAGGCCCGCGCCTCCCGCTTCGCAGTACGCGGACACAAAGGCCTTGAAGCACGTTTCATTCCCGTGGCTCCAGGCGATGGCCAGGTCAAGCAGCTCCTGCCGGGGATCGGCAATGCCCAGGCATTCCAGGTCAATGATGCGGAAATCCTGCCCCTGCCAGAGGACATTCTTCGGGTCCATGTCGTTATGGCAGAGGGCCATCGCCGCCGGAAGACTGCGGACTGCCTCCATCGCTGCGGCGGTGCGGCGTGCCAGCTGAGGCGCGGCTGCTGCCAGCAGCTCCCCTTCCGCGCGGGTATCGGCAGAACCAAGCAGACCTGCCGCCAGATCCTCCCACAGGATCGTCGGGCCGGGGACGTTTTCCGCCTCCGGACGCTCGGGCACAGGCACAGCGTGGATCCGCGCCAGCACCGTACCGATCCGCCCGCAATGGGCCGGTGTGATCTCCTCCCCCTGCAAAGGCCTGCCGGGGAAATAGTCAAACACGTACAGATGCTGCCCTTCCACACATTGCAGCTTGCGCCCTCCGATCATCCTTGCGGGAAGGATGGGCAGACCTGCTGCCTCCAGCAAGGCCTCAAAGCCCTCGGCGGTACGATAATTGTCCGGTGCATCCGGGCGCGCCATGATCTCCGGATTGAGGAGCTTCACGGCATAGTCGCCGCGATCCGTCTTCAGGCGAAACATGCGGTGGGTGAAGCCGCCCTGCAGACGGATCGCCGGGGTTGTCAGTGTGCCCAGCGCAAGTCCGGCACAGATCCTTTCAAACATAATTCCTCCATGGAAAGGGGCCGCGCCATCCGACGCGGCCCTTGCTTTATTCTGCCGGGGCCGGAGTGAAGCCCGGTGTGGGCGCGGGCGTTGCTGCCGGCGCTTCTCCGGTGACGGGGGTGATGAAGCTCGCCATCACATATCCCTCGATCACATCCGTGCGGACCTTCACCCAAGCGGGATCCTCGCAGGTTTCCAGCACGATCAGCCGCTGATGCTTGTACAGCCGGCGCAGGATCGCCGCGCCCTGGGAAGGCTCCTCCCGCAGGTTAAGGCTGGAATCATCATCGATCTCCGTGACTGCCGCAAGGTATGCGCCCTCCGGCAGATCATCGGTCACGGTGACGGGCATGAGCGTCGGACGGGGCGTGGGCGTAGCGGGCGGAGCGAGGGTCGCAGCCAGCTCCGCAGGAGTGGTGGGCAGCGCCGGCGTGCCCGCATCCACCCTGGACAGCGTCATACCCGGGTAATAGAAGGCCATGATCTCCTGATAGGTCTTGCCGTACTGGCCGGCCATCCACTGGGCGCCGCGCTGGCTCATGCCGACGCCGTGACCGTACCGGCGCGCCTCAACGACGAAGTGCGTGTCGGTTTCCGTGATGGTCAGCAGCTCGTTGTTCGCGCCGTAAACGGACAGCAGCAGGGCGTCGATCACATCCGGGAAGATCTGCACCGTTACGGTGGCTTCACCCTCAGCGGGGATAAAATCGCTCAGATAAGGCGTAGGCGCAGGCGTGGGGGAGCTCTCCGGGGTAACGGTGGGGATGGGCGTCGCCGTAGGGGCGGGCGTTGCGAAGAAGTAGAATTCCTCCTCTTCCTCCTCCGCAGCGGGCACAGGCGTCGCCTCAGCTTCCGGCATGATCCATTTGCGGCCCGACCAGGCGAAGGTCACCGTCATTTCGGTGTACGAGCGGCTGGGAGCGTCAAAGGCAGGCGTGCCCAGGGTCATGGCGGAGATGCCGTCTACACGGAAGTGCTCTGCCTCGGGAATATACCCCTGCTGCAGCAGCTGCGGCAGGACCTGGGCATGCAGGATCAGCCGGAAATCCTCGCGGACATTGCCGTTCTTGGCGACCCGGGCGCGCCGCACCACAGATTCCGGGTTTTCCACATCGTAGGGATCGTCCGCGATGATGTAGTAATCCCAGTCGCCCCGGCCGGACCAGACGTTTTGCACCAGCTCGGTCTGTCCGCCGTTGGAGGCGCTGTAATAGCAGATGGCCAGCTTGCCCTTGTAGGTACCCACCACGCCGGCGGTCTCCCGGACGGCGCGTTTTGCATTCACATAGGTGTGGTTCACACCCTTGAAGACCTGATCGTTGGTGGTATCCACCACATCATAATCGGGGTTGGAGCCCAGCTTGTTCAGCGCATAAGTACGGGCGCAGACCGCCTGGGCCTTGAGTGCCTCCAGGGGGAAGTACTCGCTCATCTCGTAGGGCACCACGCCCAGCAGATAATCCTCCACGCTCATGGTGCATACCGGGAAGAGGATCCCGTCTTTGATCTTCAGCCGGAGGTCGCCGGGGTAGAGGCTGCCGTTCTTTTCAAACCGGATGCCGGTGCGCCCGTCGTCGCCGCCCGAGGCGTTGCGGATGAAGAGGACTTCCCCGCCCAGACGCATCGTCATGCCCTCATAGAACAGGTACAGGTCATTCCCGCGGATGGCAACGGTCACCTTCGCCCCCCGGGGGAAGGACATAATCACCTGACCGTTCACCTGTGCGGTATACACACCGTCCAGAATCAGGTCGGCCCGGTCCGTCAGGGCCAGACGGCGCAGCAGCACGCGCACGCTGGGGGCAGGCTCCTCCGCGGAAGCCGTCACTGGCAGAAACAGCGCGCACAGCAGCAGGCATAACAGGGATACAAGGCGTTTCTTCATAACAGCAGAGAACCTCCTTGGATGGTTGCACATTGATTCATGAATAAAACGGATGACATGAGTAATATCATCCGCATGGCAAAAATTATACGTCCTTATAGGTGTTTTCGAACTCGCCGGGCGTCATGCCGGTGTACTTCTTGAACACCTGGCAGAAGTAGCTCTTGTTGGGATAGCCGCAAGCGCTGCTCACCTCCGCCAGGGACAGATTCTGCCCGTCGGAAAGCAGGTACTGCGCCTTCTCCATGCGCGTACGCGTCAGGAAGGTAGAGAAGTGCTGACCGGTCTTTTCGTGGAAAAGGCGGCAGAAATAAGCCGGGGTCAGGCCCAGCGACTTGGACAGATTCGCCTGGGAATAGGGCAGCGAGCAATCCGCACGGATGGATTCGATCACCCGGTCAATGGGCGCAGCATTGACGCTGGGGGGACAGGCCCGCAGGATGGGCGTCAGCGCGTTCAGCCAGGACAAAAGCGCTTCCCGCGGATGGCGGGTCATCTCGTTCAGGGAGAGCCCCTGGGTGAGCGTCTGCAGGGACAGCTCGCCGTGCTGGCTCCAGACGGCCTCGATCACCAGCGGCACAAAGCCGAAGCAGACCTTCGCCAGCTCCGTTTCCGTCCGCAGCACCCGGGACACATATCCACCCAGCGTGCCATACTGGCGGCGTTTGATGCTGGTCTGCAGCTGATTGCGGTGCGCGTGGGCTTTGCTGCCATCGATGGGCGAAACCCGCCGCCACCACTCTGAGATCTCCCGCATGGGGGCCAGGTGGCTGAGCCACTCCGCCGCATCGGTGAATTCCTCGCCGATGAACATGGTGCCGTCCTGCTCCAGATTGACCGAGGCATGATCCATCAGCGAATGAGCGCACAGCCAAAGCACTGTATCCCGGTGGATCTTCGCCGGAAAGCGGTTCAGCGCCAGCATGATGGTCATCACATCGCCGTCCGCCGCGAAGAGCGCCGCCGCCGTGCCCGCCGCGGACATGGTTGCGTCAACGCCCTCCAGCAGGGCCTCGCGCTGATCGTCGGTGAGGGGAACGTCCGCCTCCCAGCGGATCAGCTGCCAGGCATGGACGCCGGCATCCTCAGGCTTTTCCGCCCCCGGATCGCCGGCCAGCAGCGCCGCCATGCTGCGGCTCAGGGCAAGCTCGCGTTCAGTCGCCATCGTTGTGTACACCTTCTTTGCCATACAATAAGAAAGCGGCTCGCCGACATAAGCATCGGGCGGGCCGCGAAATATGCTGCCTATTTTATTTTACATGAAACGAATCGTTTTGAAAAGAGAATTATGCTAATTTGTTGCTTTTTGTTGAATACGCACAACACTTTTTCCACTATTTTCAGCAGACCAACTCAAAACCACGCAGCTGCGGGGTGCCGGTGCCGCGGAAGACAAGGTAGATGGCGTGCACGCCGTCGGGGATCCGGCACTCGCAGCCGTTCTCCGTCCAGACGTTATAGCCCACCACGGGGATCTCGCCCAGGGTCTCGCCGTCCCATGCGGTACGCACCTCAAACACACCGTTGCCATAGCCGCGGGTCTGGATGCGGACGCCCTTCACGTCCCGGCAGTCAAAGTACTTGAAGCCGATGGTCGTGCCGTTGTGGATCTGGTCGATGTGGCCGTCGATGGTGTCGCCGTCGCGGCCGTCCTGGGTGACGCGGGGCAGGCCGGGGCGGCTGACGATCAGCGGCGTTTCCTTGTCGAAGATGTGGCAGGCGATGTACGCCGGGTACCAGCCCTCGCCCTTGAGGGGGCCGCCGTTGAGGCCGCAGGAGGTGATCTCCGCCTGGATGATGGAGCCGTCCTCGCGGAACTCGATGGGCTCGGCGCAGACCTGGCGGCTGAACCAGTGGCCGTTGGTCTGGCGGTGGTAGAAGATGTACCACTGGCCATTGATCTCAACGATGGAGCCGTGGTTATTGCCGCCGGAGACGGCGATCATGTCGGCGGGCTTGTAGGTGTCGATGTGGATGTCCGCGTTGGAGACGATCACGCCGCCGTAGGTGAAGGGGCCGCGGGGATCGCTGGCGGTGGCGTAGCACAACTCGTGCATCACCGTGGAGGAATACACGAAGTAGTAGGTATCGCCGCGCTTGCGGATGGAGGCCGCCTCAAAGTAGGCGTGGCCCTCAAAGCCGGTGCCTTCCTCATATTCCACGCCGGGAGCAACGAAGATGGGCTCCTCGGCGATGGTGAGCATGTCGCTTTCCAGCACAGTGCACATCGCGCCGTGGCGGGACTTGTCGCCCCTGGCGCAGAAGCCCGTGTACAGGAAGGTCTTGTCCCCCTCGGTGATCACGCCGGGGTCAAATTGCGGCTCGTCGCCGGGACGATCGCCCAGGCGGGTGCCGTCCTTGTAGTGCACATAGCCCAGGAACTGATACTTGCCCGCCGGGGAATCACACACCGCGACGCTCACCACGCCTACCTTGTCCAGCACGTAGTACAGGTAGTAGCGGCCGTCGGGGCCCTTGGTCACATCAGGGGCATAGAGGCACATATGGCCGTCGGCGTTGAGGGGATCCTGGGTCTTTTCGTAGATCACGCCCTCGCAGCGCCAGTCGGACAGATCATCCACCGGCGCAGACCAGCCCATGTAGTCTCCCTGGCAGAAGACCCAGCCGTTGAACTGATCGTGGGAGCCGTAGACATACACGCGTCCGTCAAAGACGTAGGGCTCGCCGTCGGGGATGTACTCCCAGGAGGGCAGGTAGGGGTTGAAGGCCTGCTTTTTCATCGCTTGCGCACCTCTCGTTATTTCATCATGCCGTGAAAGAAGCTCACATCCGTCGGATGGATGAAGCACTTGCCTATTTCATTCAACACGATGACCCGCAATACCTTCCCGGAATACTTTTTGTCCATAAACATTGCAGAAATGACGTCTTCTTCGCTCAGGCCGGGCAGCTCCATGGGCATATCCAGCTGGTGGAGGAGGGCGTCGAGGCGCGCCGCCGTGCCGGGAGCAGTCATCCCCTTCTGCTCGGTCAGGCGGGTCATGACGTGCATGCCCAGCGCGACCGCTTCGCCGTGACGCAGGCCCTCGTAATGCTGGCAGGTCTCCACCGCATGGGCGATGGTGTGACCGAAGTTCAGCGTCATGCGAAGGCCCGTGTCCTTTTCGTCCTGGGCGACCACATCCGCCTTGGCCTGAATGCAGTGCAGGAGGATGTCGTCGATGCGGGCCATGAGGGCAGCGCGTCCGCCGGGGGCGCATCCCTCCAGCAGGGCGAACAAGTCCGCGTCGCCGATGCAGCCGTACTTGACCACCTCGCCCAGGCCGTCGCGCCAATACTCGTCGGTCAGGGTGGTCAGCGTGTCGGGATCCACCAGCACGAATTCCGGCTGATAGAACGCGCCGACCAGGTTCTTACCCTGGGGCAGATCCACCGCGACCTTGCCGCCCACGGAGGAGTCCACCTGAGCCAGGAGCGTCGTGGGCACCTGGATGAAGTGCACGCCCCGCAGGAAGGTCGCCGCGGCAAGGCCAGTCAGGTCGCCGATCACGCCGCCGCCAAGGGCGATCACAGCGTCCTTGCGGGTCAGGCGGTTCTCGCACAGAAAGGCGTACAGGTTCGCCAGCTGGTCGAGGCACTTCGTCTGCTCGCCGTGGGGCAGGGTGATGGTGCACACCCGCAGACCCGCCGCCTCCAGCGACTTCTCCGCGCGGGCCAGGTAGAGGGGAGCGACGTTGTCATCCGTCACGACAGCGACGGAGATCTCCCCCAGCGCCTCCACCACGTGGGTGCCGAGGCAGTCCAGCAGTCCGCTGCCGATGTGGATGGGATAGGTGCGTTCCCCCAGGGGGACGGTGATCATGGGCATGGTGTACCTCCTGTTGCACATTGGCAAGAGCCCTCTCACCCGCTTTCGCGGGAGCTCTCCCGGAAGGAGAGCCTTTGGGTTAGATTTCGCGGCCCACCGCCTTGGCGATGTTGCGGATGTCCGCCATGACCTCGGCAAAGGCGTCGGGCTTGATGGACTGGGTGCCGTCGCACAGGGCGTGGGCGGGATCGTTGTGGACTTCGATCATCAGGCCTCCGCACCCACGGCGATGGCCGCGCGGGCCAGGGGCTGCACCATCCAGTACTTGCCGGTGGCGTGGCTGGGATCGACGATGACGGGCAGGTGGGAGAGCCGCTTCACCGCGCAGACCGCAGACAGGTCGGTGGTGTTGCGGGTGTAGGTTTCAAACGTGCGGATGCCGCGCTCGCAGAGGATGACGTTCTCGTTGCCGCCGGCCATGATGTACTCGGCGGACATGATCCACTCCTCGATCGTGGCGGAAAGGCCGCGCTTGAGCAGGATGGGCTTGTTGGTCTTGCCTAGGCGCTTGAGCAGGTCGAAGTTCTGCATGTTGCGCGCGCCGACCTGAATG
>JAFXFR010000044.1 GCA_017513475.1 Clostridia bacterium
ACGCCAGCATGGCGAAGCCGGTCTGACGGCAAGCCATAACGTCGGAGTGATCGCCGAAGATGGACAGAGCATGGTAAGCCAGAGCACGGGCGCTCACGTGGAACACGGAGGGAGTCAGCTCACCAGCGATCTTGTACATGTTGGGGATCATCAGCAGCAGACCCTGGGATGCGGTGAAGGTGGTGGTCAGGGCGCCAGCGGCCAGGGAGCCATGGACAGCACCGGCAGCACCGGCCTCAGACTGCATCTCAGCAATCTTCACGGTCTGACCGAACAGGTTCTCACGCTTCTGAGCGGACCACTCATCAGCAACTTCCGCCATGGGGGAGGAAGGAGTGATGGGGTAGATGGCGGCCACATCGCTGAATGCGTAAGCGACATGGCTGACGGCGGTATTACCGTCGCAAGTGTACTTAAACATTGGGTGGAAAACCTCCTTATGGACAGTATTCTTCGAACATTATACACCCTTACACGATTTGTTGCAACACCTTGTGAAAAAAAATCCGAATATTGCCGGGAACTCACGGCGGATTTTTGCCGTGAAAAGCATAACAGAGCCGCCCGGATCCTCTCCGGACGGCTCTTTGTACGTCTTCATTGACCGTTTACTTTTTCACCGGCCCGATGGACTCTCCCTTAACGAGCTTCGTGGGCACCATGGCCATCTCGCTGCCGGCGGTACGGGGATTTTCGATCCGGTCAATCAGGTAGACCGCTGCCTGGCGGCCCAGCTTGTCCGTATCCTGGGCCACGGTGGTCAGGCGGGGACGAGTCAGCGAGGCAAGGCGGCTCTCGTCGTAGCCCGCGATGGAAATGTCCTCCGGCACGCGCAGGCCCAGCTCCGCCGCAGCGTCCAGGGCGCCAAGCGCCGCGTGATCATCCTGCATGATGATGCAGGTAGGCGGCAGGGGCAGCGCCATGAGCGCCTTCACCGCCGCAGCACCGGCTTCGGGGCTGTCATAGACGGACTCCACCAGATAATCCGGGTTGCAATCGATGCCGCTGGCGGCCAGACCGCGGTAGTAGCCGGTGATGCGGTTCTCCGTCACGCTGGCCTTCTCGCCATGGACATAAGCAATGCGGGTATGCCCCAGGGACGCGGCGTATTCCACCAGCGCCTTCATGCCCTCCACGTTCTCCGACAGCACGCAGGAACGGTTGGCGAAGGTGTGGTCGATGGTCACCACGGGGATGTTGCTGTTCACCAGCTCGATCACCTCAGGCGCGTAGAAATTCGCGCAGACGATGACCACGCCGTCCACATTGCGGTAGCGGCAGTGCTCCAGGTAGGTCATGCCGTTCCAGCCGATGTTGTGGTTGATGAAGGTCAGGTCATAGCCGTGCTTTTCCGCCTCGGACTTGAAGGCCTCCAGCACCGACGCAAAGAAGGAGTGGGTCAAGCCGGTGCCGCTCTCCTCCTGGAACAGAACGCCCAGGTTGTAGGAGCGGTTGGTCTTGAGCGTACGGGCGATGGCATTGGGATAGTAGCCGATCTCCTTCGCCGCACGCTGAACAGCCTCGCGGGTCTCGGCGCTGATATCAGCATAATTATTGAAGGCTTTACTGACGGTGGAGATGGACAGGCCGCACTTTGCCGCCACGTCCTTGATCGTTACTGCCATGAGAAATCCCCTCAAATCCATTCGTCGTTGAATGCAAAAACACTAAACCGGTTTCGTAACATCAGTATACAATGAGCGGGCGAAAATTGCAAGTGTTATTTTCGTATTTTGCTGAGAACTGAAAACCCGCCTCCCCTTTCAGGGACGCGGGCTGCACGATTTATTCAAACCATTTGGCAGGCAGGTACTTGCGCTGGTTCTCCAGCATGTCGTCGAAGAGCTTCCTTCCCTCCTCCGGGGTGACGGCCCCCATCTGCGGGTCGTTCATGAAGGTGGCCAGGCCCAGCTTGCGGTCACAGGTCAGGGCCGCGCGCAGGGTGTTCTCCTGATTGTGCACGTGGCGGGCGATCAGCGGCAGGATGCCGTCGGGCACGGGGCCGGCGTACACGGGCTCGATGCGGTCCAGCCCGAAGAGCGCATTGGTCTCCACCACCGCGCCCAGAGGCAGGTTGGGAATCTGGCCGCGGTTGGGGACGTTCACGTTGCTGACCAGATCTCCCAGGCCCAGAATCGCCTTGAGCAGCAGATGGCCCTCCTCGCCGGAAGCCTTCAGCTTCAGTTCCTCCTTGCCGGAGATCAGGTCATCGGAGCGCTGCAGGCGGCGCTTGAGGTCATTCTTGCGCCAGTCCACCGTGGTCAGGCCGAACTTCCAGGAGGTGACGGTCTCCGGGGTGCGGGTGTACCAGGGGGGCAGGAACTCCGCCAGATGACGGTCGCCCGCCGCCGCGATCACGCCGTAGCGGCGGAACAGGTCGAACTTCACCATCTGCGCGCAGGCGAAGGAGGAGTTCATCCAGTTCTTGTCGCCGCCCTTGTCGTAGCCGTCCTTGTACTTCTCGGCAAACTTTGCGTACAGGGGGTAGATGTCCACGTCCTTGTAGGTGGCGCGGGTCAGCCAGGTGAAGTGGTTGATGCCGGTCACGGTGGTGTAGATCTCGTGGCGGTCAACGCCGTGGATGCCCATTTCCTCCGCCAGCATCTCGCACATCAGGCGCTGGGTGCCGAAGACCTCATGGCAGCAGCCAAAGGCCTTGATCTCCGGGAACACCTCGTACAGCGTGCGGATGCACAGCGTCATGGGGTTGGTGTAGTTGATGACCCAGGCCTTGGGCGCATAGTCGCGGATCGCCTCGCCGATCTCCACGAACATGGGGATCGTGCGCATCGCGCGCATGAAGCCGCCGGGGCCGACAGTATCGCCCACGGGCTGATACACGCCCACGCGCTCGGGCAGATGCACGTCGGAGGCCATCTCGTCAAAGGTGCCGGGCAGGATGGAAATCACCACGAAGTCTGCGCCGGTGAGGGCTTCCTTGAGGGAATCGGACACCTCGTACTGCCACTTCGACTTGGCGTCCGGATGGGCGCTGATCTTGCCGCCGATGATGCGGTTGCGCTCCGCCGCGTCCTTGTCGATATCATACAGACGGACGGTGCCGCAGAGCTGCTCGTCCATCGCCAGATCCATCATGAAGCCCCACGCCCAGCCGCGGCTGCCGCCGCCGATGTAGGCGATATTCAGGTTCTTTGCCTTATTGGTTACAGCCATCGTCAATATCCTCCTTGCTCATGGAAGCAGGTTTCACCTTTCATTCTATTTCGACCTGATCCAGCACATTTCCTGCCCGGTCAGTGAGCAATCTCACACCGCAGCGGCTGACGGCTTTCTCCTCACCGTCCACCAGGATGCGGGCAGTCCTTCCGTCGGATTCCACCCGGTAGGTATGCTCGCCCCAGCCCAGCTCGTACTCATATGCTGCACCGCTGCCCAGGCTGAACCACAGCTGCCCGCGCACCATCGTCACGCCCCAGATATGGGCGATGTACGTCAGCACAGAGAGCAGCGTCGGGCCGTAGGCATTCTGATAGGGCCTGTCCGAGTCCGGCGGCAGAGGTTCCTTGGTTTCCGGATCAACGATGCTGGGCTTGCCTGTGAAGGGATCGAACTGCTGGGTGAACACATACCCGCCGTCGATCACCGCCTGCATGAGCTTCTTTCCCAGCACGGTGACCAGCTTGTGGTACCCGTAGCGCTCCAGCGCGAGGATCGCCCGCTGATACGTCAGCCCCTCGCATTGACCGGACCAGTTGTTTTCCGGCGCATTGCGGAAGGCGGGGTCGTTCGCCGCCACGGACGGCAGGGGCAGGGCCGTCCAGAACTCCGCCGGATTCAGCAGATGCGCCTGCACAAAGCGATCCGCCATCCCCTGTGTGAACGAGCCCCAGTACATGCACCGCAGGCTGTTGTGGCACAGCACGTCGATGACGTTTCCATGCTTGTCCCGATCAAAGCACGCGCCCCGTTCCTCGTCCCAGAGCTTCTCCCGGAGGACAGCGGCGACCTCGTCCGCCTTCATGCGCCACTCCCCTGCCCGGCCATCCTGACGGATGCGGCTGATCTCGCACAGCGTATCCCGCGCAGCGTAGGAGAAGGACGTCACGTCCATCGAGGCCATGGGGACGATATCGAAGCCCTCCGGCGGCACATCCTCCGTGCAGTAGACGGGGGATTCGCCGTAGCGCACGGCGTTGTCCTCGCCCGTGTCGTACACACACCAGCTTTCAAGAAGGCCGTCGCCGTTGGAATCGCGCACCTTCCACAGGTACGCATCGAAGCGCTCCAGGCAATCAGCGAGCCGGTCGAGATAATCCCGATCCTCGCCCAGCCAATAGTACATATTGAGCGCCGGCCACGGGAAGCAGAAGCCCTGGAACTTGTTGAATTCGGCCATCACTGCTACCTTCGGGGCAGCGCTGGCTACACTCGGCGATTGCAAGCAATCGCTCTCGTTAGTCGGGCTTTGCCCGACCTCATTAACGCACCGGATGGACCCTGCCAGCCGCCCGTCCGCCCTCTGATGTCGCATGAACAGCAGCTGATTGTTCAGCGCAGCCTCCATGTTGAAGGGGGCGTACATCTCGCCGCCCATGGGCTGGGTCTCCAGCCAGATCTTCTCGTATCCGCCGCCCTCGACGAGGACAAGATCCTCCCCGAAGCGGTTGAGATTGCCCCGGCATTTGCCCACGGCTTCATCAAAGAGCCGCTGAAGGGCCGCGTCCGCCGTGCGGAACCTGACATGGGTATGGGGAAGCATGGCAGCACCTCCGGAACGAATTTGTCTGCCTGTATTGTACGGCATGGAGGCGTTTTTTGCAAGCAAAAAGGCTGCCCTGCAGCAGGACAGCCTCCGGATATGCGATTATTTCGCCTCCGCGATCATGTTCTTGATGTCCCCCACAACGCTTGCCATCCCGGAGTCAGCGTTCTTCATGCTGACGGCCACCTTGTCGCAGCCGTGGAGCACGGTGGTGTGGTCGCGGTTGCCGAAGACCTGACCGATCTGCGGCAGGCTCAGGTTGGTCATCTCACGGGTGAGGTACATGGCGATCTGCCGCGGCACAGTGATCTCCCTCCGCCGGGAGTGGCTGATCAGGTCATCCACTGCGATGGAGTAGTAATCCGCCACGGTCTGCATGATGGCCTGGGCGGTGATCTCCTTGCGCGCCTTGGTGGCGTAGAGGTCGCGAAGGGCCTCGTTGCACAGGCTGATGGTCATGGGCTTCTGGGTGAGGGTGGAATAAGCCGCCAGACGGGTCAGGCTGCCTTCCAGCTCACGGATGTTGGAATCGATGTGGCTGGCGATGTCAGCCAGCACGTCGTCCCCCACCCGGATGCCCTCGGATTCCGCCTTCGCCTTGAGGATGGCGATGCGGGTCTCGAAGTCCGGCTTCTTGATGTCCGCCAGCAGACCCCAGGCAAAGCGGCTCTTCAGACGATCCTCCAGACGGGCGATCTCCTGGGGAGGACGGTCGGAGGTGAGGATGATCTGCTTGCCCGCGGTATGCAGGGCATTGAAGGTGTGGAAGAACTCCTCCTGGGTGCTTTCTTTGCCGGCGATGAACTGGATATCGTCCACCATGAGCACATCCACATTACGGAAGCGGTTGCGGAACTGAACGTTCCGGTTCTGCTGGATCGCCGTGATCAGCTCGATGGTAAACTGCTCGCCGGGGATGTAGAGGATGCGCTTGGTGGGATCCTCCTCCAGGATGAAGTGGCCGATGGCATGCATCAGGTGCGTCTTGCCCAGGCCCACGCCGCCGTAAATGAACAGCGGGTTGTATGCCTGCGCGGGCGCCTCGGCAACAGCCAGGGAGGCGGCATGGGCAAAGCGGTTGCCGCTGCCCACCACGAAGGTATCGAAGGTGTACTTGGGGTTGAGGGCAATGCCGGTGATCTCGTCCTCTTCGGGGACGGCCTCAGCCTTGGGAGCATTGCGCTCCTGCAGCTCGGCGCTGGTGAGGATCTCGACATTCATGCGCTTGCCCGCCGCACGGCTGACTGCGTCAGTGATGCGGCCATGATGCATGTTCATCAGCTGGCGCTGCATGTTCTCCATGGTGATCCGGAGTATGAGGGTATCCTCCTCCAGCGCAATCACGGTCAGATTATTGGCAATCCAGGTCGTGTAAACGATCCGGTTCATCTCTGTTTCCAGGAGCGCACAGGCCCGCTCCCACAATTCCTTCATATCCATCTCATCCGTATCCTATCTTCATCAGTGTACCGCAATAAGGGCGGTCATAAAAAGGGCGGTATACATCCCCATTCGGGGCCGCCCCACCGTTTATACAAGCCCACGGCCAGATGGCAGCGGGCTGAACCAAGCTGTGGATAACTTTTGTTCCTGACCCATCATAGCACAGACACCGCGAAAAATCAAGCTTTTAGCCAAAGGACAAAACCTGCAAAAACGGCTCTCCTGTTGATAACTTCCCTCCGCCTATCTTGTGCCGGCACAAATTTTCGGCACAACCCCTGCGATTTTTCACGCATATTTATGCCAATCACTGCATATTATGCATAATCCTTTGGGGCGCTTTTCGCAAAAAATCGTGAAAAAAACTTGCCGGCAGGATTCTGTGCCGACGGCGTCGAAATATTGTACGATACATCCGTCGCATCACCATTGTGCAGGAGGTGCTTATCATGGCCGTCGATATCCGCCCCGTGGACGTCTTCACCGCCCTGGAACCCATGCTGGGCGCGCAGTATCTCTCCGCCACGCCGCTGTGCGGCAACGCAGCAGACTGCCTCAGCCTCTATGCCCCCTCCTGCATGACGCTGAACGACATGTTCCTGAAGGTGCGGGATGTCATCTTCGGTGATCTGTACAGCACCCTTGGACAAGGCATGGTGCTGACGCTGGAAAACGGCGTACGCCTGCGGCTGCGCCTCAAGGACATCGATACCCTGGCGGATGAAGCTCTCGGCCTGCTGCTGGACGCGCTCCCCGGCGACCAGCTGCCTCTGACCTTCCTGCGGCCCTTTGCGCTGGAGACCGGACTGCTGTGCGCCATGCGGGTGCTTCTGCAGCGCTACGGCGCAGTGCTCCCCTCCATGGAACGGGAGATGCTCATCCGCATCGTCAAGGAAAACCATCCAGCGGACAGGTATGCCTCCTGGCTGGACTGATCCGCCATCCAAATTCAGAAAGGATCCCTTCATGAAGAAGTTCATCGCCCTGATTCTGGCGCTGCTGCTGTGCGCGCCTGCCCTGGCCTCGGCCGAAACTGTCGTCACCTCCTTTTACCCGATCCACCTTTTCGCCCGCAATCTGCTTGACGGCATCGAGGGCGTGGAGGTCGTCTCTCTGGCTGAGCCCACCGCCGGCTGCCTGCACGACTACCAGCTGCAGACCAGCGACATGAAGGCTCTCGCCCGGGCAGATGTGTTCCTCATCAACGGCGCAGGCATGGAGGGCTACCTGGAGGGCGTGTTCGAGGCCTTTCCCGCCCTGCCTGTGGTGGACGCGTCCCGCGGCGTGACCCTCCTGGAGGACTGCTCTGACCACGATCATGATGACCACGGGCACGAACACGATCACGCTTACAACGCCCACATCTGGCTGGATCCGAAGAACGCCATCGTGATGGTCACCAACCTGGCAGATGGCTTGATTGCCGCGATGCCCCAGCACGCAGACGCCATTGCCGCCAACCGGGACGCCTATATCGCCCGGCTCGCCGCCCTGGATGAGGAGCTCAGCGTCGCCCTGGCCGCTCTCCCCCGCAGGGATATCATCACCTTCCACGAGGCCTTCCTTTATTTCGCCAATGCTTACGATCTGAACGTGGCTGCCGTCATCAACCGCGATCCGGATGACGCGCTCTCCCCCCGCCAGCTGGCCGAGCTGTGCAAGACCGTCCTGGCGCTGGGCGCTCCTCCGCTCTTTACCGAGCCCCAGTATGAGGACAAAGCCGCCGCAACCATCTCCCGTGAAACCGGCGCACCCCTGTACTCCCTGGATCCCATTGTCACCGGCCCGGCAGACGCTCCCCTCACCTACTACGAGGACGTGATGCGCCAGAATCTGACCGTGCTGCTTCAGGCGCTGGGAGAATGACCGCACCGTCGCAAAACGCGGCCTGCCGAGCCATCGGAGGCCGCGTTTTTTGATTCAGCTTCCACATACATCACAGGTTGCGGGACATGCAAGGTCCCTCCGCATATCTCCCAGCCATTCAAGCACCTCTTGATGGACAGGCGCCGCGCTCTGTGCTATCATCAAATCACACCGGTGAACACCCACAAAGGAGCTGTTTTTGATGACGACCTTCAGCTTTGACATGCACCGCATCGGCCAGACCATCGCCCGCCTGCGCCGGGAGCGCAACATGACCCAGATGGCCCTGGCTGATGAAATGGGCGTATCCTTCCAAGCGGTGAGCAACTGGGAGCGCGGCCAGTCCATGCCCGACATATCGAAGCTGCCGGAGCTGGCGGATCTCTTCGGCACCACCATCGACGAACTGCTGGGGCGGCATTCACCGCTGATCCAGAAGGCCGCCGAGGACAAGCTGGACGAGCTGGACGAGGTCAGCGTGGAGGCGCTGGCGGAAGCCGCGCCCCTCCTGCCGCCCTGCCAGTTGGATGAACTCACCGACAAGCTGCTGACGCTGCCCAATCTGCCGGACATGACAGAGCTGCTGCCCTTTCTGCCCACCGGAAAGGTGGACGAGCTGCTGCGTCAGCACGCCGCGGACGGCGAAAACCTCTCCGACTACGCCGTTTTTGCCAGCACTGCTGCGGTGGATGAAGTCGCCCTTGGCAAATTGCAGGCTGAGGAATCCCTTGACGAGCTGCTGCCCTTCATGAGTCAGAAGGCCATTGACGACCTTGCCCGCACCCGGGAATCCAGCGGCCAGAGCACCAGCTTCCTTCTGCCCTTCATGAGCTATGCTGCGCTGAATGACATCACCATCGCCCGCCTGAAAGCCGGCAAGAATATCGGCGATTTGCTGCCCTTTCTCAATCAGGACATGCTGCTGAAGCTGTTCAGCGCCTCCTCAACCAACGATTGAGTCCCCACAAAAACGCGCCATCCCGAACATTGGGGATGGCGCTTTGCTATGCAATTACCGCTTTTCCTGCGCGCGGATGATTTCCTTGTAGTAATCCACCGCCGGGGGCAGACAGTTCATTTCGATGTTCTCGTTCAGGCCGTGCATGCCCGCCATCTGCTCGGGGCCGTAAAGCACCGGGCTGAAGCGCACGCAGCTGTCGCAGACCTCGCCGTAGAAGCGGGCGTCCGTGCCGCCGGTGACGACGTAGGGCATCACGCACACCTCCGGGAAAACCTTGCCGATCGTATCCTGCACGATACCGAAAGCCTCGCCCTTGAGATCCAGGGACTTGGAGGGGTAGCCCTTGTAGATGACCTCGGTCTCCAGGCCGAACTTCTTCGCCATGTCGGTGATGACCGCAATGCTCTCATCCGTGCCCTGATGGGGGATGAAGCGCAGGTTCGCGCAGACGCTGGCCTCCTGGGGCAGCACGTTGTAGCCGCGGGAGCCCTCCTGCATGGTGAAGGCGATGGTGGTCTTGAGCATCGCCGCTGCCTGGGCGCTGATCAGAGGCATGACCTTGCCCAGCACCGGCTTGAAGAGCCACAGGTTGTGCATCACCAGCCGCAGGTAGAAGGGCCCGGCATAGGGCGCGAGCCGCTCAAACATGGCCTCCACCGCCGGGGAGAATTGCACCCTGAAGGGAGACTTCTTCTCCACCGCCGCGATGAACTTCGCCAGGCGCGGGATGGGCGTGTTGCGTCCGGGTGCGCTGGCATGGCCGCCCTTGCTGCGGGCGATGAACTTCACATCGCCATAGCCCTTCTCAAAGATGCCCACCGCCGCGTAGTGACCGTTCACGCCGCCCAGGGGATCCTGGATGATGGAGCCGCCCTCGTCACAGAGCATGAACAGTTGCACGCCGTGCTCCTCGAGCCAGCCCGCCAGCTTGGGCGCGCCGCTGCCGCCGATCTCCTCCGTGCAGGAGGACGCCAGGTACACGTCGCATTCGGGGGTGTAGCCGTCGCCGATCATCTCCTCCACGGACTGAAAGAAGGCCATCAGGCTGCACTTGGTGTCCGCCGCGCCACGGCCCCAGACCTTGCCGTCGGCAATGTCGCCGGAGAAGGGCGGATGAATCCACTCGCCGGTGGCCTCCACCACGTCCATGTGGCTCATCAGGAGGATGGGCTGCTTGTCGGTTTTGCCCTTCCACTTCAGCAGCAGGTTGCCGTCGATTTCGACCTCCTCACAGGCGGAAAAAACCTTCGGGAACAGCTCCCGCATCAGCTTGTGGAAGCCGCGGAACTTCTCCACTTCGGCCTTGCTGCGGTCGGAGATGGTCTCCACCTGCACCATGCGGGAAAGCTTCTGCGCGTACTCATTGATGCGCTTTTCATCCATGGAGGGAACGTAGCTGGTCTGCTTGCGGGGCAACATCAGCGTCCGGATGACCGCGACCAGCAGCGCGGCCATCAGCGCCGCCAGCAGGCCGAGGACGATGTACAGGATGATCATGCCTCTACCTCCTTCTTATCGGCCCTCATCGGGCTTATGCTCCGCTGAGGGCTTCGCGCCATCAACGCCAGCGTTGACAGCGCTCGTCGGACCTTGTCCGACCTTGAATGCATAGAACGCCTGGGCGATGGCGATCGCGCCGGAAATAAGCATCAGGAAGCCCACGCTGCCAATCAGGCTGGGCATGCAGATGAACAGCACCGTCATCACGATCAGCGGGATGGCCACCAGCTTCTTGCCGCGGCGGAAGTACTTGAAGGCCATCGCGCCGAAGAGCGCGGGCACCACGTTGTTATACGCGGGCTGCAGGGCGGGCGCCTCCAGCACCGGGCGCAGGGGGATCATCAGCAGCACACCCACGGCGATCACCAGCGTCGTCACCAGCGAGGACGCAGCAATGGACAGCGTAGAGACGATCTCGTTCTCCGTCGTGCCGGCCTCGGTACCCACGATGTCGCGGGCATTGAGCGCGCAGGGGATCTTCATGTTGATCAGGTTGCCGGTGATGAAGGCCAGATAGCTGCCGCCGGCGCCCAGCATGGGCATGTAGATCAGGAACTCGACGATGCAAGAGGGAATGTAGATGATGGCGATCTGCGCAAGGCCCTTGCCGAACGCGCCCAGGTCGGGCATCGCGTCCAGCGAAACGCCGAAGAGGAAGGGCGCAGCCAGCAGCAGAATGATGCCGATCCACAGTCCGATGCGGCCGTAGAAATGGGTTTTCTCATTGTATTTGGCCATGTAGGCTTCACGATTCTGTTCCATGGTCGCACCTCCTTAAAAGATCATTTCGCAGATGACAGCCGCGGCCATACCCACCAGCATGCTGCCCGCGATGGAGAAATTGTCCAGCCAGGCCATCTTCTTTTTCTCAGCGAAGTAGCTGAAAACGCCCATCGCCAGGGCGGAGAAGCCCATCGCCACCAGCTGCAGGTACTCGCCGGTGCACACCAGCGCGCCGCCCTTCACCTGGATCAGCTGACCGATGTAGCTGCCCATGTAGGCCGTGATCAGGCCGATAAACATGGCGGTCATGGCCATATCGCCGAAATTCGCGCCGCCGGACTTCTTATCGCCCGTGCGCTGGAGCTTGGAATGGTACTTCTTGCCGAAGATCGCCACGCACACCACGCCCCAGATAATGCCCACCGTCATCAGCAGCGCGATGGTGGTGAAGGCTTTCGCAGTCATCTCCGCCGCGTTCAGGCCGCTCAGGCCGATGGCGCGGGACGCGATATCCGCCACGCTGGTCTCATAATGCAGCGCGCCGACCACCGACAAACGCAGCCACGGCAGCGGGATGCCCAGGTTGCCGGACAGGGCGATCACACCCAGCAGGATCGATACGCTGGGCAGGATGGAGAAGGTCACAGAGGAGGTCACCGCGCGGCGGAGCTTCACCTTGTCCATGCCGATGGCGACGCCCGCCTTCCACGCACGGACGAGGAAGAACACGCTCATCGCCACGACGTAGAGGATGATCGCGCCGGTGATCAGGTACAGCGGCGCTGAGGAAAGCTGATCAAGAATGCTCATGCAAGTCCCTTCTTTCGCAAAAATGCTGCATCCATTATACGCTCATTGCTTGGGAAAAGCAATCTTCGCCATATTTTCCGCCGCTATGTTTCGACTTTTTTCTGATTGTTCAAACAAAATTCACGCAGAGTTGATACAATTCGCTTGACAATACCGCGAATCGCGGTTTATCATATCTCATGCTGCGGTTTTTCGGAACCCGTTGCATCTGTCAATTCTGCGCATTCAGCGCCTTTGTAAGGAGATCATTCATGGTTCGCATCGTCGCCGATACCTCCACCATGTATTCCTCCGCCCAGGCCCGTGAGGCCGGGTTTGACGTGGCCCCCCTGGCCGTGACCATCGCCGGCAAGACCTACCGCGAGCTGGATGATATCCAGCTGGACGAGTTCGTCTCCATCATCGGCCAGGGTCACATGCCCACCTCCAGCCAGCCCGCGCTGGGCGATGTGATCGCCATGTACGAAAACTGCGGCGACGATGAGGTACTCAACCTCTCCATGGCAGACGGTCTGAGCGGCACCTACTCCACTGCTGTTACCGCCGCACAAAATGTCGAGCATCCCGAAAAAATCGAGGTCATCAACACCGGCACGCTCTGCGGCCCTCACCGCTACATGGTGGAAGCCGCCGCGAAGATGGCCAAGGCTGGTGCAACCCTCCAGGAAATCAAGGACAAGGTGCATGCCTTGATGGATACCGATCTGAGCTTCCTCATTCCCTCCGACTTTGACTACCTCCGCCGCGGCGGACGGCTCAGTCCGCTGGTGTCCCTGGTGGGCAAGACCATCAAGCTGGCTCCCGTGCTGACCCAGTCCAAGGACGGCCGGCAGCTGGTGATGAGCACGGTCAGCCGTTCCTTCAAGCTGGCAATCAAGCACGTCGCCAGGGAGTTGAAGGAATGGGGCGTGGAAAAGGGCTGGCGCATCTATGTGGTGCACGCCGCCGCACCCGGTCTGGCTGAGGCTGCCAAGGCTCAGCTGAAGGAGCTCTTCGAGCATGCCACCTTCGAGCTGCTTCCCCTGACCCCCGTCTTCACCACCCAGGGCGGCCCTGGCTGCGTAGCCATTCAGGCCGTCAAGGAGCTCTGATAACCCCATCTTCCCCGGGCGACCGCACTCCCCTGCGGCCGCCTGTTTTTGTTTGCCGCCGATTGACACACCCTCCCTGCAAGTTTATAATGTATGATAAGATCATACGCTGACAAGTACAGACCAAGGAGGAATCCCCATGGAACGATTCGCATGGAAGGGCCGCATCAAGCCCGGCATGCAGGAGGAATACAAGCGCCGTCATGACGAAATCTGGCCGGAAATGTTGGCCCTGCTCAAATCCGCCGGCATCCGCAATTACACCATCTGGTCCGACGGCGATGTGCTCTTCGGCTACTACGAATGCGAGCAGGGCATTGAATTTGCCGAGAAGACCCAGGCCGGCAGTCCCATCGTGGACAAATGGAACATATACATGGACGATGTGCTGGAGCTGGAGATGGATCCCGTCACCGGCGCGCAGCCCAGGATGCAGTGCATGTTCCTGATGGAGTGATAACATGAAGACTTATCTTGCAATCGATATCGGCGCATCCAGCGGGCGGCACATCGCAGCCTGGCTGGAAGAAGGGAAGGTCATCATCCGCGAGGTGTACCGCTTCCCCAATGGCGCGGAGATGAAGAACGGCCACCTCTGCTGGGACATCGAGGGCCTGGAAAACCACGTCGTCGCGGGCCTGAAAGCCGCGAAGGAACAGGGTTTCACACCTGCAACCATCGGCATTGACACCTGGGCGGTGGATTTCGTCCTGCTCGGCAGGGACGGCAAGCGCCTTGGCGACGCCGTTGCCTACCGCGACAGCCGTACCGAGGGAATGGACGCCGAGCTGGAGCAGACGCTGCCCTTCCGCTTCCACTTCGGCCTGTGCGGCATCGCCAAGCAGCCCTTCAACACCGTGTACCAGATGATGGCGGTACTCAAGGAGCACCCCGAATACGCCGGGGAAGCCGACGACTTCCTGATGATGCCGGAGTACCTTTCCTACATCCTCACCGGCAGAAAGGCCCACGAGTGGACGAACTGCACCACCGGCGCGCTGTGCAACGCGGACAGCGGCAGCTGGTCGGAGATGATCCGCATGGTCGCAGGCCTGCCGGACAACTGGTTCCGCACGCCCATCATGAAGCCCGGCACTGTGCTGGGCCCGCTGACGGACAGCATCGCGGCGGAGGTAGGCTATCAGGCCACCGTGATCCTCCCTGCCACCCACGACACCGGCAGCGCCTACATGGCCGTCCCCGCAAAAGATGACGGCGCAGCCTTCCTGTCCAGCGGCACCTGGAGCCTCCTGGGCACGGAGCTTCCCGGCCCCGTCACCACCGAGGCTGCGCTGACCGCCGGCTTCACCAACGAGGGCGGCTACGGCGGCACAACCCGCTTCCTCAAGAACATCATGGGCATGTGGATGCTGCAGTGCATCCATAAGGAGACCGGCAAGGCTTACTCCTTCGCTGAAATGGCGCAGATGGCGGCTGAATCGGCCTATCCTGCATATGTGGACGCGGCAGACAACCGTTTCCTTGTGCCAGAAAGCATGCTGGAGGAGGTCAAGTCCGCCCTGGCAGATGCAGGCGCGCCCGAACCGGCTGACCTCGGCGATATCCTCCGCGCGGTCACAATGGGCCTGGCCGTATGCTACGACAAGTCCATCAAGGAAATGAGCGAAATCACCGGCAAAACCTTCACCAGCGTGAACATCGTCGGCGGCGGCAGCGCGAATGTCGTGCTCAACCAGATGACCGCGGACGTCACCGGCCTGCCCGTATACGCCGGCCCGACGGAAGGCACCGCGCTGGGCAATCTGGCGGCGCAGATGATCGCGGACGGGGCATTTGAAGACCTTGCTGCGTTCCGGGCGGCGCTTCCGGGGAGCTTTGCAATCACCGAATATCTGCCCAAGGCATAATTCGCATACAGAAAGGACGATCCACATGACCCTGTACGAACAGGCCAAGGCCCGCTACGAGGCCCTCGGCGTTGACGTGGAAGCCGCCATGGACAAGCTGGCGAAGGCCCCCATCTCCCTGCATTGCTGGCAAGGCGACGACGTGCGCGGCTTCGACGGCGACCCCAGCGCGCCCCTGACCGGCGGCATCCAGACCACCGGCAACTATCCTGGCCGCGCCCGTACCCCCGATGAGCTGATGGCCGATCTGGACATGGTCATGAGCCTGTGCCCCGGCACCCCCAAGATGAACCTCCACGCCTGCTACGCGATCTTCGACGAGGAGAATCCCTGGGTGGATCGCGACAAGCTGGAGCCCAAGCACTTCCGCAAGTGGGTGGACTTCTGCAAGGAGCGCGGCCTGGGCTGCGACTTCAACCCCACCTTCTTCTCCCACCCCAA